>NZ_JBHTND010000005.1:0-196000 GCF_042679825.1 Methylobacterium marchantiae | reverse complement strand
CTGATGGATGTTCATCCGGTCTCTCCGACATAGCTGAAGCCTCGCAACTCCAGCCTCCTCGGTTCAGACCGGATGGACAACCTCCTGAAAGCTCACATCTAGGCGGCGCCGTTGATCATGATACCGACGTCCAGGGTTGCGGAGAGCGGGAGTGGTATCGGCTGCTCGGTTTCCGCCCGCATCAACGCCCAGATCGCCGCTTGAGTGCGATTCACCGCTCCGATCTTGCGGAACACGCCCTTCACGTGAATCTTGACCGTCGCCTCAGCGATGTTCAGCTTTCGGGCGATTTCCTTGTTGGATGCCCCGTTGGTCAGAAGCAGGAGGATCTCCCGCTCTCGGTTGGAGAGACTTCTCATGTCGTTCAGGAGACCGGCATCGTCCGTCCGGGCTGGTTGCGGGCATTCGATCTGCAACGGCTCCGGCCTCTGCTGATGCTTCATGGCCTGCACGACGCCCATCTGGGTCACGACGAAGCCGTCCCAGACCAGGTAGAGCAGGTTGACCAGTGCCGACGTGCTGATGCTGCGCGGCACGAAGGCGTTGATGATGCCGAGATTGGCCAGCGGCCAGAGCCCGGTCGCTTCCGGGCCTGCCAGCACGACGATCCGGATCGACGACGTCTCGCTCTGAAACTGGGCCGCGAGTTCGGATATCGACGCCACCTCCGCCTCGGTCGCGCAATCGATCAGCACGATCGCTTCGTCGCGGGGCGAATCCCGCGATGACTGAAACTCCGTAACGCTGTCGAAGCACAGGCCGACCTTGATCCGGCTTCCTGAAAGAACACTTTTCAGACCTTCGCGGAAGACTTCGTTCGGAACGACGAGGACCACTTCTTCGGTTCCCCGTGGTCGGGACTGCTTGAGACGTACGCGAAGATTGATATTGCCAGGGCCGCCAATCGGTCGGTGCGGACGTTTCGACATCGTGTCCACCTCGCTGTGACCTGATGCAGACAATGCCTGCAGAGGATGATGAAATATAGGGAAACATCCCCAATTCTGCTTTGAGCGAGCCGTAGATGTCGGCGCGCCGTCTCGTCGGTCTCCACTATGCGGTGTGATCGAAAGACCGCTTTCGCTCTTCCATTTTTGAAAGAACCCAGTCGAACAAAAAAAATCACCGATTTCGATGAGCAATGGTTCGCTCGTGCCCAGGCCGTACTGTCGTCCGCTCCCGTTATCCAGCATCCTTGTCGCGTGGAAAAACCGAAGACGAAATCTTTCAGTCCGCCTTCGGCGTAGCGCCGAATTGCGATTGGACGCGGACTGCTTAGAGAGACATTTCAGAAGCATTGAAATGTCTGGGTCTATTCCGAAAAAAGTAAAAAAAGTTAAATTTAGCCTCGAATTCATTTCCGAGACTCGTCGTTTTCCCTGGTGAAATCAGTCAGCGTAATCGAGCATTATGTGTCTGTTCCAAACAGAACATTGATCCGAAAAAATTATCGTTTATCCTCAAGGCATTGGATCACTGAAAGGTACCAAACCCAGGCGTCGATCCAATCTTCAGCCGAATCATATACGGATGACTGACGACGAGAAAAGGATTTTAATCTTAATATTTCCGAACTCGCATTGGAGGGCGGGTATAATGCCTCGCAAGCCATTGAAGAAAATCGATTTTGGGGAGGTTCTTCAAAATCTCGGCGCGGGAACTGCGGAATATTTTCTTGACGACAAAAGTATCTTCTACAATCAGGGGGATTCTGCAGAAGCATTGTTCTACGTAGTCGCCGGCCAAGTGAAGCTCGTCGCGTTCTCCGTAAGCGGTAAGGAAGCCATCATCGGGATATGCGGCAACGGTCAGTTCTTCGGTGAAGGCTGCCTCATCGCCGGTCAGTCCAAACGTCCGAGCGATGCGGTCGCGATCGGGCCCGCGACGGTGCTGAAGATAGAAAAGAAGCTCGTCCTCCGTTTACTCCGAGACGATCAAGCCTTTTCCAACAGCTTCCTTGCCCATCTGCTTGCGAGATCGAAGCGCATCGAGGACGATCTGATCGATCAATTGTTCAATTCGAGTGAGAAGCGACTCGCGCGAACGCTTCTCCTGCTCGCCAACTTCGACAAAGACGATGCTTCGCTCGCCGTGATCCCGCGGCTGAGCCAAGCCAGTCTCGCGCAGATGGTCGGTGCAAGCCGTCCGAGGGTCAGCCAGTTTCTCAATAAGTTTCGCGAACTGGGATTCATCGAGTATAACGGCGACATCCGCGTCAACAGATCGCTGATCAAGGTGCTTCTCAAGGATTGAAGCTGCGCCGCGGGATACGGCCTACGCGAGGGCGACGAATCTCGTGAGCGGTCGTGCGATTTCATGTCGACTTCACGCGGTCGCGTGCCGGTGACTGGTCCGTTGTTCATGAGGGCGGCGGACGCTGAGATCCAAAGATACGAAGGCGGCTTCCCAGAATCGTTCACGCTTGTTGGCGGCATTGCCGCCCCGCGAGTAGCCGAATCTCGAGCAATGGCAGTTGCACATGCCGACGCGTTTAAGGATGCTGGAAGACAAAGCGACAGCGTGTTCGCTGTCGCTTTTCTCTGTACGGAAAATGATGAATTGGAGCGGGCGAAGGGATTCGAACCCTCGACCCCAACCTTGGCAAGGTTGTGCTCTACCCCTGAGCTACACCCGCTCACAATGCCGTACCGCTGGTGGAGAAGACCCGCCGGCGGCCCCGGACGGCGTCTCTAAACAACATTCTGCTGGGCGTGGCAAGGCCTGTTTTTCGGTTCTTTTGCCGACGTGCATCTTTCTCATGCTCTCACCAGGTGGCGGCCGGAGATCGTCCCTCGGCGATCTCGCCGAGGCGTTCGCGCGTGGCCCGCGTCGTCGCTTCGGGCAGCGCGTCGAGGGCGAAGAAGGCGGCTTCCGCGATCTCGCGATCGGGAGCCTTCGGCCGGAGGAGCGTGAAAGCGGGGGCGATGTAGACCGCGATGTGATCGCGTCCGGCGGCGGCCGTACTGCGGAAGAAGCCATGCAGGCGCAGTGGCGCGCCAATCGCCACCGCGATCTCGGCCTCCTCACGAAATTCTCTGATCATGGCATCGGCGGTGGTCTCGCCGACCTCGACCCCGCCGCCGGGCAGGTGCCACCCGGCCACGTAGGTATGACGCACGAGGCAGACGCGGCCCCTCTCGTCGAAGGCGGCCCCGCGCACGCCGAGGGTCATCCCGCGCGTGGCGAGGGCGCCGAACTGGAACAGCCATTGCAGCAGCGGGCGGTCGAGGAGTGTACCGATCATACGACTTTGAGGCGTATGGCTCCGAAGCCTTCGATGGCCGCTTCCATCAGCTGTCCGCGCTCCACCGCGCCGACTCCCGATGGCGTGCCGGTGAAGATCAGGTCGCCGGGATGGAGCTCGAAATAGCTGGAGAGGAGCGCGATCTGGTCGGGGATCGACCAGATCATCTCCGACAGGTCTCCGGACTGGCGGGACGCACCGTCCACGGTGAGCGTGATGGCACCGCGTACCGGATGTCCCACGAACTCGGCCCGGTGAAGCGGTCCGATGGGGGCGGAGGCATCCGCCGACTTGGCGAGATCCCACGGACGTGCCAAGCGCTTGGCTTCGTCCTGGACGTCGCGCCGGGTCATGTCGAGGCCGACCGCGTAGCCGTAGACGTAGTCCAGCGCGCCGGCCGCCGGGATGTCCCGCCCTCCCCGCCCTAGGGCCGCCACGAGTTCCACCTCGAAATGGTAATTGGCGGTTCGCGGCGGATAGAGGTGGTCTATCGCCTCCGAGCCCGGAACGATCTGGAGCGCGTCCGCCGGTTTCATGAAGAAGAACGGCGGTTCGCGTTCGGGGTCCTTGCCCATCTCGCGAGCATGGGCGGCGTAATTGCGTCCCACGCAATAGACGCGGCGGACGGGGAAGAAATCCTGGCTGCCGACGATGGGCAGGGTCGCGTGGGGCGGGTTCGGGATTACGGACAACATCTGTCGGGCGCCTCGCAAAGGGTTCGCTTGGATCGGTAGCGGGGCGGCGTGACGCCCTGCAAAGACGGTTCACGACGCCTATCATAGGAGGAGAGGCCGCCGGCGCCATCCTTTGCCGGCACGTCCTCGATCAGACCTCCCGACTCAGATGCCCGCGCACCGAGACGCCCGTGACCGCTTCCTCCGACCTTCTCTCCCGTCTCGCCGAGCGACTAGGGGAGAAGCATGTCCTCACCGCACCGACAGACATCGCGCCCCATCTTGTCGAATGGCGCGGTCTCTTCCGGGGCAGCGCGCTCGCCGTCGTCCGCCCGGCCGATACCGACGAGGTCGCCTTCGTCGTCGCGGCCTGTGCCGAGGCGGGGATCGCGATCGTCGCCCAGGGCGGCAATACCGGGCTGGTGGGCGGCGGCGTGCCCTGGGGCGGGATCGTCCTGTCCCTGGGCCGCCTGTCGCGCATACGCGCCGTCGACCCGTTGAGCGCGACCATCACCGTCGAGGCCGGTGCGCTCCTCGCCGAGGTGCAGGCGGCGGCCGATGCGCAGGGGATGCTGTTTCCCCTGTCGCTGCCCTCGGAAGGGTCGTGCACGATCGGCGGCAACCTCGCGACCAATGCCGGCGGGACCGGCGTCCTCGCCTACGGCAACATGCGCGACCTCGTACTCGGGCTCGAAGTGGTTCTGGCCGATGGGCGCGTCTGGAACGGCTTGAGCGCATTGCGCAAGGACAATGCCGGCTACGACCTCAAGCATCTGTTCGTCGGCTCGGAAGGGACGCTCGGCATCATCACCGCGTCCGTCTTGAAGCTCTACCCGAAACCCTCGTCGCGGGCGGTGGGCTTCGTCGGCCTGTCGTCCCCTCGAACGGCACTCGCCTTGTTCGAGGCCTTGAGGCGGGCGGCCGGACACGACCTCACGGCGTTCGAGTACATCCCGCGTTACGGCCTCGACATCGTCCTCCGACATCGGCCCGCCCTGCCTCGCCCGCTGACCGGAGACCATGCGGCCTACGCCCTCGTCGAGATGTCCACGACGCGCCCCGGGGCGGATGCCCTCGGCGATCTGGAGGTCGCCCTGGCGGCCGCCATTGAGAATGGCTTCGTGGAGGATGCCGTCATCTGCGCCAGCGAGGCGCAGAACCTGAACCTGTGGTCCCTACGCGAAAACCTGTCCGACGTTCAATCACTGGAGGGCGGCTCGATCAAGCACGACGTCTCGGTGCCGCTCGCGCGCATCGCCGATTTCCTCGATGCGGCGATCGCCGCTTGCGAGGCCGAGATGCCGGGCCTGCGCGTCTGCGCCTTCGGGCATTTCGGCGACGGCAACATCCACTTCAACCTCAGCCAACCCGTCGGCATGGAGAAGGCGGCCTTCCTGAAGCAATGGGGCCGCTTCAACAGGATCGTTCACGACATCGTGCACGGGATGGGAGGGTCCATCGCCGCCGAGCACGGGATCGGCCTGATCAAGCGTGACGAACTCGTCCGATACGGCGACCCGGTCGGTCTCGACCTGATGCGCCGGCTCAAAGCGGCCCTCGACCCGCATGACCTCCTGAATCCCGGGAAGATCGTCGCGTCGTCGCCGAATCCGCCCCCGGCGCTCCCGCGGGAATAGTCGAGCCGCCTGAGAGGATCGGCCGCAGCATCGTTTCGAAGATTGGCGAGTTGTTCCCATGACCCATTGTGCGTCGCACAAGAAGAGGCCACAATCCGTATCGCGATGCGCCATAAATTGGCTCCGAATCGCGATCTAAGGCGTTGTTGCGACGAGGTTGCCCCGTGGGTGCGCTGCAGCGTCTTATCGGGGCGTTAACGGTCATGAGCCCTTCTTGAAGGGCGGATCGCATCTTTGACGACGGCCTGATCTGCCAGGTGGCGACCAGGGCGCAGCTGCGCCGACGGACAACAGGGACCGAAGGAGACCACACGATGCCGACCTCGCAGGCGAGAGTTCCGACAGCCGAGGCGAGCCGCTACCTGAAGCAGCTCTGCCGCCATTGGAGCCACAAGTTTCCGGTCGAGACCACGGACGCGTCCGGCACCGTTCCATTCGGCGAAGATCGCGTTTGCACGTTCCAGGCAGAGGCCGATGCCCTGCTGATGCGGGTGGCGACCCCAGATCCGGCCGGCCTCACCCGGCTCGAGAACGTGGTGGCCGACCACCTGATGCGCTTCGCCTTCCGCGAGAATCTCGGCGACATCACCTGGTCGCGCGCAGCCTGACAGGCCTGGTATCGCGGCCTCGCGCTTGAATCGCCCGCTCCACACCCGATCTTGCTGAGCGCTGTCTCCGCGGCCTATGCGGGACGGAGCCAAGGAGACACGGTGATGACGATTCGCGCAGAGGCCGACATGGCCGCCCCGTCCTTCGACGAGCGGATCGAGCGCCTTGCCAGGGTAGCGGTCAGGATCGGGCTCGGCCTCAAGCACGGCCAGGAGCTGGTCATGACGGCGCCGCTCGAAGCCGCGCCCTTGGCGCGCGCGATCACCACCGAGGCCTACAAGGCCGGTGCGTCCCTGGTGACCACCTTCTATTCCGACGATGCCGCCACGCTGGCCCGCTTCGCCCATGCTCCCGACGATGCGTTCGACACGGCGGCGGGCTGGCTCTACGGCGGCATGGCAGAGGCATTCCGCAACGGGGCCGCGCGGCTCGCGATCTCAGGCGACGATCCTTCTCTCCTTGCCGGACAGGATGCGACCAAGGTTGCCCGTGCCAATCGCTCGCGCTCGAAGGCCTATGTGCCGGCGCTGGAGCTCATCGCGAATTTCGCCACCAACTGGACCATCGTCTCCGCCGCTTCCCGCCCCTGGGCGCGTACCGTCTTCCCCGATCTTCCAGAGGATGAGGCATTGGCGCGGCTCTGGGATGCGATCTTCGCCGCCTCCCGCGTCGACGGGATTGACCCGGTGGAGGAATGGAGGGCGCATAACGACGCGCTTCATGCCCGTACGAAGATCTTGAACGAGCATCGTTTCGCGGCTTTGCGCTTCCAGGGGCCCGATACCGACCTGACCGTGGGCCTCGCCGACGATCATGAATGGTGCGGCGGCGCCTCCGTTTCGCGCAGCGGCATCCTGTGCAACGCCAATATCCCCACCGAGGAGGTGTTCACCACGCCGCACAAGGCGCGAGTGGACGGCTATGTGACGAGCACCAAGCCGCTCTCCTATCAGGGCACGCTGATCGACGGCATCCGGGTACGGTTCGAGGAAGGCCGAATCGTCGAGGCGACGGCCCGCACGGGAGGCGACGTGCTCGCTCGCGTGCTCGACACGGATGAGGGCTCCCGCCGGCTCGGTGAGGTGGCGCTGGTGCCTGCCTCCTCGGCGATCTCGGCCTCGGGGCTTCTGTTCTACAACACCCTGTACGACGAGAATGCCGCGAGCCACATCGCTTTGGGGCAGGCCTACAGCAAGTGTTTCTGCAACGGCGGTGAGGGTTTCAGCGAGGAGGACCTCGCGGCGCGCGGCGCCAATCGCAGCCTGATCCACATCGACTGGATGATTGGCTCGGCCGAGATCGATGTCGACGGTCTCACCGCCGAGGGTCGCGCCGTGGCGGTGATGCGCGCGGGCGAATGGGTGGGCTGAACCGTTCGGCGCATCGTTCCGGATGCAATCGCGCGGAAACGATTTTCAGAGAAGATCGGGGCCGGAGGTCAGAGCCCCGGCCCCTTGGCCGCACCGAGAATGCGGGCGGGATGGGCCAGCGTTCCGCCCTGAAGCACGACCACGTAGCCGTCGGCATTGCCCGAGCGTGCGAGGGTGCGGGGAATCTCGAAATGGGCGGCTTGGCCCGTCCAGCCTCCGACCCTGTGCATCCCGCGGACCACATTGACGTAATCCACGACCTGTCCCTTGTTCTCGCCCCGCGCCACGGCGACTCTGTGCCGGCGCAGGATCGGCAGCAGCCAGACCTCGCCACGCTCGGCCGCGTTGCGCCCGGCGCCGACGTCGATGGCGATGCGGTCACCCTGTTCCAGCACCTTCACCGGTACGGCGAGCCCGCCCGCCTGCCTCGCCGCGCGGATGCTGCGGTCAAGGAAGGCACGGTCCAACCGGACCGTCGACGGCTCGCCATTGACGATTGCCTGGGGCGTGAAGAGTTGGCGCTCGCCATGGCTGCTGGCATAGGCGCGCTGGCGTTCGGTGAAGGCCGGGATCGCGAACTCGTCCTTCCAGCCGAGGTAGTCCCAGTAGCTCACCGGTAGGGTCAGGGCGATGACGTCGGCCTGCTGGGCATACTCGCCCATGATCCGCGAGGCCGGCTGGCAGGCGCCGCAGCCCTGGCTGGTGAAGAGCTCGATGACCGCCCGGGGCGATTCTGCTCGCACCGTCCCCGTCGAAGCCGGGAGGCAGGCGGCGAGCATCAGGAGGCTGTACGCCGAGCGGCGCAGACGAGAAACGGATCGGCCCATATGACTATGTGACAGCGCCTTCGTCCGCGACGGAAGTCACGTTGCCTCGATGAGCCTTGGATGTCTCCACCTGTGTTGCAGGAGCGATCTTGGGTTTCGGCAGCATGTTCGGACGCCAGCGCCGATGCATCCACAGCCATTGGCCGGGATTGTCGCGGACCCATTCCTCTACCACGCGTGTCATGGCCTGCATCGCGCCCTGGACGTCGATCTCGCCCTTGGCGTCGCGAGGCAGGTCGAGCGGGGGAGTGAGTTCGAGATGGAAGCGGGCATCGTCCTTGCGCACCACGCGGACCCCATGGACCGGACATTCGTAATGCTTGGCGAGCTTGGCGAGTAGCGGGTTCACCAGCACGGGGCGGCCGAAGAACTCCACCACGACGCCGCGGGTGAAATGCTGGTCGATGAGCTGGCCGAGATGGCCGCCGCGCTCCACCACACCCTGCATCGAGAAGACGGCGCCCTGCCCGGCTGCCGCCAGACCACCCATGGTCTCGCGGCGGACCTCTTGGACGAGGCGCGCGGAGGCGATGTCGTTGGGCGGCCGGAAGATCGCCGTCGCCTCAAGGCCGTATCGGGCGGCACAGATCGCCGGCAATTCCCAATTGGCGAGATGGGCCGCGAAGATCAGCCCCGGCTTGCCGTCGTCGCGCAGGGCTTCGAAATGCTCGGCGCCCGAGACGGACATGCGCTGGCTCGACGGATCGGCGGGATCGATATCGAACAGGGTGGCGAGGTGGGCGTATTCCGCCCCCGTACGGCCGAGATTGTCCCAGGCCTGGGCCGCGATCGCCTTGACGGCCGCCTCGTCCTTTTCTGGGTAGGCGGCGCGCAGGTTCGCCAGCGCGATGCGGTTGGCCGGCAGAAACGGCCCGACCCTGCGTGCGATCGCTCCGCCGGTCCGGCTCGCCCGCTCGGTCCCGAGCATCCGCGCCAGCCAGAACAGGATGCGCACCAGCGGGATCATGGCGAGACCCGCCATCCGGGGCAGATGACGGTTCAGAACGAGGGCGAGGCGCAGCACGATGTCTTCCGGGGAGTGGCTATCGCGTTCGTTTAGAACATTTTTTGGATGAGGGGCAGTGTCAGGGGGGAACGCGAGCCTCGTTTGCCCGGACAACCCGTCAGTCGATCGTCACCAGGATCTTTCCGAACACCTTGCGCGATTCCAGCCGCTCCAGCCCTTGAGAGAAATCCCCCAGCGGCAGCACCGTGTCCACGACCGGTGTGATCCCCTCGGCCATCTTGGCCAGCGACTGGCGGATATTGGCCATGGAGCAGCCGAAGGAGCCGGTGATGCGGTATTGCTGCTGGAACAGCTGCATCAGGTTCATGGTGGTGGACACGCCGGAGGTGGAGCCGCAGGTGACGAGGCGCCCGCCCCGCTTGAGGCAGAGGAGCGAGCCGTTCCAGGTGTCGGGACCGACATGCTCGAACACCACGTCGACGCCCTTGCGCTTGGTCAGCCGGCGGACCTCGCCCTCGAAGCGCTCGTCGCGATAGTTGATGACGTGATCGGCGCCGAGGGCTTTCGCCATCTCGCCCTTGGTGTCGTCGCCCACCGTGGTGAACACGGTGCAGCCGATGGCTTTGGCCATCTTGATCGCGGCGGTGCCGATGCCGGAACCGCCGGCATGGACGAGGATGCTCTCGCCGGGCTCGAGCTTCGCGTTGTCGAAGAGCATATGCTGGACGGTACCGAAGGCGATGGGTGCGCAGGCGGCGTCGGTGAAGCTCACCCCGTCCGGCACCTTCACCACGAGACGGGCCTGCATGGTGACGAGCTGGCGAGCGAACCCGTCGATATGGAAGCCCATGACGCCGGAGACGTCCTCGCAGAGGTTGTCGCGGCCTTCCCGGCAGGCCTTGCAGCGGCCGCAGGTCTGTGCGCCGTACATCACCACGCGGTCGCCCTCGCCCAGGTCCGTCACCCCCTCGCCGACGCAGACGATCTCGCCCGAGGCCTCGGCGCCCACCGTCAGCGGCAGCTTGCGCTTGGCGAAGGCCATGCCGCGAAAGCCCCAGACGTCGATGAAGTTCAGGCCGACCGCGCGGACGCGGATCTGGACCTCGCCCGGACCCGGAGCGGCCGGCGGATCGACCTCGCCGAGGCGCAGGTCGCGGTCACCGAAGAGTTGGAGGGCTTGCATCGGGCTCGTCTCTCGTCGGGCGTTCCGGGCTCCGAACCTCCTTCGCATCACCTCATCCTGAGGTGCCCGCAGCGGGCGTCGAAGGAGGGCTCCGGAGCCCGCGTCCCATCTGGAGCCCTCCTTCGAGGTCTCCGCGTTGCTCCGGCACCTCAGGATGAGGGATCGGAATGGATAGGGCGCCTTATCGACCGAAAGGCGTCACACCTCAATCCGGTGCGAGGTAGCGGCGTCGCGCCCAGCCGAGGATGGGGCCGGCCTTGACCCGGCACCAGGTCAACCCGCTCGGCGTCTCGTTGGTGCAGCCGAAGCCGCGCAGGCGCGCGCCTTCCGGAGCCTGTCCGAGAACGGGCGCCGAGGCGTCCGGCGTCTCGCGGATGCTCAGGGAATCGCCGCGCGGCAGCCCGGCGACGCGAAAGGCGCCGGTCTCGGCCACCGCTGGGCCTGCCGCCAGGGTGAGTGCCAGGATCAGAAGGGAGCGCATCGGCCGTTGCCCCGCCTCAGGTCCGGTGGACGCCCATCATCGCCGTCAGCCCGCCATCGACGGGCAGGACCGCGCCGGTGATGTAGGCCGCGCCCTCCCCCATGAGGAAGGCCGCCAGCGCCGCCACTTCCTCCGGCCTGGCGAAGCGCCCGGCCGGGATCTGCTTCTCCATTCCGGCACGGTGCGCGGCATAGGGCGTCATCATGTCGGTATCGATGAAGCCCGGCGCGATGACGTTGACCGTCACCCCGCGCTTGGCCGACTCGATCGCCAGGGTGCGGCAATAGGAGATCAGCGCGCCCTTCGTCGCCGCATAGGCGGCGTTGCCCGGATTGGCCCGGAGGGCCGCCACCGAGCCGATGGCGACGATGCGGCCGGAGCGTCCGCGGATCATGCCGCGCACCAGCGCCTTCGCGAGGCGGGTCAGCGACCAGAAATTCACCTGCATCGCCGCCTCGGCCTTGTCCTGCGCCATCATCGCGGCCAGCACGTCGTAGGACTGACCGGCATTGTGGACGAGGCCGTAGAACCCCTCCCCCTCGTTGGCCTCGCAGAAGGCCTCGATGGCGTCGCGGTCGGCAAGATCGAGGGCGTGCGCCGTGATCGTCCGCTCCGGGTTGGCCTCGGAAAGGTCGGCGACGAGGCGCTCCGCCGCCTCTCCCGACGAGCGATACGTTAAGGCGACGTCGTAGCCACCGGAGATCAGCGCCCGCACAATGGCCGAGCCGAGGCCGGAGGCGCCGCCGGTGACGAGGACGCGGCGGGAGGTTTCCGAGATCATGCGGGCTCGTCCCCCAGGACGAGGCAGGTGTTCTGCCCGCCGAAACCGAAGGAATTCGACAGGACGCGGCTGACGCGCGCGTCGCGGGCCGTGGTCACCACGTCCAGCGACAGAGCAGGGTCCGGCACGGCGTAGTTGATCGTCGGCGGGATGCGGCCATGGGCGATGGTGAGGAGCGAGATCACCGCCTCGATGGCGCCGGCGGCGGTGAGCGTATGGCCGATCATCGACTTGTTCGACGAGATCGGCAGGGTGCGGATGCGGTCACCGAACACCGCGGCGCAGCCCAGCGCTTCCATCTTGTCGTTCTCGGGCGTCGAGGTGCCGTGGGCATTGATCGTGTCGATGGAATCGGGCGCGGTGCCGGCATCGTCGAGGGCGGCGCGGATGGCGGCGATGCCCGGCGCCCCGTCAGGGCTCGACCGCGTGCGGTGGAATCCGTCGCCCTTCTCGCCGCAGCCGAGCACGTAGCCGAGGATCTTCGCACCCCGCGCGCGGGCGGACTCGGCATCCTCCAGAACCAGGGCGGCGGCACCCTCGCCCATGACGAAGCCGTCGCGGTTCTTGGAGAACGGCTTCGAGGCGCCCTCCGGCGGGTCGTTCTGGGTAGAGAGGGCAGAGAGCAGCGAGAAGCGGATCAGCGATTCCGGGTTCACCGAGCCGTCGGTGCCGATGCACAAAGCGGCCTTGGTCTCGCCGCGCCGGATCGCCTCGACGCCGAGCTGGATCGCGGTGGCGCCGGACGAGCAGGCGGTGGAGAGCGAGATCGGCGAACCCTTGGTGCCGAACCGGTCGGCGATGTTGTCGGCCACGGTCGCGAAGATGAAGAGGTCGTGCCAAGCGTCGAACGCACGGCTCGACGCGGCGCGCTGGAGATCGGAATAGGTGATGTCGCCGCTCTGGCCGGAAGCCTGCGCCATGGCCTGGCGCTGCGGCCATTCCATCTCGACCGGCGGG
This sequence comes from Methylobacterium marchantiae, assembly GCF_042679825.1. Lineage (NCBI taxonomy): Bacteria > Pseudomonadati > Pseudomonadota > Alphaproteobacteria > Hyphomicrobiales > Methylobacteriaceae > Methylobacterium > Methylobacterium marchantiae. The sequence goes on along the minus strand of NZ_JBHTND010000005.1, from coordinate 183,270 downwards.
ACGGCGATGAACAGGGCGCCGGGAAAGTCGCCCTTCGTGCCGATGCCGGACTGGGCGATGGCCTCTTCGGCCGCCTCTTCAGCGAAGCGTTGAGACAGAGCGGGCGCCACGAGCGGATCGGTGTCGAGAAAATCCACCGTGCCGGCGATGCGCGTGCGCAAGCCTTCGGTCGGGAAGCGCGCGATGGTGTGGATGCCGGACTTCCCCGCTGTGAGCGCCGCCCAATTGTCGGCCTGCCCCTGGCCGAGGGACGTGACGATGCCGAGGCCCGTCACGGCGACGAGCGGCCTGCCATGGCTGTCCCGGGTTCCTCGATCATCACGGGGAGAAGGATTCGTCATCGCGCCGTCTTGTTATCGTTTCGACCGAACGGCCTTGGAGGTGCCCCACCCAGAACATCCGGGCCGATCGATCACGGTTGCGTCCGTCTTAGATGATTTTCGCTTGACTGACAGCCGCGTCGCGGCCGGTCACGACAGCGCGCTCAGCCGTACGACGCCCTCGCCGCGGCGATGTCCGACGGTGGTGACCGCGATCTCCCGCGCCCTTCCCTCCGAAATGAGGGCGGCGCCGAGTGCGGCCCCGAAGGGCGCGGTGACTTCGAGGGAATGGCCGCTCAGGTCGCCGAGTGCCGTGACGGGCACGCCGGGTGCGAGTTCGGCCAAGGCTGCGCCCTCCTCGGCGGTGATGGCGCGGACGCCGGTGGCGCCCGAGATCACGGCGTCCGGTTTGGCGCCGGCCCTGTCCCACAAGGCGGAGAGGCTGCGCCCCACGCTGCCGGGCTCGCGCCGGGGACGATCGCTCTCCACCGGAAGCAATCGGGCGAAGGTCTTCGCACCCCGGGCAACTGCGGTCTCGGCCGCTTCCAGCATGAGGAAGGCGGCGGCACTTCCCAGAATGAAGCCGGCCTCACCGTCTTCTGCGCGCTCGAAGACCGGAAGGAAGTCGCCCTTGTGCAGGTATCCGCCCATCTCGTGGACTACGAGGACGTCGGGGCGCTCGGCGCTGTAGGAACCGCCCACCAGCATCGTGTCGATCTGGCCGGAGGCGATGCGGCTCTGGGCGTTGCGCAGGGCATCGACGCCCGAGGCCTCCTCACCCATGAAGGTGCGCGAGGCGCCGGTGACGCCGTGGACAATGGCGATGTTGCCGGCGAGCAGGTTCGAGAGCTGTGCCAGGAACAGGGTCGGGCGCAGGTCGTTCTGCAGGTGCTCATTGAGGTAAGCGCCCGGATCTGCGGCATCGCGCAGGCCGGTGAGGATCGCCCCGTCCACCGCCGTGTCGCGCTCGCCGCCGCCGCAGGCTACCACGAGATGCATCGCCGCCTTGAACGCTGTGTCCTGCTTCACTCCCGCCGACTCGAGGGCGAGGCCGGCGGCGTAGACTCCGAGGCGCTGCCACGCCTCCATCTGCCGTTGGTCGGATTTCTTCGGAATTTGCCCGTCGAGAACCAGCGCCGGTGCCGGGTGAACGGGATAGGGCGCGAAGCGCTCGATATCCACGGCCTTCGGGCTGGCCGCCGTAAAGGCTTCGAGATGCGCGGCGATCCCCTCGCCGGCACAGGAGACGAGGCCGATGCCGGTGACGACGACGTCGCGCTGGCTCATGCTTGTCTTGCTCATGCCGGCACGGCTCCGCCGGGGGGCGCTCCCGACGCGATGGCGCGATCCATCAGGCCGATGCGTTGGGCGCGCTCGCGCATCGGCGCGTCGAGGCCTTCCGGGAAGGGCATCGTCCTGAACCTCAGCTCCGCATCGGCGAGAGGCTTGCCCTCGTGGCGGATGGAAGCCTTAGTCACCGCGTAGCCGGAGCCGTCATGCTCCAGGCTCGCCTGCACGACGAGCGTCGCTCCGGGGCCGACGAAGGAGCGGAAGCGCGCCTTGTCCACCGCCATCAGGAACGGCATCTGCACGAAGTCGAGATGGGCGAGGAGCAGGTATCCGGATGCCTGCGCCATGGTTTCGGTGAGGAGCACGCCCGGCACCAGGGGATGGCCGGGAAAATGCCCCTCGAAGACCGGGCTCTCCATCGGCACATGGGCCAGCGCCTCGATCCGGCCGGCGGCCTTGTCGAGACTCGTCACCGTGTCGATCATCTCGAAATATTCGAGGCGCATGCGAGTGAGGGCTCCGCTTGGATCGAGGTCCCGCGAGGGCGGGACCATTACGGGCGGGCGCGGGCTTTCAGGCCTTGGCGGCCTTCTCGGCAACCAGCGCATCGATGCGGGCGCAGAGGTTCTTCAGCACGAAGTATTCCTCAGCCGGCACCTTGCCCTCGTTGACCTCCTGGGTCCAACGCTCCAGCGGCAGCTTGATGCCGAAGGCCTTGTCCACCGCGAAGGCGATGTCGAGGAAGGCGAGCGAATCGATGCCGAGATCCTCGATCGCGTGGCTCTCGGGCGAGATGGTATCGCGCGGGATGTCGGCGGTGTCGGCGATGATGTCCGCGACGCGGTCGAACGTAGCGGTGGTCGGCTGGTCAGACATGCGTTCTCGCCGTTTTCTTCTCTATGGCGCGCCGTGGCGGGTCCGGTGTCGGATCCTGTGGCAGGCGCGGCCGGTCCGAGGCTGGCGCATGAGCCCGGCGCCCCCCGGGTCGCGCAGCATGCCCCCGGAGCGGCCTCATGCCACTCCCGATCGAAGGCGGTCCCTTACACGAGGGGGTGCTGGCGGGCAACCTTGGCCGGGCTCGCGCCTTCGTGCGGTCACGAAGAGCCACGGACCATTCCGCCTCGCGGCGCGCTGACCTACATGCGGGCTCATGCCCGGCCGGTCGCGAGCGCCCTTCGCTTCCGGATCGGAGCGGCGGTGCCGGAAACGTTCTTCCAAGGCCGGCAGAGGTGATGAGGATGGAACTGCCCGTTTCCCGCGTCGATGCCGCCGAGCCGCCGGTGGATCACCGCGCCCGCGCCCAAGGAGGCGCCCGCATCGCCCTGGTCCTGGCGCTCGCCGCCCTCGGCCTGTGGGTGCTGCACCCGTTCCTGCCGGCGCTCGCCTGGGCCGTGATCCTCGCCATCGCGCTCTGGCCGCTCTACGCGAAGGCCGAACGGCGCTGGCCGCCCGGCGGCCACAACATCCTCCTGCCGAGCCTGTTCACCCTGGCGGTCGCGCTCGTCTTCCTCGCGCCCCTGGTGGTCCTCGGCGTCCAGGCGGCGCGTGAGGCGCACGACGCCCTCGCCTGGGTGAAGTCGGTGGAGCAGAGCGGCATCCCCGCCCCCGAATTCCTGTCGCACCTGCCCTATGGCGCGGCGAGGGCCAGCGCCTGGTGGAACCAGAATCTCAGTCATCCCTCCGCAGGCTCCGAGATCCTGCATAAGCTCGACAACTCGACCACGATCGGCCTGACCAAGAGCCTCGGGGCGCAGGTGGTCCGCCGGGTGGTCCTGTTCGGCTTCACCCTGCTGACGCTGTTCTTCCTGTTCCGCGACGGGCGCATGGTCATCGCCCAGTCGCTGACGGCCAGCGCCCGGCTCTTCGGCCCACGCGGCGAGCGCGTCGCGCGCCAGATGGTCGCCTCCGTCCACGGCACCGTCGACGGGCTCGTGCTGGTCGGCCTCGGCGAGGGCGTGCTGCTCGGGATCGTCTACTATTTCGCTGGCGTGCCGCACCCGGTGCTGCTCGGCGCGCTGACGGCGGTGGCGGCGATGATCCCGTTCGGGGCGCCTCTGGTCTTCGGCATCGCCGCGCTGATCCTCCTGGCCGGCGGCGCGGTGATGCCGGCTGCGATCGTCGTCGCGGCGGGTTTTGTGGTCACTTTCGTGGCCGATCATTTCGTCCGGCCGGTGCTGATCGGGAGCACGACCCGCCTGCCCTTCCTCTGGGTCCTGCTCGGAATCCTCGGCGGGGTCGAGACGTTCGGCCTGCTCGGCCTCTTCCTCGGCCCGGCGGTGATGGCGGCCCTGGTGCTGTTGTGGCGGGAATTTACCGAGGGGGAGGCCGTCACCGCCGCAGGATAGTCGGCCTCACCGGAACGCCGATCCGTCCCAACGGACCGTGTGTTCCTTGTACTCGAAGCTGACGAGGGTGATCCTGGGGACGGCCCCGGATCCTATCCGGGCGCCGATGGAGGCGATCTCCTCCTTCAGGACGAGAAGATCGCCCTGGCGCACGAAGAACAGCACCGGACAATGGGCCGCGCCGCACTCGTCGTTCGTCCCATTCGCAGCGCCCCGGCATGAGAGTTCGGCGAGGTTGAGAACGAGGTCGGGCCTGCCGTCGCCGGTGAGATCCCGTTCCATGATTCCGGCCGGCTTGAACTGGCCGCCCTTCGGGCATGTCTTGGCGACCTGCTGGGAGACGAGGTAGCGCGCCGCAGCGGATTCCGCCTGAGCCGGCAACGGCCCGAAGCCGAACGCGCCGCTGATGAGACAGGCAATGCCCACACGCATCATGGTCGTCGTCTCGCCGGGTTCGAAATGCTGTGGGGGCACGAAATCGCGCCACGCGAACATTGATGCCGCGAAGTATCCGATTCTGAAAGCCTCGAGAACGTCGACGTGAAAGAGAAAAGGCCTCTCCGTGGGGAGAGGCCTCTTGCAGATCGTCTCGTAGCTGAATGCGATCTACGCGGTCACGCCGCCAGCGAGCGCAGGGCGTGGGGAAGAATCCCGCCGTTGCGGAAGTATTCCAGCTCGTCGAGTGTATCGATCCGACAGGTCAGCGGCACTTCGGTCTTGGTGCCGTCTGCCGAGGTGATCTCAGCGATCATGGTCTGGCGGGGCTTGATGTCGCCCTGGAACAACATCGGCACAATTACGGCGTGTAATTTGTCAAGCTGCATGTTGCTCGCAAAGCACAGCCTTGCAATCGTGTTTCTGTCAAGTCTGTGATTGAAGGCAAGGCATATTGTTGCAAGCTACAGACGAATCGGGGCGTCGCAATGCTGAGTGATTTGATCGGAAAAGTTGGCAAGTGGGGCGCTGCGATTGCTGGTGTCTGTTCGGCATGTGGGGCCATCGGGGGTGTCATGGCTTACTTGCTCACGTTCAAACAAGATTTCGATTCAGCGAAGGCACAGGTGACGGATCTGAAGGCTCAGGTTCTTTCACTCAAGAGCGCGGTGGAAGCGGCTCCTTCGGGCGCTTCGGGATCACGCGGAGAAAGAGGTCTACAGGGCGAGCGCGGGCCAGCCGGTCCTCCTGGACCTTCGGGTGCGCATGGGGACCAAGGCCCTCCGGGTCCGGCTGGGTCAGCGGCGAGGGGAAGTGGAATGACCGACGATGTGATTGCCGTCATCGACAAGAGAATCGATCAGCGTCTTTCAAGTTCAAAAGCATCACTTGCCACATCGCAGCCAAAAGGCTTCGTTTCCACGTTGAATAGCAAGGATTGTCTCAGCTCCAGTAGTCTTTCTGAAGTTCGTGTTTTGCTCGTCAGCAATAAAACCGAATTCTGTTCTGACGACGGTGAAATATTAGGAAAAATCGTGAATGTAGGGTGGTACGCTGAATCTAGCGGGTGGATTGATATAGCTATTCCTGGAAGAAGTAATTTTCAATGTAATTTTGGACAGACTTGTGAGCTGAGATGGTTGGAAGGTAAAATATTTTATATAGAGAAATTTGCGAATAAAGACGAAATAAAAGTTGCTCAGCTAAGATTTAAAGCAAAATAAAAATAATTTTTACATAAGTTAATAAGCATATATAGGAAAATTCACGACCCCCTTTATCTGTCCGGGCACCCTCCCCCACAAAGGGGGAGGGTGAGGTTCGAAGTTTTACGCCGCCAGCGAGCGCAGGACGTAGGGAAGAATCCCGCCGTTGCGGAAGTATTCCAGCTCGTCGAGTGTATCGATCCGGCAGGTCAACGGCACCTCGGTCTTGGTGCCGTCGGCCGAGGTGATCTCGGCGATCATGGTCTGGCGGGGCTTGATGTCGCCCGAGAGGCCGAGAAGGCTCACGGTCTCGTCGCCCTTGAGGCCGAGCGAAGCCCACGAGGTCTCGCCCTGGAACACCAGCGGCACGATGCCCATGCCGACGAGGTTCGAGCGGTGGATGCGCTCGAAGCTCTCGGCCACTACGGCGCGGACGCCCAGCAGCTTGGTGCCCTTCGCCGCCCAGTCGCGCGACGAGCCGGTGCCGTATTCCTTGCCGGCGAAGACGACGAGAGGGGTGCCGGATTCGGCGTATTTCTGGGCGGCGTCGTAGATGTACATCCGCTCGCCAGAGGGCTGGAACAGGGTCCAGCCGCCCTCGACCACGTTGCCGTTCTCGTCCCGCACCATCTGGTTCTTGATGCGGATGTTGGCGAAGGTGCCCCGCATCATGACCTGGTGGTTGCCGCGGCGGGTGCCGTACTGGTTGAAATCCTGCACCCGGACCTGATGCTCCTGCAGGTAAGCGCCGGCCGGCGAGGCCGCCCGGATATTGCCGGCCGGGGAGATGTGGTCGGTGGTGATGGAATCCTGGAACAGGCCGAGGATACGGGCATCGACGATGTCGGTGATCGGGGCCGGTGTCTTGGTCATGCCCTCGAAATAGGGCGGGTTCTGAACGTAGGTGGAGGTCGAATCCCACTTGAAGGTCTCGGCCTCGGTGACCTCGACGGCCTTCCAGTAATGGTCGCCGCTGAACACGTCGGCGTAGCGCGACTTGAACAGGGTCGAAGTGATGTTGGCCTCGATGAACTCGGCGACTTCCGCCGTGGAGGGCCAGATGTCGGCGAGATAGACCGGCTGGCCGTCCGAGCCGATGCCGAGCGGCTCGGTGGTGATGTCGATCTGCATCGAGCCGGCGAGCGCGTAGGCGACCACGAGCGGCGGCGAGGCGAGGTAGTTGGCGCGCACGTCGGGATTCACGCGGCCCTCGAAATTGCGGTTGCCGGAGAGCACGGCCGCCGCGACCACGTCGTTGTCGTTGATGGCCTTGGAGATCGGCGCCGGCAGCGGGCCGGAATTGCCGATGCAGGTGGTGCAGCCGAAGCCGACGAGGTTGAAGCCCAGCGCATCGAGCGGGGCCTGCAGGCCGGCACTCTCGAGATACTCGGCCACCACCTGGGAGCCGGGTGCCAGGGAGGTCTTCACCCACGGCTTGGAGCGCAGGCCCTTGGCGACGGCGTTGCGGGCGAGGAGCCCCGCGCCGATCATCACGCTCGGGTTCGAGGTGTTGGTACAGCTCGTGATCGCCGCGATCACCACGTCGCCGTGGCCGATATCGTAGTTCGCACCCTCGACGGGGTAGCGCTTGGCGATGTCGGCGGCCTTCTTGAACTCGGTCTCCATGGACTGGGCGAAGCCCGGCTTGGCGCCATCCAGCAGCACCCGGTCCTGCGGCCGCTTGGGGCCGGCCAGGGACGGGCGCACGTCGCCCATGTCGAGGGCGAGGGAATCGGTGAAGACGGGATCCGGGGTCTGCGCATCACGCCACATGCCCTGCGCCTTGGCATAGGCCTCCACCAGGGCGATCCGGTCGTCGGCGCGGCCGGTGACCTTGAGGAAGTCGATGGTCTTCTGATCGATGGGGAAGAAGCCGCAGGTGGCGCCGTATTCGGGGGCCATGTTGGAGATCGTGGCGCGGTCGGCGACCGCCATGTCGTCGAGGCCGGGGCCGTAGAATTCCACGAACTTGCCGACGACGCCCTTCTTGCGCAGCATCTGCGTCACGGTGAGCACGAGGTCGGTGGCGGTGGTGCCCTCGGGCAGCTTGCCCGACAGTTTGAAGCCGACGACTTCCGGGATCAGCATGGAGAGCGGCTGGCCGAGCATGGCGGCCTCGGCCTCGATCCCGCCGACGCCCCAGCCGAGGACGGCGAGGCCGTTGACCATGGTGGTGTGCGAATCGGTGCCGACCAGGCTGTCGGGATAGGCGACCGGGAAGGGATCGCCATCGCCCTGCCGGGTCCACACGGTCTGCGACAGGAACTCGAGGTTCACCTGGTGGCAGATGCCCGTGCCGGGGGGCACGACGGAGAAATTGTCGAACGCCGACTGGCCCCATTTCAGGAAGGTGTAGCGCTCGCCGTTACGCTCGTATTCCAGCGCGACGTTGTCGGCCAGGGCCTTCGGGGTGCCGAACTCGTCGACGATGACCGAGTGGTCGATCACGAGGTCGACCGGCACGAGCGGGTTGATCTTCTGGGGGTCGCCGCCCAAGGCGACCATCGCATCACGCATCGCTGCCAGATCGACGACGGCGGGCACACCCGTAAAATCCTGCATCAGCACGCGCGAGGGGCGGAAGGCGATCTCGGTCTCGACCTTGCCGAGGTTGCCCAGCCACGCGACGGTGGCCGAGATGTCGTCCTTCTTCACCGAGCGGTCGTCCTCGAACCGCAGCAGGTTCTCCAGGATCACCTTCATCGAGAAGGGCAAGGCCGTCGCATCGGCGAGGCCGGCCTGCTCGGCATGGGGGATGGAATAGTAGGTATAGGACTTGTCGCCGACGGTGAGGGTCTGGCGGGAGTGAAAGCTGTCGAGTGATGCCACGGCTGGTCTCTTCCTCACGAGCGGTTGTCGAACACGCGCAGGCATGACCTGCGCCACGAAAGTCGTGTTCGGCTGGAGCGCCTCTAAAAAAGCGCGCGCCGCCCCGGGGGTGCCCGGACAGGATGTTGCGCGACGAGCGATTTGGACGCTCGGGACTCGCGCGGCGCAGCCTGAGCCCCGTATAGAACACTTCGAAACTGCCCGCTACGCCCTGCCGTGACACGAGTGCGGGAGTGTCGGGCTTCGCGTGGACGCGGGGGCGGGCGCGAGCTATGCAGGCGACCATGCTGGAGCGTTCCATGATCGCCTTTCGCCTGCCCCCTGAGATCGAAGCGCACATGGACGCGCAAGGTCGACGGACGGGCCAAGGCGCGGGTGAAGACGCCCGCGACGCGATCCTGGATGACCTTGAGGATCGTGCTGACGTTCACATCGCCGAGCGGCGGTTTGCCGACCTGAAGGCGGGAAAGAGCGACTCCGTTCCCCTCTCGGAACTTCTGGCCCGGTACGCCTTGTGATCGCGGCAATCGCGCATGGTTCCCTTACCCCTGCGGCGCAGGGCTTTCCTCCATTCACGAAACTGCCAACGACTGAGGAGCCGCATGTCGGCACGAGGCGCGACAGGCTCCCTCTCCCGGCTACGGCATTCACACGTCTCGCGGGCAGCACGGGTTCCCTCTCCTGGAAGGAGAGGGACAGGGTGAGGTGTATGATCTCTCTGGAGATGGACCACACACCCCAGCCCTCTCCTTCCATGAAAGGGAGTTCCGCTGCGCCTCGTGCACACCCTCTTGGATCGAGGGAATGGCTGTCGAGCGGATGTGTGAATTCAGTAGCCTTCCAGGAGAGGGAGTCCGCGCCGCCCGCGCGAGACGTGAAAGCCGCAGATTCCGTGAGCCATTGGAAGCGTGCCGTTGCCGTCGGCCGGCGGGGCGCCCCGTGCGGCTGACCGCCACGAACCTCGCCGCCCGCCGCTCCGGCCGCCGCATCTTCTCCGGTCTGTCCTTCGCGCTGGGGCCGGGCGAGGCCCTGATGGTGACCGGGCGCAACGGGGCGGGAAAATCGACCCTGCTCAGCCTTCTCGCCGGCCGGCTGAAGCCGGATGCCGGCACGATCGCGGTCGCCGATGTGGGCGAGGCGACACTCGCCGAATGTCTCCACGTGGTCGGCCATCGCGACGGACTGAAGAGCCCGCTGACCGCCGAGGAAAACCTCGCCTTCGCCCGCGACCTCCTCGGTGCGCCCACCGCGAGCCCGCGCGAGGCCCTGGAGGAACTCGGCCTCGGCCATGCCCTGAAGCTGCCCGTCGCCTACCTCTCGGCCGGCCAGCGCCGCCGCGTGGCTCTCGCCCGCCTCCTCGTCTGCCGCCGTCCGCTCTGGCTCCTCGACGAGCCGACGGCGGCCCTCGACACCGCCTCCCAGGGCGTGCTCGCCGGATTGATGGCGCGCCACCGTGCGGAGGGCGGCCTCATCGTCGCCGCCACCCACCAGTCCCTCGGCCTGGAGAACTCCCGTGAACTGCGCATCGACGAGGCCGTGAAGCCGGCCGCCACACCGGCCGGAGCCATCTCGGATGCCGGGGAGGTATGGTGGTGATCAGCGTCATGCGCGCCCTCATCGCCCGCGACCTGCAGCTCGCGGCCCGCGTCGGCGGCTCGGGCGCCCTGTCGCTGGTCTTCTTCCTGATGATCGTCGCCCTGGTGCCGTTCGCCCTGGGACCGGACCTCAACCTGCTCTCGCGGATCGGTCCGGCGATCCTCTGGCTCTCGGCGGTGCTCGCCACCCTGATCGGCCTCGACCGCCTGTTCCAGGCCGACGAGGAGGACGGCTCCCTCGACCTGATGACGGGGGCGCCCGCACCGATGGAGATGGTGGTCCTCGCCAAGGTCATCGCGCATTGGCTCACCACCGGCCTGCCCCTGGCCCTAGCCTCGCCGCTCTTCGGGCTGCTCGTGGCCCTCGACGGCACCGCCATGGGCGCCACCGCTCTGACGCTTCTGGTGGGGACGCCGGCGCTCACCTTCATCGGCGCCGTCGGCGCCGCACTCACCGCCTCGATCCGCAGGGGCGGCCTGATCCTCGCCGTGCTGGTCCTGCCGCTGATGATCCCGACGCTGATCTTCGGCGTCTCGGCCACCGAGGCGGCGTCCGGCGGCACGGTGCCGTTCACGACGCCGCTGCTGATCCTGTCGGGCCTCAGCCTGATCGCCGCGGTCATCGGGACATTCGCGGCGGCGGCGGCACTGAGATGGTCGGAATGATCGCGGCCGGAGCGGTCATCGCTTTTCGGCGACGGGGATGACGATCTCGTTGCGCCGCAGGAAAGGAATCGCGAAAGGCGGATCGTAGCTGAGGACGCTGGACGGGCCGGTGGGCTCACGCGCGACCTTCGCCAGGACCTGCCGGAGAATGGCCTCGCGCTTCTCGCGAGCCCTCGCGTCGAGGGTGCCGGAGAAGCGGAGCGCGGCGAAGGTCGTGGCAGGCAGCCGAGCGATGCGAACCTCCGGGTCGGTCGGGACGGGCGGACCGGCCTTCGCGACGGCGGCGGGCAGGAAAAAGCGCATCACGCGCAGATCGCCACCCTGCTCGACCGGCACGGTCATGGCGATGCGGGTGCCCTGTTCCACCGGCACCGTCATCGCGACACGCTCGTCTCCGCCATTGGTGCCGGTGATGTACCGGAACAGCCGGCGAAACGCCTCCGCATCACCGGGGCCCGCCATGTCGGTCTCGACGGCGACGCGCGGTTCGTAGCGGCGGATTTCGACGTCGCGGGGCAGTCGCCCCACCACCTCGTAGCGCGGCTGTTCGTAGGTGGCACGGATGCCAACTACGGACAGGGCCGATTCGGCGAAGGTCAGGGCGTAGTAGAGGGCTTTGTCCAACATGGCGCAGCGTCAACGCCCCATGGCCGGCCCCGTTGCCAGTCCCGTTGCCAAGCGTCGCCACTCACTCGGCGGCAGGCCGGTCCAGCCCCGGAAGGCGCGGGTGAAATGTGCGGCATCAGCATAGCCCAGATCGAGGCCGATTCGGCCGACCGGCCGGTCCGTCCGCGCCAGGAGATCCTTGGCTTGCCCGATCAGGATCTGGGCGAGGCAGGCGCCGTAGCTGGTGCCATGTGCCTCGAAGCGGCGCTGGAGCGAGCGCCGCGACAGGCCGAGCCGGCGGCAAAGCCAGTCGATGGACGGGCGCCCGTCGAGGAGGCCGAGGCGGATGAGATGGCTCGTGCAGAGAAGAAAATCGCTCGGGTCGGGTACCCCGGCCGTCCCCATGACGTCCGCTGCCGTCGCCGGTCGCGGGTTCTTCGTCGTGATGAGACCGGCCTCGAAGCTGACGAACGCGCCCGGCCCGAGGCGAAGATCGCAGCCGAGGGTGGTCTCGATCGCCCTGCGATCCTGCAGCACCGCCCCCGAGACACCCGCATCCCGAGGCACGAAGCCGGGTCCCAGGAACCGGCGGAGCACGTCCAGAATGTAGCCGAGCGCCAGCACCTCGTTCTTCTGCCGCCCGACGGGACTGTCGTCGGTGACGGCATAGGTGACGTGGGCGCGGCCTTCCCGGACCGATACATCCATCCGCGTCGCGGTCTGCAGGTGGTCGACGATCAGGGTGGTGCCCAGCGCCAGCGCTTCGCCGAGGGTGGCCGAGGCGCAGACGCGGATGCCGTAGGGGCCGAGGCTCGGAACGCCCGCACCCAGCGACAGGCGGGCCGGCAGCGCCGCATCGCCTATCTCGCGGGCCGCCTCCTCGACGATGCGCAACTGGTCCCGCAGCAGGATCAGCCGATCCGGCTCCTCGATCAGGGCGAGCGGCATCTCGGCCCTGCTGAACACGCGCGCCACCGAGCCCCCGGCGCGCTCCACCGCATCGGCCACCGCTCCCATCGAGCGCGCCTTGGTCAGACCGATCAGCATCCCGTCGCCCCCCTCGGGGGAAAGCGTCGTCGAGGTGGCACCGAATGGCAAGAAAGTGCGACCCAGCCCGGCTATCGCCGAACCGAAGGACCGCACATCGCAGCGGACCGGATTTTCGGGAAAGACACGCCATGCGCACATCCCATCGGAGCCTCCCCGTCGCGATCGGCTTCGGCCTCCTCGCTTCCTGTCCCTGTTCCGCCGATCCCTCGGCTGTCGAGCCTCAGGCCGCCCAAGTCCTGTCCGCCCAAGCTCTGTCCGCCCAAGCCCTGTCCGCCCAAGCCTTGGCGATGCTGCCGATCCGGATGCTCGACACGTCCGGCGAGCCGAAGGATCAGACCTCCGAGCATGCCGCCCGCCTCGCGGCGATGGCCGAGGGGCTTTCGGCGGGTCTCGTTGCCGAGGGCCGCTTTCGGGTGGCGGAGATTTCGGCCGAATCGCTCGCACGATCCTGCCCGGACAATGCGCCGACCTGCATCCTCGGCGCCGCGCGGAAGGCCGACGCCGGATTCGCCTTCGTCGGCGTGATCCACAAGAGCAGCACGCTCATCATGCAGATATTCGCCCGGATCGTGGAGACCCGAGGCGGCACTACCGTCTTCTCGCGGGAGTTGAACTTCCGGGGCGACAACGACGAATCCTGGCGGCGCGCGGAAGCGTTCCTCCTGCGAGAGATCGAGGCCGATTCGCCCGGCGGGGCGCGCGCGAAGAAATGATGCACGGTGCGCAGGCTGCGCTCAACACCCGCATTGCCGCTGCACCGCACCCTGGGTTAGGTCCGCAGACCATGTGGACACGCCTTGCCCATCCCGGTCACTTCCTGCGCTGGACCGGCCCCGTGATGCCTTGGCTCGCCGGGCTCTCGGCCGCTTTGCTCGCGGTCGGCCTCTACCTGACATGGTTCGTGGTGCCGCCCGACTATCAGCAGGGCGAGACCGTGCGGATCATGTACATCCACGTGCCTGCCGCCTGGCTGGGAGTTTTCTTCTACGGGTCGATGGCGCTCTCGGCCATTGGTACCCTGGTCTGGCGGCACCCGCTCGCGGATGTGGCTCAGCGCGCTGCGGCGCCGATCGGGGCGGCCTTCACTCTGATCTGCCTCGTCACCGGCTCTCTCTGGGGCAAGCCGATGTGGGGCACCTACTGGGTCTGGGACGCTCGGCTGACCTCGATGCTGGTCCTGTTCCTGATCTATTGCGGCATCATCGCCCTGTGGCGCACCATCGAGGACCCGAACCGGGCCGCGCGCGCCATCGCGATCCTGACGCTGGTGGGGGCGGTGAATCTGCCGATCATCAAGTTCTCGGTGAACTGGTGGTCGACACTGCACCAGCCGGCCTCGATCATGCGCATGGGCGGCTCCAGCATCGACCCCTCGATGCTCTATCCCCTGATCGAGATGATCCTGGCCTTCACCCTGCTCGGAATCACCCTGCACCTCTATGCCATGCGCACCGAGATCCTGCGCCGCCGCGTCAGGGCGCTCACCATCCGCGAGGCCGAGCGCCTCGATGCCGATCTCCGTCCTTCCCGGCCCATCGGGCACGCGATCCAGGGCCTCTGACCGATGACTTCGCTCGGGCCGCATGCCAGCTTCATCCTCGGCGCCTACGCCTTCACCGCCCTGGTGATCGGCATCCTGATCTGGCGCTCGCTCAGCGATCATCGCGCGCAGAAGCGGGCGCTGGCGATCCTCCAGGGCGATGCGGGAGAACGGGCGTGAGCGCGACCTCCACATCGGCACCGGTGCGCCGTTCGCTGCTCGTCATCGCGCCGGTGCTCGTCTTCGCCGCCTTGGCCCTGGTGTTCTTCATACGCCTGCGATCCGGCGCCGATCCTTCCGCCATTCCCTCGGCGCTGATCGGGCGTCCGGTGCCGACCTTCGCGCTGGAGCCGCTGCCCAACCTCGTCGGCGGCGAGGGGCAGGCGATCCCCGGCCTGTCGAGCGCGGATCTCAAGGGCCGCGTGACGGTGGTCAATTTCTGGGCCTCGTGGTGCGCTCCCTGCCAGATCGAGCATCCGCAACTGATGCGGCTGGCACGTGAGCCGGGGATCAACCTCGTCGGTATCGACTACAAGGACGCGCCGGAGAACGGCCGCCGCTTCCTGTCGCGCAGCGGTGTGCCGTTCCAAGCGGTAGGCATGGATTCGACCGGCCGGACCGGTATCGATTTCGGCGTTTACGGCGTGCCGGAGACCTTCATCGTCGGCCCCGACGGCGTGATCCGCGACAAGCTGGTCGGCATCGTCACGCCCGAGAACTACGCTGCCGTGCTGCAGAAGATCCGCGCCGCCGGGACCGTGGCGCGCCCCTGACATCCTGCGCGATCGGTTTTTCCCCGACCCTAAAAATCGGCCGCCGGTGAAGGGCGGGAGGACCTTTTTTTCGGGCGGGTGCAGTATCTGCCAGGCGATAGACGAATAATATATTGATGTATACTTGAACGACGACGTCAACCGTACGATATCGTACTTTGATGTACTAATGCGTAGTATTCACAAGTCTTTGCCGGTGTGTCATACGGCAATCTACCCTGGGGAATGAGCTCGGGCGTGGTGACGAGGCCTCATGTGCTCTTGCCTAAGGACCCGGCGGAGCCGTGACGTATTCCATCGTGCAGAGTGAGATACGCAACAGGCTTCTCCGCGGTCTTTTGCCCTCGGAGTTCGAGCGCCTTCAGCCGCATCTGAACCGGATCTCCCTGGAACCCGGAATCGTGGTGGAGAAGCCGGATCGGCCGATCGCCACAGTTTACTTCCCCGAGCCCGGCGTGATCTCCGTCGTCGCGCGGACCCTTGGCGGGACGCAGGCCGAGGCCGGCATCGTCGGCCCCGAGGGCATGACCGGTCTCGCCATCCTGCATGGTCTCGACCGCTCGCCGAACACCTCCCTGGTCCAGATGGCCTGCCGGGCGATCGCCATCGATGCGAGGGTGTTCCGTGGCCTGATCGAAGAAAGAAGGCCGCTCCACGATCACCTCCTGCGCTACGCTCAGGTCTTCGCGGTTCAGCTCGCACAGGCGAGCCTCTGCAACGGACGCTTCACCATCGAGCAGCGCCTCGCGCGCTGGCTCCTGATGTGCCACGACCGGGCCGACCGTGAGGATCTGCCCCTCACGCACGAGCTGCTATCGCTGATGCTCGGGGTGCGCAGGGCTGGGGTGACCACGGCTCTGAGGTCGATGGAAGCTCTCGGTGCCGTGAAGACCCGCCGGGGCGGAATCAACCTGCGGGACCGCGATGCGCTGGAACGGGCCGCGGGCGAGGCCTACGGCGTGCCGGAAGCGGAATACGAGCGGGTGCTCGGCTAGAGGCCGATCCGAAGGGCGGGATCCGGAGCCTTCCTTATGTCTCGGATTTCGACGCAGCCTTGCGGTCGTGCCGCATCAGGAGCGGGGTCTGCGAGAGCGCGAAGAGGATGGTCAGGGGCATGATGCCGACCACCTTGAAATTGGCCCAGAACGCGTAGGTCTGCGTCCGCCAGATCACCTCGTTGAGAGCGGCGAGCGCGAAGAAGAACAGCCCCCAGCGGAAGGTCAGCTTGCGCCAGCCCTCCTCGGTCAGGTCGAAGACCGAATCGAGCACCACCGACAGCAACGACTTCCCGAACAGCAGGCCGCCTAGGAGAATCGTGCCGAACAGGGCGTTCACGATCGTCGGCTTGATCACGAAGAAGGTCTTGTCGTGCAGCGCCAGCGCCATGCCGCCGAAGACGAGGACGACGATGCCGGAGACCAGCGGCATGATCGGCAGGCGGCGCAGCAGCGCGAAGTGGATGGCGAGCGCCACCACCGTCGCCGCCACGAACACGCCGATGGCCATGAAGGTGGTGCCGTCCTCGCTCAGGCCGAACCGGGCTCCGAAGGCGTTGAGGAGGAAGAACAGGACCAGCGGCCCCATTTCCAGGGCGAGCTTCGGCATCGGATCGAGATGGCGGCGCGGCGGCACGGATTCGATGGGCAGGGTCATGTCGATGAACGGCTCGTGCTGCGGCGCGACCGGCGACGGGGCGATCACCGGGCAGGAGGCCGGATGTAGGATACTCGCCCCGTCTTTCCTAGCGCGTCGGCCTTTGCGCGCCTTTCCGGAGCCTTCGTCCGCTTTCCTAATCCTCCTCCAGTCCCGCGATGGCCCGCGCGAAATCCCTGGCGGCAAAGGGCTCCAGATCCTCGACGCCCTCGCCGACGCCGATGAAGTGGACCGGCAGGCCGAACTTCGCCGCCAGGGCGACGAGGATGCCGCCCCGTGCGGTGCCGTCGAGCTTGGTCATGACGAGACCGGTGACGTTGGCCGCCTTCGAGAACAGCTCCACCTGGCTGAGCGCGTTCTGGCCCACCGTGGCGTCGAGGACGAGGAGCACCGCATGGGGCGCCTCGGCGTCGATCTTGCGGATGACCCGCAGGATCTTCTCCAGCTCCGCCATCAAGCCGGCCTTGTTCTGGAGCCGTCCGGCGGTGTCGATGAGGAGGACGTCCGTACCCTCCGTCCTGGCCCGCTGGAACGCCTCGAAGGCGAGGCCGGCGGCATCCGCCCCCTGCGCTCCCGCCACGACCGGAACTCCGGTGCGGGTGCCCCAGACCTTGAGCTGCTCGATCGCGGCGGCCCGGAACGTATCGCCCGCCGCCAGCATCAGGCTGTGCCCCTCCCCCTTCAGCTTCAGGGCGAGCTTGCCGATCGTGGTGGTCTTGCCGGCGCCGTTGACGCCGATCATCAGGATCACGAAGGGTTTCTTCGTCGTGTCGATGGTGAGGGGAATGGCCACCGGTGCCAGCGCCCGCTCCACCTCGGCGGCGAGGATCGCCCGGACCTCGTCCGGGGAGATGCCCTTCTCGTAGCGGCCCTTGCCCACGGCCTCGGAGATCCGCATGGCGGTGTCGATGCCGAAATCGGCCTGGATCAGGGCGTCTTCCAGTTCCTCCAGGGTGTCCGCGTCGAGCTTGCGCTTGGTGAACAGTCCGGTGACCCGCTCGGACAGGGCCGAGGAGGTGCGCTTCATGCCGCCGGTGAGGCGGCTCCACCAGCCACGCTTCTCGGGCTCTGCCTCGGGTACGGGTGCAGATTCGGGTTTCGGGAAGGGCTCCGGCTCCGGTGCGAAGGCGACCGTCGTGGTATCGGCGATCTCCGCCCCGCGCACGGGATCGTCGCCGGCTGTCCCGGCGGGCGGACGTTCCTCGGCACCCGCGATCGGCTGGAGGTCGGCGCCCTCGATCTCGTCGGGTGTCGCGTTCTTGTCCGGATCTGCGGCGGCGGGCTCGCTGGGGGGGAGCGGGATGGCCGAGACGTCGTCCGCACCTCTGACGAAATCGGGTTGGCCTTCGGAGGCCGAGGCGGGGGAAGCGATCGGTGGCGCCGCCGGCTCCCGCTCCGGCTTCGGATCGGGCGGCTGGACCGGTACCGGCTTCGGCGGCCAGGATTCTTCCTGTTTCCCGAACATCCGCCGCAACAGCCAGCCCGGCCTCTTGTCTTCGCTCATTCCCACTTGCTCCCCCGACCCCGCATCAGTAGCGCAGGGCGATGCCTTCAGCCGATGCCCTCCTAACAGACATAGGCGCGCGCCTCCTCTACCGCGATGCCCTGGTCCTCGTCATCGACAAGCCGGCAGGGCTGCCCGTCCATCCCGGCCCGAGGGGCGGGGAGACGCTGACCGACCATCTCGACGCTCTGCGCTTCGGTCTGCCGCGTCGCCCGGAGGCGGCCCATCGCCTCGACCGCGACACGTCGGGCTGCCTCGCTCTCGGCCGTCACGCCAAGGCGCTAGCGCGCCTCAACAAGCTGTTCGCCGCGAGCGGCACGGTGGGCAAGACCTACTGGGCCATCGTCGAGGGCGGCCCGACCGAGGACGAGGGCCGTATCGACCTCCCCCTCGCCCGCCGCTCGGACGATCCGCGCTCGTGGTGGATGAAGGCGGACCCGGCCGGAGACCCGTCGCTGACCACGTGGCGCGTCCTCGGCCGCTCCCCGGACCTGACCCTGTCCTGGCTCGCCCTCAGCCCGGTCACCGGTCGCACGCATCAGCTGCGCGTTCACTGCGCCGCCATGGGTTGGCCCATCCTCGGCGACACGATCTACGGATCTGCGCCCCGTTCGGGCGGCCCAGGGCTGCAGCTACACGCCCATTCGCTCACCCTGCCGCTCTATCCGAAGAAGTCGCCGATCGTGGTGGAGGCCCCGGCGCCGGGCCATATGCGCGAGCGGATGGAGATCTGCGGGCATCAGGTCGGCGAATGAAGCGCGGTTCATTGTCCCCCTCTGCGGGAGGAGGTGACCCGCGTTGGCGGGTCGGATGAGGGGAGTCACGGTGCCGGATGTCGCGCTGCCCCTCTCCCGGCCGCTTCGCGACCACCCTCCCCCACAGAGGGGGGAGGGTTACTCCGCCGCGATCAGCACCCTGCCGTCATGTCCGGCGATCGCCACGTCGCGCAATTCGCCCGGAGACGTATCCGCCGCCAGCCGGACCGGCGTGAACCCTTCCGTGCGCCCCATTCCGCCGCGCTCGGTGAGCACGCGGTGGGTCCGGCCGACCTCTCCCGCGAGATGCGCCGTCAGCGCCGCCGCTCCCGCTTCACGGAGACGGGCGGCGCGTTCGCGGATCACGTCTCCGGGGACGGGCGGCATCCGCGCGGCGGGCGTGTCCGGGCGCGGCGAGTAGGGAAAGACGTGGAGATGGGTCAGGCCGCATTCGGCCACGAGATCGAGGGAGCGGGTGAACTGTTCCTCCGTCTCGGTGGGAAAGCCGGCGATGAGATCGGCGCCGAAGACGGCGTTTGGGCGCAGGCGCCGTACGTCGTCGCAGAAACGGATCGCGTCGGCGCGGCCGTGCCGCCGCTTCATCCGCTTGAGGATCACGTCGTCGCCGGCCTGGAGCGAGAGGTGGAGATGCGGCATGAGCCGTGCCTCGCCGGCGATCGCATCCATCAGCGCCGCGTCGGCCTCGATGGAATCGATCGAGGAGAGGCGCAGGCGCGCGAGGTCCGGCACGTCTCGCAGGATGGCCTGGACCAATCGTCCGAGGCTCAAGCCTTCGGCAAGATCCCGGCCATAGGCGGTGAGATCGACGCCGGTGAGCACCACCTCGCGCCCGCCATGGTCGACGATGCGGCGGACCTGATCGACCGCGTCGGCCAGTGGCACCGAGCGCGAGTTTCCCCGGCCGAAGGGGATGATGCAGAAGGTGCAGCGATGGTCGCAGCCGTTCTGCACCGGCACGAAGGCGCGGGTATGCCCGGCGATCGAGGCGAACCGCGTCGGCGCGGCGTCGCGTACCGCCATGATGTCGTCGATGCCGAGGCGCGGACGCGCCGTCGGCGCAGGTGTCCAGGTCTCGGCCCGGGTCTTGGCATCGTTGCCGACGATCCGCGCCACTTCGGGCATGGCGGAATAGGCCTGCGTCTCCACCTGTGCGCCGCAGCCTGTGACGACGATCTCGGCGTCCGGCCGTTCGCGGGCGAGCTTGCGGATCGCCTTGCGGGCCTGCCGCCCAGCTTCCGCGGTGACGGCGCAGGTATTGACGAGGACGAGGTCGCCACCGGCTCCCGCCACCTCGGCATGGCGGCGCATCACTTCGGATTCCACCGTGTTGAGGCGGCAGCCGAAGGTCAGGGTTTCGATGGCCATCAGGCGAAGGGCCCAGAGGAGAGGCGGCGTTCGTCGCCGCACCCCTTCCCCGGCCGGGCGAAGCGAAGCGAAGCCCGATCCGGGGCCCAGCAAGGAACGTCGCGAAGCGCCGAAACCGTGCTCCGCATCGAGGGGGCCGCCGACGCGGCGCGTTCTGGACTGGATCCCGGATCACCCTTCGGGTGTCCGGGAAAGATGGCGCGGGTGGTCATAACGACGGCCATTCAGTCCATGCGCTCGAAGATCGCGGTGGGCAGGAAGCCTTCCCATTCGAGTGCCACGGGGCCGGTCATCAGCACGTGGTCATCGGCGCGCCACTCGATGACGAGGTCGCCGCCTGGCAGGCTCACCGTGGCGTGGCGGCTGATCATGCGCAGGCGCGAGGCCGCGACCAATGCCGCGCAGGCGGCGGTGCCGCAGGCCAGCGTCAGCCCGGCGCCGCGCTCCCAGACCCGGAGCTTGATCGTCTCCGGACCCGTCACCTGCGCGAGGGAGATGTTGGCGCGATCGGGAAAGATCGGGTGGTTCTCCAGCATCGGGCCGATGCGGGAAAGGTCGTAGCCGTCGGGATCGCGCTCGACGAAGAATACCGCGTGGGGATTGCCCATGTTCACCGCGCCCGGCGAATGCAGGACGGGCGCATCGATCGGGCCGATCTGGAGTTCGATCCGTCGCGTGTCCGGGAACGGCTCGGCAAGCGGGATCTCGTCCCACTTCAGGCGCGGCCGGCCCATATCGACGGTGAAGGAGGCCTGCGCCTCGCGCTTCACGCCGACGAGCCCGGCCCTGGTCTCCAGGGTCAGGCTGCCGCTCTCGGCCGGCCGCGCCATGGCAGGGTCGTCGAGCATGGCGTAGGCGACGCAGCGCGTGCCGTTGCCGCAGGCGCCGGCTTCCGTCCCGTCTGTGTTGTAGATGCGCAGGAAGGCGTCGGTGCCGGGGCTGCGCGGGTCGTGAATGACCATGAGCTGGTCGAAGCCCGAGCGGTGGTGACGGGCGATGGCTCGGGCCTCTTCGGCACTCACAACCAATTCCGTGCCGCGCAGGTCCAGCACCACGATGGCGTTGCCCGCCCCGTGCATCTTCAGGAACCGTCGGTTGGCGAGCCTCGTCATGATCGTCAGCGTTTCGTGGCCGTCTGGGGGAGCGCTCGGAAGGTCATCTTCCGAGCGACCACCGCATATAGGGCAAAGCGCGGGGCCGCGCACGCGGCGCTGGATCAAGGGAGCGTTGCACAAGGGCCGCGCCGGTCACGTTCCTGCGCGCAAACGCGCCCCGCGCCTCGCCGCCGGGCGGCTTCGTCCCTACCTTGCAGAATGCGCGACACAGCCGTGCGATTCGTCGCGGCGTGCGAGCCCGGAGCGTTGCCTTGACCCGTCATCGTCCATTGCCGCTCGTCAGCCTCGCCGCCATCCTGGCGGTTTCCTCGGCCCTCGCGCAGGAGCCGGCCTCGCCCGCGACCACCAATCCCCTGCCGACGACGACAGCGCCCGATCCGGCCAATCCCGCCCCGGATGCGCCCTCCCGTCCGGTTCCGACCCAGGCGCTCCCCGGCGCGCCGCCGATTCCGGCCGGACCGCTGCGCCAGACCCTGGTGGAGACCCCCGGCGACGCCAATGACGTGGACGAGGTCTCCCTGCCGCCGAAGCCCGCCGCGATCCTCGCCGGACGGGCGAGCTGGGAGGAGGCGGTGCCAGCGCTGAAGGCCGCCTTCGCGAAGATCGAGGAGGCGCTCGCCAAAGACGGGATCACTCCAACCGGCCGGCCGCTCGCCGTCTTCGCCAAGACCGACGATGACGGTTTCCAGTTCGAGGCGATGATCCCCATCGCATCCATGCCGGACCCGAAGCCCGCCGAGACCGGCGGCCTGCGCTTCGGCACCACCCCCAGCGGTAAGGCCCTGCGCTTCCCGCACAAGGGTTCCTACGACGAGATCGACGGCACCTACGAGACGCTGACCGCCTATCTCGACG
Source organism: Methylobacterium marchantiae (assembly GCF_042679825.1). Lineage (NCBI taxonomy): Bacteria > Pseudomonadati > Pseudomonadota > Alphaproteobacteria > Hyphomicrobiales > Methylobacteriaceae > Methylobacterium > Methylobacterium marchantiae. Next base: position 161,348 of record NZ_JBHTND010000005.1, on the reverse strand, counting down.
CCAAGGACGTGGTGGTCCAGGACCGCTTCATCGAGGAATACGTCACCGACCTCAACGACAAGGCGGACGAGAAGCTCGACGTGAACATCTACGCGCTGCCGAAATAGGCGGGGGCCTATAGCAGTCGAAGCTGTTCGGCCGGCTTGGTGTCCTGGATTTCGGCGTTCTGGATTTCGGAGCCTTGAATTTCGGAGTCCTGGCCACGTTCCAGCGTGAGAAGGAAGCGCTTCGTGTCGAGGCCTCCGGCAAAGCCCGTGAGCGCCCCGCCGGCGCCGATGACCCGATGGCAGGGCACGACGATGGGCAGTGGGTTCGCGCCGTTGGCCGCGCCCACGGCCCGGCTGGCGCCCGGCCGTCCGATTCTGCGGGCGAGCTCGCCGTAGGAGATCGTCTCACCGGGCGGGATCTCGGTGAGCGCCCGCCAGACCTCATGCTGGAACGGCGTGCCGCGCGGGGCGAGTGCGAGATCGAACCGGGTCAGGCGTCCGTCGAAATAGGCGCCGAGCTGCGTCCGCGCCTGCGCGAAGGCCGCATCGTCGCGGTGCCAGTCCATCCCCGGCGTCACCGCGCCCTTTCCGCTGGGAAAGCCGATGCAAGCCAGTCGCTCGTCCGCGCCGGCGAGAACGAGTGGACCGATGGGGGTCGACAGGATCGTATAGCGCGTTCCAGGCATTGCCGACCCTCGTCGCCGAAATCCGTGCCGCCTCACATTCCACGACAGGAACAGATCGTGGAAGGTCGTTTGCGTCACAGGCAATGCGCGAGAATGCTTGAAGCGGTCATTCGCGCATCTGATGATGCGAATGCAACTATAATATCCGAAAATCAACTCAAGGTTATGTGCGCGGCGCTCATCCTCCACGGTTTATTCTGGTGTAGCGGCGACGGGTTGGCCGACGAATGACGGGAAAGTCCGTCTTGGTCGATCACAATTCTTGAGTTTCCCACCCTGGTATGAGATCGGCAGTCGACCCGTCGGCGATAGGCAGAATTCCAGGCAGGCACGATGACCGGTCATCCGCGTCCCGAACCGGCCATCTGGCGCCCCCAGGGTCGGTTCGTCGCCAACATCGCGTCGCTTCGACAGCTCCAGGTGTTCAACGACCGCGGCGGCATCGCGGTCAACTTCGATACCATGCGCTCGGTCTCGCCCAACATCGCGATCGCCGGGAGCCAAAGCGAGACACTGAGCCTCTGGGAGACCCGTTCGAGCAGTGGTTTCGTCACCAAACCGAAGTTCGATGCGCGCCTCATCACGATCCGGTTCGTGTCGAGCGGGCACATCGTCTATCGGCGCCGCTCCGGCAACATCGACGGCTTGCCCACACACGCCACGCTCGTCGATTTCGACGATCTGCGCGAGGTCCATGCCTCGAACGCGTTCAGTGCGATCAGCGGGACCTTCGCGGTCGATACCCTGATGGCCGCCAACGAGGCGCTCACGGGCGGCGACGATCGCGGTTTGCCGTTGCTGGCACCTCTCGCCGAGGTCGCGACGCCCGGCATGAAAGCCCTGTTCCTGTCTCTGCAACAGGTTCAGCGTCGCATCCAGGGAATCGATCGGCACGACGACCTGATCTTTCCGCTGGCCCGCGAGGTCCTGACCTATCAGCTCCTCTCGGCTTGGCCCAGGCGCATCGCGTCCCCGCGTTCCGGAACGCGGGACGTTCCATCCCGCAGCCTCCGGGCGGCGCTCGACTATATCGAGGCGAACCTGTCGAATGCCCTGGTCCTGGCCGATGTCGCGGCGGCGGCCGGGATCAGCGTCCGCTCGCTCCAGGACAAGTTCCGCCGGGAGATCGGATTAACGCCGGTGCAGTTCATCATCGATCGGCGTTTGGCGAAAGCGCATCTTGATCTGATGTCGTCCGCCAAGAGTACCCTGTCCATCGCCGACATCGCGCGGAGCTGGGGCTTCGTCCATATGGGCGATTTCGGACAGCGCTACCGCCGCCTGTACGGCCGCGCGCCCAAGGAAACACGGCAGGGCAGCCGTCACTCCGCATGATCTGTGAGGCTGCGACGAGATGCGGAGGGAGACGTCGCATCCCGGGAGCGAGGCCTCGCCCGTTTGGGGATCCGTGCGGCGCCGATACTCTATCCGGCGTCCGGTGTTCTATCGATATCACGCAGAACAGTATCTATATTGCGCAAATTTGACACACATGCTTGTTGTAGCGATTATATAAAGTATAAATTCCTAAGAAATCCTATTCGCGCGGCGACGGCGGACAAGTTCACGTAACTAGAAAGTGCATGTCGTCTGTTTGCCGATGGTATGTCTGGCCTCATCACGCCGTTCCTACCTCGTTTCGGCACCTGCGTAGTGGGATGTCTATCGATGATGAAGCCGCATGTGCCATTCAATGCCGTATGCTGAACCGCCTCTTGCTTGGCTCGACTGGCTGAACCGCCGTAAGGGCTTTACGCCGCGCGCTTTCACCGACAATGCCGAATCACGACCGGCCGAATCACGACCGGCCGAGTCCACGGACGCACCGATCGCGTCGGTGGACATCGACAGGTCTGCCGATCTCGAGAACGTTGCACGGCAACATCTCGACCAGTTCGTCGTCTCGCCGCCCTACAAAGCGTTGGCAAGACAGTCGTCGATCTCGATCCGCGGAGATGCCGGGGCCGGCATCCTGACCGTCGATCATCTGCGGGCCGCGCGGGTATTGCTGGGCTGGTCCATGTCCGATCTTGCCCTGAAAAGCGGATTGTCTCTCTCGACGATCAAGCGCGTCGAGCAGGAGCCGCTGAACGTGACGATGCAGAGCTATCGCCTGACCGTCGCCACTCTGCGGATTGGCGGCATACGCTTTCTCACGCTCGACGACGGCACGATCGCTGTGGCGAAAGCGACCGATCCCGTTCGCGACCGCACCGCGTGAGAATTGTTGGCCGACATGGCCTCCATGGAGGATCGGTCCATTGGTTCGACCTGCCCGCATGAACGGCCGAGCCGCCTCTCGGCCGGCCGCCCGTGGCGCCGCTACTCCGCCGCCTCGCCATAGGCATCCACAGGCGGGCAGGAACAGACGAGGTTGCGGTCGCCGTAGGCGTTGTCCACGCGGTTGATCGGCGGCCAGTACTTGTCCATCCGGAGACTTCCGGACGGGAAGCAGGCCGCCTCGCGGGAATAGGGCCGCTCCCAGGGTCCGATCAGATCCTGCACCGTGTGCGGCGCGTGTTTCAGCGGGTTGTTGGCCCGATCCATCCTCCCTTCCTCGATGGCACGGATCTCCTCGCGGATCGCCAGCATGGCGTCGCAGAACCGGTCGATCTCACCCTTGGTCTCGGATTCTGTCGGCTCGATCATCAGGGTGCCGGCCACCGGCCAGGACATGGTCGGCGGATGGAAGCCACAATCGATCAGGCGCTTGGCGATGTCCTCGACGCCGATCCCGGCCGATTTCTGGAAGGGCCGGACGTCGATGATGCATTCATGCGCCACGCGGCCCTGCGCTCCGGCATAGAGCACCGGATAGGCGCCCTTCAGCCGGCTCGCGATGTAATTGGCGTTGAGGATGGCGATGCGGGTCGCCTGCGTCAGGCCGCGCCCGCCCATGAGCAGGCAGTAGCTCCACGAGATCGGCAGGATCGAGGCCGAGCCGTAGGGAGCGGCCGAGACCGCACCTTCCTCGCCCGTCCGTGGGTCGGAGGGCAGGAACGGGATCAGGTGAGCCTTGACGCCGATCGGGCCCATGCCGGGGCCGCCGCCGCCATGCGGGATGCAGAAGGTCTTGTGCAGGTTGAGATGGCTGACATCGGCGCCGATATCGCCGGGGCGCGCCAGGCCAACCATGGCGTTGAGGTTGGCGCCGTCGAGATAGACCTGGCCGCCATGGGCATGGACGATGTCGCAGATCTCGCGGACCCGCACCTCGAACACCCCGTGCGTCGACGGATAGGTGATCATGCAGGCGGCGAGTTTTTCGGAATGCAGCTCGGCTTTCCGGCGGAAATCCTCCACATCGATGTTGCCGTGCTGATCCGCGCCGACCACGACGACGCTCATGCCGCACATCTGGGCCGAGGCCGGGTTGGTGCCGTGGGCGGAGGACGGGATCAGGCAGATTGTGCGATGCCCCTCCCCCCGCGAGAAGTGATAGGCGCGGATGGCGAGCAAGCCGGCATATTCGCCCTGCGCGCCGGAATTCGGCTGCATCGAGATCGCGTCGTAGCCGGTGATGGCGCAGAGTTTTTCGGAGAAGTCGCGCAGGAGTTCCTGGTAGCCCTCGGCTTGGTCGGCCGGCACGAAGGGGTGGATCTCCGCGAATTCCGGCCAGGAGATCGGCAGCATCTCGGCGGTGGCGTTGAGCTTCATCGTGCACGAGCCGAGCGGGATCATCGCCCGGTCCAGCGCCAGGTCGCGGTCGGCGAGGCGGCGCATGTAGCGCGTCATCTCGCTCTCGGCGCGGTTCATGTGGAAGATGGGGTGGGTCAGATAGGCGGAGGTGCGGAGATTCGCCTCCGGCAGGCGCTGGGCCGGCCAGGCGTCGTCGTAGGTCAGATGCTCTCCGCCGAAGGCACGCCATACCGCCTGGACGATGTCTGGCCGGGTTCGTTCGTCGACCGTGATGCCGATGCGGTCCGCGCCCACTTTCCGCAGGTTGACGCCGTTCTTCACCGCGTTCTGCAGGATCAGACCCTGGAAGGCGCCGACCTCTACGGTGATCGTGTCGAAGAAGGTCTTCGGCTCGACGGCGAAGCCGAGGGTTTCGAGGCCTTCGGCGAGGCGAACCGCGTCGCGATGGACCCGCGCGGCGATGGCCTTCAATCCGCGCGGCCCGTGGAACACCGCGTACATCCCGGCGATGACCGCGAGCAGCACCTGCGCGGTGCAGATGTTCGAGGTCGCCTTCTCGCGGCGGATATGCTGCTCGCGGGTCTGCAGGGAGAGACGGTAGGCGCGGTTTCCGCGGGCATCGACGGAGACGCCCACGAGACGGCCCGGCAGGGTGCGCTTGTGCGCATCGCGGGTGGAGAGGTAGGCCGCGTGCGGCCCGCCATAGCCCATCGGCACGCCGTAGCGCTGCATCGAGCCGATGGCGATGTCGGCGCCCATTTCGCCTGGAGGCTTGAGGAGGGTGAGCGCCAGCGGGTCGGCCGCCATCACCGCTACGGCCCCGGCCGCGTGCAGGCGGGCGATGATCTCGGAAACATCGTGGATGGCGCCGCAGACGCCGGGATACTGGAAGATCGCGCCGAAGACCTCAGCCGGATCGAGGTCCGTCGCCGGGTCGCCGACGACGATGGTCCAGCCGAGCGGCGCCGCGCGGGTCTTCAGGACGGCGATGGTCTGGGGCAGGCATTCCGCGTCGACGAAGAACGCCGTCTTGCCGTTGCCGGCGATGCGCGAGGCCATGCCCATGGCCTCCGCCGCGGCGGTCGCCTCGTCGAGGAGCGAGGCGTTGGCGATGTCGAGGCCGGTGAGATCGCAGACCAGGGTCTGGAAGTTCAGCAGCGCTTCGAGCCGGCCCTGGCTGATCTCCGGCTGGTAGGGCGAATAGGCCGTGTACCAGGCCGGATTCTCGAAGATGTTGCGCTGGATTGCCGGCGGCATCGTGGTGCCGTGATAGCCCTGCCCGATCAGCGAGACGAGGAGCCGGTTCTTGTCGGCGATGCCGCGCATGTGTTCCAGCACCCGGCGCTCGGTGAGGGACGTGCCGAAATCGATGCGTTCCGCCTGCCGGATGTCCGCCGGCAATGTCTCGTCGACGAGACCGTGCAACGTCGGCGCGCCGACCACGGCGAGCATGGCTTCGATCTCGCCGGCGGTCGGGCCGATATGGCGGCGGTTGGCGAAATCGTAGGGATCGTAGCGGTCGTTGGGCATGATGGGCCTCGGAGGTGCAATTGACGGCTGTGCGCGTCCCTCTTCCCTCTGCGGGAGAGGGTGGCCCGCGAATGCGGGTCGGGAGAAGGGAGCACCGGTTCCGGAGAGGTCGCCCCCTCTCCCGCCTGCTCCGCAGGCACCCTCTCCCGCAGAGGGGAGAGGGTGGATCGAGCGCTACTTCGTGAATTCAGCGTAGGCGGCCTCGTCCATCAGCCCGTCCAGGGCCGAGACGTCGTCGAGACGGACGCGGTAGAGCCAGCCGGCACCCTGCGGGTCGGTGCCGACGCTGGCCGGATCGGCGATTGCGGCCTCGTTGACCTCCGTCACCTCGCCCGAGATCGGCGCGAAGACGTCGGAGGCGGCCTTGACCGACTCGACCACCGCCGCCGCCTCACCCTTCACCAGCTTGGCGCCGACCTTGGGCAGTTCGACGAAGACGAGGTCTCCGAGCTGCTCGGCCGCATGGGTGGTGATGCCCACCGTGGCGACCTCGCCGTCGAGGGCCAGCCACTCGTGCTCGTCCGTGAATCTCAGCATGATGCGCTCCGAAGAATATGAGGATCTTGAAGGGGATCGAAGGTCGGGCTCAAACGCGCTTGAAGCGCGCCGGCACGAACGGAAGCGCCGCGACCGAGACCGGCAGGCGTCGGCCCCGCACCTCCGCGAAGAGGCGGGTACCGGGCTCGGACAGGGCGACGGGCACATAGCCCATGGCGATGGGCGCCTTGAGCCTTGGTGCGAAGCCGCCGGAGGTGACGCGGCCGATGCTTTCGCCGGCTTCCTCGGCAAAGAGCGCGGCGCCTCCGCGCACCGGTGTCGGTCCTTCCGGCAGCAGGCCGACGCGCCGCGATGCGGGACCGTCAACGATCTCCGCGAGGATGCGCTCGGCGCCGGGAAACCCTCCCGCCCGCGCGCCGCCCTTGCGACGGACCGGCTGGATCGCCCAGGTCAGACCCGCTTCCACCGGGCTGGTGCCGGGATCGATGTCGGCGCCGTGCAAGCACAGGCCGGCCTCCAGTCGCAGGGAATCGCGGGCACCGAGGCCCACCGGCTCCACGTCCCCGTCCTGCAGCAGGGCTTCGGCCACGGCATCCGTCGCCTCTTCGGGGAGCGAGATCTCGAACCCGTCCTCGCCGGTATAGCCGGAGCGGCTGACGATGGCGGAGGCTCCGAGGATGTCGACGACCCGCACGTCGAGGAAGCGCATCCCGGCGGTCTCAGGAGCGAACCGCGCCAGGGCGTGCTCCGCCAGCGGTCCCTGGAGGGCGAGGAGCGCGCGGGGCAGCACCGTGATCTCGCACAGGCCGGTGAGATGGGCGCGGAGATAGGCCTCGTCGGCCACCTTGTTCGCGGCGTTGACGACGAGGATCAGGCTGTCGTCGAGCCGCGCGACCATGAGATCGTCAAGGATGCCGCCGGCCTCATCGGTGAGGAAGCCGTAGCGCTGCCGGCCCGGTGCCAGCCCCAGTACATCGATGGGAAGGAGCGTTTCGAGGGCACAAGCGAGCTCCGCCATGCCGCCAGGGCCTGCCCTCAGCCGGATCTGGCCCATATGCGACACGTCGAACAGACCCGCGGCCTTGCGGGTATGAAGATGTTCGGCGATCAGGCCGGCCGGATAATGCAGCGGAAGGGCGTAGCCCGCGAATGGCACCATGCGCGCGCCATGGCGCAGGTGGAGCGCGTGAAGCGGCGTGCTGGAAGCGTCGAGCGGCATCTGGTCGTCCCATGACAGAGTGTCCCCGGACACTCGATCGAGTGGTCCGGTTGCCCCCATCTGTCACGGTTACCTGAGAGCTTCTCCCGACCCGCGAGGGGACCGGGATTTCTCCTTCGGTGGGCACCGCGAAGGCGCCTCTCTCCAGATTGTCAAAACGATACGGTGATTGTGCCTGAGAGTTTCCGGGGGTGGTTGCTCCGTCGGCGCCATGACAGTCCAGGACGTGAAGGTCTCGGACGTGTCTGGGCTCTCCCGCATCGTCATTTGCTGACCGTCACAAGGTGTCACGTCGGCCGGGGTGGCGCAAGGCTGCGGGTTTCAAAGGCACGATTCTGTGTCGCACCCGACAGTCGCGGGAGCACGCGGAACCGGCGGGACTCGTCGCGGATTCGCCCGATATGACCATCGCATCCGGGCACGACCTCGCTGGCCCTCGCCCCCGGCAGACCAAGCGTTCCGCTTCCCTCGCCGACGCGAGTCTGACGGACAAGGCGCTGGAGGTCCACCATCGGCTCTGCCCGGTCTACGGCTGTCCGATCCCCTATTTCCACAGCCTCGACCCCTTGAGCGAGCTCGTCTCCTCGCTCCTCTCCCACCGCACCCGGAACGCGGATTCCGGCCGTGCCTTCAAGGCCCTGCGGGCGCGTTTCCCGGACTGGGCCGAGGTCGTCGAGGCTCGGGTGGAGGAGATCGAGGCGACGATTTCCGGCGTGACTTGGCCCGAACTGAAGGCGCCGCGTATCCGGGCGGTCCTCGCCGCAGTTGCCGAACGCCACGGCTCGCTGTCCCTCAACTTCCTCCGGGATATGGAGGTGGATACGGCGCGCGCCTGGCTCGAGGCGATCCCCGGGATCGGGCCGAAGACCAGCGCGGCGGTGCTCTCGTTCAGCATCCTGCGGATGGCGGCGCTTCCCGTCGACAGCCACCATCATCGTGTCGCGCAGCGCACCGGCCTCATCGGCGCGAAGGTCGATGTCGGTCCGTCGCACCCGATCCTGCGGGCGCAATTGCCCGCGGATTGGAGCGCGCAGGCTCTCTACGACAACCACGAAATCCTGATGCTGCACGGACAGGCCGTGTGCCATCACCGCAATCCCGCCTGCGGGCGCTGCGTGTTGCTCGATCTGTGCCCCACCGGGCAGAAACGGGAGCGGAGTTAGCTTGGGCAGGAGCGGGAGGATGCCCTCGCGGCGCAGCGGATCGTCCTCGGCGGAGCTACCGCTTCGCGGCTCCGTACACCGCGCTTCGCTCCCGCTTTCCGACCGCCACCACCGTCACTGTGATCTCGGTGTCGTCGACGCGGTAAACCAGCCGATAGCCTGACGCCCTTAGCTCGATCTTGTAGCAATCCTTCAGGTCAGCATCGCGGAGCTTGTCCGCTTCGACCCTCGGGGTCAGCAGACGCTCCGCCAACTTCTTCTTGAACTGGGCCCGGAGCGTCTCGCCGAGCTTGTGCCACTCCTTGAGCGCGGACGGCAGGAACTGAAGCTCAAAGGGCATCCAGAGTGACCCGCACGGGCACTTCCCCGGCGCGGGCTTTCACGATCGCCGCCAGCACGTCGTCGTCGATGGCTTCCATCATGGCCTCGAAGGTCTCCGGTGGGACCATGTAGCCCATGACGCGGTTGTGGTTCAGGATCGCCACGGGCGCTCCGTCGGCACGGTTCATCACCGATGTCGGACTCTTCTTCAACTCCGACACGCTCACGGCCACATCGGCCATGACACTTTGCAGCTGAGCTTCCATTCACCACCTCACCGCCTCCCTGGGACGGTCGAGGCGATCATAATACAATACCAAATTCCGTACACGAATTCGATTTTTTTGGTGTTCGTTGCGGCCTTTGCCGACATGTCAAGGACCTTGACCGCCTTTGGTGAGCCGTTCAGAACGCAAGCGCCGGTAGCCCAATCCGAGCGCCGCCTTCTTCCTCGCCATCACGCATAGGGACCACGCGCGATGACCGCGTTCACAGAACTCGTGTTCTCGGGCGTCCAGCCCACGGGCAACCTGCATCTCGGCAATTATCTCGGTGCCATCAAGCGCTTCGTGGAAATGCAGGAGCGCGACGCGCAGTGCCTCTACTGCGTCGTCGACATGCACGCGATCACGCTGTGGCAGGACCCGGCTGCGCTGAAGGGCCAGATCCGCGAGGTCACGGCCGCGTTCCTCGCCGCCGGCATCGACCCGAAGCGGAGCATCGTCTTCAACCAGAGCCAGGTGGCGGCGCATGCCGAGCTCGCCTGGATCTTCAACTGCGTCGCCCGCCTCGGCTGGCTCAACCGCATGACCCAGTTCAAGGACAAGGCCGGCAAGGACCGCGAGAACGCCTCGATCGGGCTCTACGCCTATCCGGTGCTGATGGCCGCCGACATCCTGGCCTATCGCGCCACCCACGTGCCGGTGGGCGAGGACCAGAAGCAGCACCTCGAACTGACCCGCGACATCGCCCAGAAGTTCAACAACGACTTCGCGGGGTCGATCGCGGCCCATGGTTTCGATGACGGCGCCGGCTTCTTCCCCATCACCGAACCGCTGATCGGCGGCCCTGCCGCCCGTGTCATGTCGCTTCGCGACGGCACCAAGAAGATGTCGAAATCGGACGCGTCCGACAATTCGCGCATCAACCTCACCGACGAGGCGGATGCCATCGCCAACAAGGTGCGCAAGGCCAAGACCGACCCTGAGCCCTTGCCCTCCGAGATCGCGGGTCTCGCCGGACGTCCCGAGGCCGACAACCTGGTCGGCATCTTCGCGGCGCTGAAGGGCGTGACGCGTGACGACGTGCTCGCCGATTACGGCGGCGCGCAGTTCTCGGCCTTCAAGGGCGCCCTGGTGGAACTGGCGGTGGAGGTCCTGGCGCCGATCGGCTCCGAGATGAAGCGCCTCGTGGGCGATACGGACTACATCGATTCCGTCCTCGCCGACGGCTCCGAGCGGGCCGAGGCCATCGCGGCTCCCACCCTCGACGCGGTCAAGGACATCGTCGGCTTCGTCCGCCGCGGGCCGCGGTTGCGGACGGTATCGTGAGGGACCCCGCGCGCGTCGGCGAGACGCGTGCGGATCGACGATGACTTATAGGACGCCGGGGCGATCATTCGCCGGTCCCCCGCGATAGGGGAAACCCACGATGGCCGATTGGAACCCCGCCCTCTACACCCGCTTCGAGGACGAGCGCACCCGTCCGGCGGCCGAGCTCTTGGCCCGTGTGCCTCTCGAAGCCCCACGCCTTGTCTACGATCTCGGCTGCGGGCCCGGCAATTCCACCGCGCTCATCGCCGCGCGCTTTCCCAAGGCGGAGGTGATCGGCCTCGACACCTCGCCGGCGATGCTGGAGCGTGCGCGCAGTCGCTTGCCCGGCCTTGCCTTCGCGCTGGCCGATGCGGCGACCTGGATCCCCGAGCGGGCGCCTGACATGATCTACGCCAATGCCGTGCTGCAATGGCTGCCCGACCATCCGGTGCTCCTGCCTCGGCTCCTCGGCCTTCTGGCACCCGGCGGCGTGCTCGCCGTGCAGATGCCCGACAACCTTGCCGAGCCCTCGCACCGCCTGATGCGCGAAGTCGCCGGTGCCGATCCCTGGGCCGGGGCCATCGGCGACCCGGCCGTGGCTGGGCGGCTCGGGCGGATGCTGGATCCGGCCGGCTATTACGACCTGCTGGCGCCGCTCGCCGCCGAGGTGGATGTCTGGCGCACCGCCTACCACCACCCGATGGCGGATACCGCCGCCATCGTCGAGTGGGTCAGGGCCACCGGGCTCCGGCCCTTCCTCGACCCGCTGGACTCCGAGGACACGGCCGCGTTCCTCGCCGCCTATGCGACGGCGATTGATGCCGCTTATCCGCCCCGTGCCGGGGGGCGACGCCTCCTCGCCTTCCCGCGGGTCTTCATCGTCGCCCGCCGGGCGGACTAAGCAGGTTCGCAAAAGTGGTCGCCGGTTCTGCGTCCTAAAACCTGCGATACTTCACGGGCCTAAGCGAGGTGAAGCGTTGGCTTGCCACGCGAACCTGCTTAGTGCACCGCCCCGGATGCGATGGCCGGGACTGTGGTCGGCCGGGCTTCAGCTCTCGCCGCGCGCTACCCGTGCCTCGTATTCCGGCAGGGCGAGCTGGCCTTCCTTCTCGACCCTCGCCTTGTCCTCGTCCGAGATCACGTCGCCGACCATGTCGAGGCGCTTCCACAGGGCCAGCGGCGTCTCCTTGTCGGGGGTCGGCACGTACCTGTTCTGCGCCACCTTCTGGTACTTGTGGATGTAGCGCGGGCAATTGACCCAGGCCTTCGTCACCTCGATCTTCACGAGATACTTGGCCTCGGTGTATTCGGCCATCAGCGGATCGTCGCGCAGCATCCGGGCATGGCCCTGGACGCGGACCCGGTGCGGGGTCTCGAAATCGATGAACAGCAGACCGACCTTGGACTGACCCTCGATATTGCCCATCGAGTACCACATGCCGTTGCCGTCGAAGCCGGGGAAAACGAGCGTGTTGTCGTCCACCACCTTCACGAAGCCGGGGCTGCCGCCCTTGTATGAGACGGTCGGCATGCCGTCCGGATCGACGGTGGAGAGGAAGAACATGTCTCGGCTGCCGATGAAGGTGGCCTCGTTCTCGCCGATCCGCTCCTGGACCCAGCCTGTATCCAGGCGCTCGGCGAGCTTGACGGTGTTGTACTCCTCCTGCAGCGCGCGATGCGCGTCATAGTAGAGCGATGCCATGGTGGTCCTCCGCTTTTCGGCCGCTCTCGAGGTGGGCGGCCGTTGCCGTGCATGATCGTGGGAAAGCTGTCCGAGTTCAACAGGCGCCCGACGCGGCGATCGGCTCGGTGAGGCACGCGCGTCGGCGATCCGAGCACGAAAAAGCCGGCGCCGCTTTCGCGACGCCGGCATCTTCCGCAATCGGAGGCCGAGCGAAGCCGGCCTCCCAATCGCAAATTAATTCTTGGCTTTGTCGACGAGGGCCTTCTCGGAGATCCAAGGCATCATGCCGCGCAGCTTGGCGCCGACTTCCTCGATCGGGTGGGCGGCGAGCTTGGCGCGGGTGGCCTTGAACGAGGTCTGGCCGACCTTGTTCTCCAGCATCCAGTCGCGGGTGAACTTGCCCGACTGGATGTCGTTGAGGACGCGCTTCATCTCGGCCTTGGTCTCCGGCGTCACGATGCGCGGGCCGGTGACGTACTCGCCGTACTCGGCGGTGTTCGAGATCGAGTAGTTCATGTTGGCGATGCCGCCCTCGTAGATGAGGTCGACGATGAGCTTCACCTCGTGCAGGCACTCGAAATAGGCCATCTCGGGGGCGTAGCCGCCCTCGACGAGGGTCTCAAAGCCGGCCTTGATGAGCTCGACGAGGCCGCCGCAGAGCACGGCCTGCTCGCCGAACAGGTCGGTCTCGCACTCTTCCTTGAAGGTGGTCTCGATGATGCCGGCGCGGCCGCCGCCATTGGCCGAAGCGTAGGACAGGCCGAGGTCGTGGGCGTTGCCGGACGCGTCCTGGGCAATGGCGATCAGGGTCGGCACGCCGCCGCCCTTGAGGTACTCGCCGCGCACGGTGTGGCCGGGGCCCTTCGGAGCGACCATGAGCACGTCGAGATCCGCTCTCGGCTCGATCAGGTTGAAGTGGACGTTGAGGCCGTGCGCGAACAGGAGGGCGGCACCCTGCTTCATGTTCGGCTCGAGCGATTCCTTGTAGATGTCGCCCTGCAACTCGTCGGGGGTGAGCATCATGACGACGTCGGCCTGCTTTGCGGCGTCGGCGACGTTCATCACCGTGAAGCCCTCGTGCTCCGCCTTCTTGGCGGTGGCCGAACCCTCGCGCAGGGCGATGACGATGCCCTTCACGCCCGAATCGCGCAGGTTGAGCGCATGGGCATGGCCCTGGCTGCCGTAGCCGACGATGACGACCTTCTTGCCCTTGATCAGGTTGAGGTCGGCGTCACGATCGTAATAGACCCGCATGGCGGTACCTTCTCTTATGTTTAGACATGAGTGCGCCCCGGCGCCCTCATCTGAAACGACATCCGCGCGGCCGTGCGATGGCCGGCTTTTAGCGGGGTGATCCCCTTGACGAAAGGGGCAATTGCCTCGTCGGCGATTCAGGCCGGGAGCTGAAGGCCCTCGCGGGCGAAGACGGTCTTTACCGCGGGGCGCTCCGCCATGGCGCGGGCATGAGCTGTCCAGTGCGGAAATCGCTCCGCCATGTCGAACCCGAGGGCCGGGCTACGGCCCCAGGTCCAGAACAGCAGCAGGTAGGGGTCGACGACGCTGTAGCGCTCGCCGAGCGCCCAGCCGCCATTCGAGAGCCGCACGTCGGTCATGGTGAAGAGGTCGCCGCAGGTATCCGCCCCCTTGGCGCGGATGGCGGGGAAAGCCTCCTCGTCGGTGGTGTAGCGCTCGGGTCGGCGGACATGCGCGTAGGCGATGTGGTGGCCGGTCGCCATCCAGGCGAGCCATTCCTCGGCCTGTGCCTGCTGGCGCGGCGCCTCGGGCCACAGCCCGGCCTCCGGATGGAGCCGTGCGACGTGGCGCAGGATCGCGGTGTTCTCCGTGAGGACCCAATCCTCCTCGACCAAAGCCGGCACGCGGCCGCGCTCGTTGAGGGCGAGGTAGTCGGGTGCGCGCTGGTCGCCCTTGGCGAGGTCGAGCCGAACGGTCTCGTAGGTCGCGCCGGTTTCTTCCAGGGCGATGTGAGAGGCGAGCGAGCAGGCGCCGGGGGCGTAGTAGAGGGTTGTCATGGAGACGGGGAACCGTTCGGGGTCATGCCGATCAGTGTCGCGAGTCTGCTGCGAACCTCGGCGAGGATGACGTCTGGGACAAAACCGAGGGAGCGAAGGATGCGCGTATCCCAGTCGATCGAGCGGACCTGATCGACCAGGACTGCCCCATCAACCGGCAGGCCCGGCGGCAGCAGGACCTTCGTCGGCCACGGATTGAGGTTGCGGGTGATCGGGCAGACGATCACTCTTGGGGCCAGCAGATGCATCTGGTCGTTTGAGATGACGAGAGCGGGCCGACGGCCGTTCTGCTCGGTGCCGCGCACCGGCTCCAGATCGACCAGCAGGATTTCGCCCGGACGGCGGGACCGCTCAGTACGGATCATCGTCATTGATGATCTCGGAGCCGACGTCAGGCCCCCAATCGACCGTCGCAGGTTCGAAGTCGGGACCGAGACGCTGCGCTTCCGCAATCATCTCCGCCATCGTGAAGACCGGAAAGCCATTCACGAAGCGACGCGCCGGGCTGGACGCTGCGTCTCCTGCTTCCCGCGACGCGAGGAGTTTCGGAAGCACTTCGACGATCTGACCTTCCGCCAAGCCGAGGGTCCGGACGTCATCGGCCGACAATCGAACCGTATAGCCCGGTCCCTCTCGCTCCAGCTTCGCTTCCATCGCCCGCCTCCGTCTCAGACCTCCAATCATAGCGTGATCCCGCGAAAAAGCTTCACATCGCCTCCGACCCGCGGCCCATGGCGGCGATCCCCGTGCGGGAGATCTCCACGAGGCCGATCACCGTCATCAGGCTGATGAAGCGGTCGATCTCCTCGGTGGTGCCGGTCACCTCGAAGACGAAGGAGTTGAGGGTGGCGTCGAGGGTCTTGGCGCCGAAGGCAGCGGCCAGGGTGAGCGACTCGGTGCGGTGTTCGCCGGTGCCGGCCACCTTCACGAGGCAGAGCTCCCGCTCCAGGGAACGGCCCTGGAGGGTCAGGTCGACGACGCGGTGGACCGGCACGAGCCGGTCGAGCTGCGCCTTGATCTGCTGGATCACCGCATCGGTGCCGGTGGTGACGATGGTGATGCGCGAGATGTGGCGCGCCACCTCGGTCTCCGACACCGTCAGGCTCTCGATATTGTAGCCGCGCCCCGAGAACATCCCCGCGATTCGCGCGAGGACGCCCGGCTCGTTGTCGACGATGACCGCGAGCGTGTGCCGGTTGATGGGCTCGACCCTGCCGGCATCGGGGTAGTGTGTGTTCATGGCGTTCATGGACCTGTCTCCTCCGTGCCGCCGGTCAGACCAGCATCTTGCCTTCCTCGGAGATCACGTCGCCGAGGTCCATTCCGGTCTCGCCGAGATAGTCGGAGAGCAGCATCTCGTTATGCGCCTTGCCCGACGGGATCATCGGGAAGCAGTTCTCGGTCTTGTCCACGATGCAATCGAAGATGACCGGGCCGTCATGGGCCAGCATCTCGGCGATCGCCCCGTCGAGTTCGCCGGGCTTGTCGCAACGCATGCCCTTGGCGCCGTAGGCCTCTGCCAGCTTGACGAAGTCCGGCAGGCTCTCGGAATAGCTCTGCGAGTAGCGCGACCCGTGCAGCAACTCCTGCCACTGGCGCACCATGCCCATATACTCGTTGTTCAGGATGAAGATCTTGACCGGCAGGCGATACTGCACGGCCGTCGACATCTCCTGGATGTTCATCAGGATCGAGGCTTCGCCGGCGATGTCGATGACGAGCCCGTCGGGATGGGCGAGCTGCGTACCGATGGCCGCGGGCAGGCCGTAGCCCATGGTGCCGAGGCCGCCGGAGCTCATCCAGCGGTTCGGCTCGTCGAACTTGAAGTACTGCGCCGCCCACATCTGGTGCTGGCCGACCTCGGTGGTGACGTAGGTCTCGCGGCCCTTGCAGGCCTCGTAGAGCCGCTGCACCGCGTATTGCGGCTTGATGATCGTGCCAGACGGCCAGTAGGCGAGGCAGTCGCGCGCCTTCCAGGTGCGGATCTTGGCCATCCACTCGTCGAACCGGCCCGTGTCGGGCTGCTTCGGCAGGGATTTCCAGGCCGCCAGCATGTCTTCCAGCACCGAGCCGCAATCGCCGACGATGCCGACATCGACCTTCACTACCTTGTTGATCGAGGAGGCGTCGACGTCGATGTGGATCTTCTTCGAGAACGGCGAGAACGCGTCGAGACGGCCGGTGATGCGGTCGTCGAAGCGTGCGCCGACGCAGATCATCACGTCGCATTCGTGCATGGCGAGGTTGGCCTCGTAGGTCCCGTGCATGCCGAGCATGCCGAGGAACTGCGGGTTAGAGGCCGGGAAGGCGCCGAGACCCATCAGCGTCGAGGTGACCGGGAAGCCGGTCACTTCAGCCAATTGCCGCAGCAGTGCCGAGGCGTGCGGGCCGGAATTGATGACGCCGCCGCCGGTGTAGAAGATCGGACGGCGGGCATTCGCCATCAGCTCCACGGCGGATCGGATCGCCTGCGCATCGCCCTTGAAGGCGGGGCGGTAGGTCTTGTGGCCGTTCCGGGTGGGGCGTTCGTAGATCCCGCTCGCGAACTGGATGTCCTTCGGCAGATCGACGACGACGGGGCCCGGTCGTCCGTTCGAGGCGACGAAGAAGGCCTCGTGCAGGATGCGCGGCAGGTCGTCGATCGATTTGACCAGGTAATTGTGCTTCGTGCAGTGGCGCGTGATGCCGACCGTGTCGCATTCCTGGAACGCGTCGGTGCCAATGAGATGCGTCGGGACCTGGCCGGTGATGCAGACGAGCGGGATGGAATCCAGCATCGCATCGGTCAACCCGGTGACGATGTTGGTGGCGCCGGGGCCGGAGGTGACGAGGACGCAGCCGACCTTGCCCGACGAGCGGGCATAGCCCTCGGCCGCATGGACCGCGCCCTGCTCGTGGCGGACGAGGACGTGCTTCAATTCTTCCTGATGGAAGAGGGCATCGTAGATCGGCAGCACCGCGCCGCCCGGATACCCGAACAGCGTATCGACACCCTGATCCCGGAACGCCCGGATGACCATTTCGGCCCCGGTCATGACCTCGCCGCTCATCGTCCTGCTCCTCAAAACCCGGTTGAACCCAGCGTCAAACGTCTCGTCGCGGCAACAAAAAAGGGCCCCGAAGGACCCTGCAAGCGCCACCATCCGGATCGCGGCCCCTGTATCAGGGCCGCCCGGTCAGTGGCGCTTCCGTTACGATAAGGATGACTCGCATGGAGATATCGAAACCTTTTCCTTCGCCGAAGAGGCGAATCGGAACTCGTGTCGGGTTGTTTAGAGATAAGAGGTGGGGCGGTCAACGTCATCCGACGCAAGATAGTGCCGCAGAACGGTGCCGGTCGCATCGGGGCGAGATCCAGGCTCGTGCATCCTGTCCGTTAGCGTTCACACGCCTAAGGTCCCGGGCCGAGTCTCATGGGCGTCGGCGGTCGGGCTTTCGGCGGAGGCTTGGAACGAGCCAGCGGCACACCACGTCGCCAGTGCCGTGCCCGCCGGAGCCGACTCTCCCACGCCGGACGACATCTGCCGGCGCGTCGATGGGGCGCTCGACCGCGCCAAGAGTGCCGGCCGGAACCGCACATGCCTGCGCCGTGCCTGACGCCGGGGGCAGCCTGCAGGCCGTCCTCCGACCGGTCGAGACCTGACCGTCGGCGGGACCCGCGGACGCCGTGACGCTGCAGGACGCCGCAACTCGTCCATACGGGGAACCCGAATCCATTTGCGCCGCTTTGCAGCGTCGTCCTATCTGACGATGCTGCCCTCCTCCGCCTGCCGGGACCGATGCCCTGACCGCGACAACGGCCTTTCTGATCCTCGACGTGGCGGGTGCCGCCTGCGCCCTGAACCGGACCTGCGTGAGCGAGGTGCTGCCTCTGCCCCGGCTGCACCAGCGGCCTACGGCGGGAGGCTTCCTCGCCGGCTTCCTCAACCTCGGTGGTACAGCGCTGCCGGTGATCGACCTCGCCAGACTCCTCGGATTGACGAGTACGGCCCCCGATCCCCACGCCGTGAACCGGCACCTCGTTCTCGACGCGCGGCGCTCCACCGCTTTCCTGGTCGATCGGGCCGAGGATCTCGTGGTCGTCCCCGATTCCGATATCCGCCCAGTGGAGCGGGACAGCACGCTCAATGGCTGCGTGGAGGCCGAATTCGAGCGGGAACGGAGCATCGTCCACGTGCTGAGCCCGTCCCGACTCCTCAGCGAGGAGGAACGCGCGCGTCTCGCCGCTCTCACCCGCACGGCTTCCGAGCGACTGGCGGCCCTCGACGCGACGACGGACCCGTGAGTGACCCCATGAGCGGATCTCCCGGGCCGAGGCCACGTCCGGCGAAGGTCGGCCCCGATCGCGATCCCGCCTTTGCCGCTCTGAAGGCGAAGGTGATCGCCCGCACCGGGCACCACTATTATGCCGACAAGGACGACCTGCTGTTCGATCGGCTGCGCAAGCGCTTCAAGGCCTGCCGTCTAGCGGATTCGGCCGCCTATCTCGCCCATCTGGACGCGGAAGCGACCGGCTCCTCGGAATGGGCCGCGCTTGAGGCCGAGATCACCATCGGGGAGACGTTCTTCTTCCGCTACGCCGAGCAGTTCGCCGCCCTGCGCGGCACCATCCTGCCCG
The DNA here is from genome assembly GCF_042679825.1 of Methylobacterium marchantiae. Classification (NCBI taxonomy): domain Bacteria; kingdom Pseudomonadati; phylum Pseudomonadota; class Alphaproteobacteria; order Hyphomicrobiales; family Methylobacteriaceae; genus Methylobacterium; species Methylobacterium marchantiae. The sequence continues at coordinate 142,441 of NZ_JBHTND010000005.1, read as the reverse complement.
GCCTCATCGCGGCGCGATCCGAGGTGAAGTCCCTGCGGATCTGGAGCGCGGGCTGTTCGACCGGGGCCGAGCCCTATTCCATCGCCATCCTGCTCCACGAATTGCTCGGCGACGCCCTGCCGCAATGGCGGATCGCCATCACCGGCACGGACATCAGCACCGAAGCCCTGGCGACGGCGCGGGCGGCCGTGTTCGGCCGCTGGGCCCTGCGGACCCTGCCGCCCGAGGAGCACGCCCGCTACTTCGTCCTCGGTCCCGCCGTGCCCGGTGTCGCGCGCGAGGGCAGTTTTACCCTGCGCCCGGAATTCCGCAGGATGGTCCGGTTCGAGCAGGGCAACCTGATGAGCCTCCTCGACGGGACGGCGCCTCCGCACTTCACCGAGTTCGACCTCATTCTCTGCCGCAACGTCCTGATCTATTTCCAGGCCGATTCCGTCCTCGGCATCGTGCGTGGCCTCGGTCGCCGGTTGACGCCGGACGGCTGGCTGCTCATCGGCCATGCCGAGCCGAACCCGGCCTTTTCCGGCATCCTGCGGGCGATGAACCTGCCGGGTACCGTGGCCTACCGCCCTCGGTGTGCCGAGGTCCTTGCCGAAGCGTCGCCCGCGCAGCCGGTGGTTCCCTCACCCGGCCCGGAATGGGCCATTCCGGTTCTCGATCCGGTTCCCCACGAGCCGATCCCGCCCGCTCCCTTCGAATGCGCCCTGCCCCCAGCGGAGCCCGTCGAGACCGAGGACCCCGAAGCGGTGCTCGATGCCGTGCGTGCCATGGCGGATTCCGGCCGGATCGCCGAAGGCTGGCGCCTGGTGCGCGGGGCGCTTCTCGCGACGCCCACGGACGCCCGGCTGCACTACTACGACGGGCTCCTCGCCTACGGACTGGGACGTGAGGCCGAAGCCGAGCGGGCCTTGCGCGGAGCGCTCTATCTCGACCGGACCTTCGTGATGGCGCATTACCAGCTCGGCCTGCTGCTCGGGGCCCTCGGCCGGCAGGCGGAGGCCGACCGGGCCCTCGACAACGCCATCCATTTCGGCCGCGCCCAGCCGACGGATGCCCGCGTCGCCGAAGGCGACGGCCTGACCGCCGGGCAACTGGTGGAAAGCGCCGATATCGCCCGCATGCGCATGAGGAACTCCGCATCGTGATCGAACCGCCCGCCGGATCCGCCGAGGTCGAGCCACGGATATCCGCCCTCCTCGCCGAGCGCACCGCCGCCCTGGCCCGCCGCGGAACGAAGGGCACCGATTCCGTCTCGAGGACGCCGTTCCTCGTCTGTCTTTCCGGGGCGGACCGCTACGGTCTGCCGCTGACGGCCGTCGCTCAGGTGGTGCCGGCTCGCGCCTGCACGCCTGTGCCCGGAGCACCGCCGGAGTTTCTCGGCCTCATCGCCCTTTCCGGCCGTGTCGTCAGCGTTCTCAGTCTCGCCGGGGCTCTCGGGCGACCGATGCCGCCGGGCGCCGTCGATTCCACGGGGCATATCCTCGTCCTTCGCGGCGGCATCGCGTCCTTGGCCCTCGCCGTCGACCGGGTCCTGGCCGTCGAGGATGTGGACGGCGCGCTCGTTGCCGACGCGCAGCATCTCGGCGGCTTGGGTGCGGATGCGGTTTCGGGCTATGCACCGGGTGCCGGCCAGGAGGCCGCCCTCGAGGGCGGTGACGCCGGCTTCGTCGTGATCGATCTGCCGCGTCTCCTGCGGCGATACCTGCCTCAAAGCTGACGGCCAGGCTCTCACGAGCCTTCGTCGTCGAGCGGTTTCGGAGCGTCGCCCAGAGTGTCGATCTCGATCGGAAAACGGATACTTCTCGGCTTCGTCACCGTCACCCTGGTGATGGTGGGGCTGGGCGTCTACGCGCTCGGCCAGATCGGGGCGGTTCGTGACAACACCACGATGATCGTCACGCGCGACCTGACCATCGCGCGCAAGCTCGATGATCTCGGCAACAAGTCGCGCGATCTCGGCAATCTTCGCCGCAACGGGGTCGTCGCCGCGCTGATGCGCAACCGCCCCGATGCCGAGATCGCCGCGATCATCGACATCTGGCGCCGGGTGGCGTCCGAATCCGAGGCGATCCTCGTCGACATCATCCGCACCGCCGATGGCTATTCTGCCACGGCCCCGTCGCCCGAGCGCGCCGCGATCTGGAAGAGGCTCGGCGAATCCGCCACCTCGGGCGCCGCCGATTTCCGGAAGTTGCGCACCGCCAGCGACGTGCAGCTCGCTGCCATCTCGGCCAAGGACGTCGATGGGGTGGAAGCCCGCAACGACGATCTCAACCGCCTCCAGGACGAGTTCCTGCGTGATCTCGACCGCACCCGCGACGTGCTCGACCAGGGGATCGATGCGGGCCAGCGTCGCTCCACCGACATCTACGAGCGCAGCCTCCTCTCCATCGTGCTGATCGTCGGTCTCTGCGTACTCCTGAGCATGATCGTCACGAGCCTCATCCGCCGTGGTGTGGTCAAACCCCTCGAAGAGGTCATGGCCTTCGCCGAGCAGGTGGGCTCGGGCGACCTGACGCGGACCCTTCCGCGGACCGGCGGCGACGAGATCGGCCGCCTCGCGGCGACCCTGAACGCGATGGTCTCCGGCCTCGCCGACCTCGCGCGCACCAACCGTGCCGCCACCGCCGATCTCAATGCCGCTGCCGCCGAGATCCGCGCCTCCGCCCAGGAGCAGGCCGCCAGCGTCGAGGAGCAGTTCGCGGCCGTGCAGGAGACCGCCGCCACGGTGGACGAGATCACCCATTCGGGCGCGCAGATCGGCAAGCGCGCCAGCGAGGTCATCGCCACCGCTCAATCCACCGCTCAGATTTCGCGGGCGGGCCTGCGGGCCGTGGCCGATACGGCCAAGGCCATGGATTCCATCCGCGAGCAGGCCGAGGCGGTCGCCGGCAACATCGTATCGCTCAGCGAGAAGACCCAGGCGATCGGCGAGATCATCACCACCGTCAACGACATCTCGGAGCGTACCCACCTCCTGGCCCTCAACGCGGCGATCGAGGCGGCGGCGGCGGGCGAGAGCGGCCGGAGCTTCGCCGTCGTCGCCTCGGAGATGAAGCTGCTCGCCGATCAGGCCAAGGCGGCGACCGCTCAGGTGCGCACCATCCTCTCGGAGATCCAGCGGGGCATCAACACCTCGGTCATGCTCACCGAGGAGGCGGTGAAGCGTACCGGTACCGGGAAGGCCCGCTCGGACACGACCCAGCGGACCATCGAGGAGATCACCGCCAAGGTGGAGGAGAGCGTCCAGACCTTCCAGCAGATCGTCGCCTCCACCAACCAGCAGCAGCTCGGGATCGAGCAGGTGATGGGTGCCCTCCAGAACATCCGGCAGGCGAGCCAGCAGACCGCCGCCGGAACGCGCGAGGTCGAGGCGGCCTCGGCCAATCTCACGGAACTCGCCCAGGCGCTCCTCACCCTCGCCGATCGATACCGACATTGACGGGAGCCTGACCGAGCAGCCGAGACATGGACATCCGCCAGCAGCTCCTCGCGGCCTTCGAGGTCGAGCATCGCGAGCATATCGACGCGATCCGCGCGGCCTTGGCCGGTGTCGCCGAGGACGTGCCGCCCGACTGGAACGACGTGTTCCGCCGGGCTCACAGCCTCAAGGGTGCCTCGCGGGCCGTCGACCTGCCGAAGGTCGAGGCGGTGGCGCATCGGCTCGAGACCCTCTTCGAGCGAATCGTCGCCGGTGACGCCGCCCTCGATCGCGAGGCGACGGGGGCGGTCGACCTCGCTCTCGACCGGATCGAGGCTCATGTGGCGGCCTTGAAGGGCGAGGCCGACCCGCCGATGCCGCCCGATGCCCTCGCCGCCCTGGACCGCTGCCTTGCCGGCCCCTCCCGGCCTCCGGCCGATGTCCCCGTCTCTCCCGTCGAAGCCACGCCGTTGCGGCCCCAGCCCCCGGCGGACGGAATGTCCGCAAGGTCGTCTCAGCCCAAGTCGCCGCCGAGCCAAGGCGAAATGATTGCGGAGTCGGGATCGCTGTTGCGCGTGCCGGCCGATGCCGTGGAGGCGCTGACACGCGCCTCGCACGAGCTCACGAGTGCGCTCGGTGCGGAATCGGTGATGGCGGAGGGTCTCGCGAGGCTCCGGCGAGACGCGGCGGCCCTCGGTCGTCGGGCGGAGACCCTTCGCGCGGGTAAGGACCGCCCCGGATCGATCCGGCCTCGGCGCCCCGACGGGGAGGAGGAGACGTCCGCCCTCGATGCCATGAAGGCGGAGCTGCGCGGCTTCGAGACGGCGCTCCTCGCTCTGTCGCGAGACGCTGCTCTGCTGGCCCAGACCCGTACCGGCGCCATCGCCGCGGCCGATGCCGCCTCGGCCCGGATCGGACGGGAAGCCGAGCGCCTGGCCCTGGTGCCGGCGGAGACGGTGTTCGGTGCGTTCCCGCGTGCATTGCGCGACATGGCCCGCGAGGCCGGCCGCGAGATCGACGTCGTGGCGCGCGGCCTCGACCTTCCCGTCGACCGCGCCATGCTTCAATCCCTGAAGGACCCGGTCCTTCATGCCCTGCGCAACGCCTTGAGCCACGGTGCCGAAACGCCCGAGCAGCGCCAGCGCCAGGACAAGCCGCCGGCTCTTTCGATCACCCTCGACGTCGCGGTGCGCGGCGGCCGTCTCGTCATCGGCATCCATGACGATGGACGCGGGCCGGACCTGCGGGCCATCGAGGCGACGGCGCGGGCCCGCGGCCTGATCGGCACCGCCGACGGCGATCCGGACGCTCTGCTCGCCGTGGTGTTCGAGCCCGGCTTCTCGACGGCGTCCGCCATCGATACCCTGTCTGGACGGGGCATCGGCCTCTCGGTCGTCGCCGACACGGTCCGGCGCCTCGGCGGCAGCGTCCGACTGGAACCCAGGGTTCCGGCCGGCACGTCGCTGATCATGCACCTGCCGCTCTCGGCCGCGCGAAGGACGATGCTGCTGGTCGATGTCGGCACGTCGACCTTCGCCCTGCCGAGCGCCAGCGTGAAGCGCCTGCTGCGCCTCGACCCGTCGCGTCTCGGTACGGCCATGGGGCGGAGCGTGGCGCGCCTGCCGAGGGAGGGTGGAGAAGACCTCTCCCTTCCCCTGGTCGATCTGGCGAACCTGATCGGTGTATCGGGCGATGAGAGCCGCCGGGACGATACCCGTCCGGTGACGGCGGTCCTGATGCGGGCGGGCGGGCGCGCATGGGCCATCCGGATCGATGCGCTCCGCGATGTTCGCAACCTCCTCGTCCTGCCGGCGCCGCCCTTCGGCGCGGACCCGCGCCTGATCTCCGGCACCGTCGTGCTCGGCAGCGATATCCCCATCCTGGTTCTCGATCCCGACGGGCTCGCAGCACGGGCCGGGGAAACGAGCCATGTCGCACCCGAGCCGCGCAGCGAAAGCGCTGGAACAGCTGCGGCCCCGCGACGTTCGACAATCCTCGTCGTCGACGATTCCATCACCACGCGGACCTTGGAGAAGGGCATCCTGGAGGCGGCGGGCTATCGCGTCGTCGTCTGTGTCGACGGGCAGGACGCCCTCGACCGCCTGCGCGCCGGCATCGAGCGCGTCGATCTCGTCGTCGCCGATGTGGAAATGCCGCGTCTCGACGGGTTCGGTCTGCTGCAGGCCCTGCGGACGGACGAGGCCTTCGCCCGCCTTCCCCTGATTCTGATGACCTCGCGGGGAGATGCGGACGATGTCGCACGGGGGCTCGGTCTCGGTGCCGATGCTTATCTGACGAAACAGACGTTCGACCAGCGCCAGCTTCTCGACACGATCGGGCAATTGTTGTGAGTGACACCGAACCGAGCCCCGCCGACATCCTTCCGGCAGCGAAGCAAGCGACGCGCTTGCGCGTGATGCTGGTGGAAGATTCGCTGGTGGTCCGCGAGTTGCTCCGCCACATCGTCGGCCGCGATCCGCGTCTCGAAGTGGTGGCGGCCGTTGCCTCCGGCGAAGAGGCCCTGGCAGCCCTTCCGAATGTCCGCCCCGATGTGATCTCGATGGACATCCGCCTGCCCGGGATCGACGGACTCGAGACGACACGGCGGATCATGGCCGAGCGGCCGACGCCGATCGTCGTCATCGCCGATTCGGTGGAGGATTCCTCCCTGCGCATCTCCATGAACGCGCTGCGCGCCGGAGCGCTCTCCGTGGTGGAGAAGCCGGTGGCGACGACGAATGCCGGCTACGATGCCGTGTCCGCCGAGATCTGCACGCAGCTGCGGATCATGGCCGAGGTGCCGGTGATACGGCGGCGGCCGATCGGTTCGGAATGGGCCGGGCGCCGGGCGTCGAACGTCTCGGCATCGAGCCTCGCCGCACCGCAGCCCCCCTCGGATGCCGCCAGCGTGCTCGCGATCGCCGCCTCCACCGGCGGCCCCCCCGCCCTCGCCCGGGTCATAGGCGGGCTTCCCGACGGCTTCCCCCTCCCCGTTCTCGTGGTCCAGCATATGGGTGCGGCCTTCATGGAGGGCTTCGCCTCCTGGCTGAACGGCGTCGTGTCCCTGCCGGTGAAACTCGCCGCCGATGGCGAGCGGGCCGAGCCCGGACATGTCTACGTGGCACCGGGCGATCGTCATCTCGAATGGGCGCCGGGCGGAAACCTGCGTCTCTCGGATGCGGCGCCGGTTGGCGGCCAGCGCCCGGCGGCGACGGTGATGTTCTCCTCGGTGGCGCGCCATGCCGGCGCGCGCGGCGTCGGCGCGCTTCTCACCGGCATGGGCGAAGACGGCGCGACGGGCCTTTTGGACATGCGCCGGGCCGGCGCACAGACCGTGGCCGAGCACGAGAGCACCGCCGTGGTGTTCGGGATGCCGGCCGCCGCGATCCGGCTCTCGGCGGCCACCGCCATTCTCCCGCTCGACCGGGTCGCGCCTCATCTCGTCCGCCTCGCCCTGCCCGGCCTCGCGGCGGCGGATACCTACATATGAGCGGGCACATGAGCGGGACGGGAGGTCCCGACAGCGACGCAGCCCGGCCGCGCATCCTGCTCGTGGAGGATTCCGAGACGCAGGCGCTGGAATTGCGCCTGCTGCTGGAGGGGCACGGCTTCGCGGTGGAGCGCTGCCCCACGGCGGAAATGGCCCTCGACCATCTCAACACCCGCCTGCCCGACCTCGTGGTGGCCGATCATCACCTTCCCGGCATGAACGGCGACGAGTTCACCCGGCAGCTCCGCCTGTCGCTGCGCACCCGCGCGCTGCCCCTGTTGATGCTGACAGGCGCCCGCGACGGCGAACGCCAGGGGCTCGAGAGCGGTGCGGACGCCTACGTGGCGAAATCCGCCGATCGGGACATCCTGATCCTGCGCATCCGCGCGCTCCTGCGTGAGCGCCAGGGCGGCAATGCGCCCGGCGACGGACTCGGCGTCTCCGCCTTCCGGCGCGGACGCGTCCTCGTTGTCGATGGGAGCGCCACCTATCGCACCTTCCTCGCCGGCCTCCTGGCGCATGAAGGGCATGAGGTCCGCACCGCCGCCACCTACGACGCGGCCCTCGCTGCCCTGGACGAGGCCGATGCCGCCTTCGATTGCGTGACCATCGACCTCCTCGGCCCCGCCTATGACGGTCTCGCCCTGTGCAGGGCCGTCGACCGACGCCGGGCGGCGGGGATCGAGGCGCGGGAGGCCGGCGCACCGACCTTTCACCTCGTCGGCATCGGTGGAAGCACCCCGGCCAAGGACTTCCTGGTGGAGGCCTTCGCGGCAGGGGCCGACGACGTCGTCTCGAAGGCCGACGGCGAAGTGCTCGTCATCCGTGTCAGAGGTCTGATCCGGCGCAAACTCCTCGAAGAAGACGATCGTCGCATCGCCGGCGAGTTCGGTGCCCGTGAGCGCGCTCTCGAACGGGCCCGCGCCGAGGCGGAGGCGGCCGAGGCGCGGGCCGCCCTGGCCGGCGCCCTCGAACAGGCGAACGAGGATCTCGCCACCGCCAACCGTAAGCTCACCGACGCGCAGGCGAAGCTGGTCCAGGCGGCCAAGATGGCCTCGCTCGGCGAGCTCGTGGCCGGCATCGCCCACGAGATCAACAACCCGCTCGCCTTCATCCTCGCGCATCAGGGCACGGTGGAGCGGTTGCTCGGAGAGATCGTCGCGTCGGAGGAGGAGCCCGGGTCGCAGCGCGCCCTCACCAAGGCTCGCGACCGCGTCGGCTCCATGCGGATGGGTCTCACCCGCATCCAGGATCTGGTCTTGAACCTGCGCAAGTTCTCGCGCCTCGACGAGGGCGAGCGTACTCTCGTCAACGTGCCCGAATCGATCGAGACCGTCCTCGCTCTGCTTCAGCACAAGCTCGGGACGCGTATCGCGGTCGAACGCGATTTCTCGGGCCGGCCCGAGATTCACTGCACCCCCGCCCTTCTCAATCAGGTCGTGATGAACATCCTCGGCAATGCGGCCGACGCCATGCCGGAATCCGGCACGATCGCCATCGTCACGCAGAGCCTGCCCGAGACCGATGTAATCCGGATCAGCGATACCGGACCGGGTATCCCCGAAGCGTTGCGGGAGAGGATATTCGAGCCGTTCTTCACCACGAAACCCGTCGGATCGGGCACGGGCCTCGGTCTCGCGATTGCGTACAGCGTGGTTCAAGCGCATAGCGGCTCGCTCAGCGTAGAGACGGCCGCAGGGGGTGGAGCCTGTTTCGTGATCGGTATTCCGCGGCAGGCGGCGTAGATATGGTCAAAGGCACGATCCTCGCCGTCGATGACGAGCCCGACATCCTGATCGCCCTCGAAGATCTGTTCGAGGACGAATACACGATCGTCACCAGTACGAAGCCGTCCGAGGCGCTCGACATCCTCAGAGCGACCCCGGACATCGCTGTGATCCTGTCCGATCAGCGGATGCCCGGCATGACCGGCGACGCCATGCTGGCCGAGGCGAGGGCTTTTCACGAAGCGCAGGCGATCCTGCTCACCGGCTATGCCGATATGAGCGCCGTCATCGCCGCGCTCAACCGCGGCGGCATCACCGGCTACGTCACCAAGCCCTGGGACCCGGTCCTGCTGCGCTCCACCGTGCGCCAGGCCTTCGAGCGCCACAGTCTCGCCCGCGATCTCGCCACCGAACGCGCTCTTCTGCTCGGGCTTCTCGACAATGCCGAGGACGCCATCGCCTTCAAGGATGTCGAGGGTCGCTTCGTGCGCCTCAACGCGCGCAAGGCCGGACGGCTCGGCCATACCGTCGCCGAGTGCCTCGGGCGGACGAGGGAGGAGATCGAGGGCGGGCCGAAGGTCGAGAGTCCTGCGCGGATCGCCGACCGCGCCGCCATCGCCAGCGGGGTCATTTCCGAGACGGTGACGGCGGAAGGTCCGATCGGGGCGGAGCGGTGGAGCCACGTCACCCGCGTGCCCATTCGAGGTGCGGCGGGGATCATCACCCACCTCGCCACCATCGAGCGCGACGTCACCGAACAGAAGAATCTCGAGGCGCGCCTGCGCCAATCCGACAAGATGCAGGCGCTCGGCACCCTGGCCGGCGGCATCGCCCACGATTTCAACAACCTCCTCACCGCGATCCTCGGGAGCCTCGAACTCGTCGGCCCCAAGATCGTGGATCAGCCACGGGTCCAGCGTCTCGTCACCAACGCGGCCCAGGCGGCGCAGCGCGGGGCGTCCCTCACGAAGCGCCTCCTCAGCTTCAGTCGTGCACGCGACCTGCGTCCCCGCTCCGTCGACGTGAATGCCCTCGTCGCCGGAATGGACGCGCTGCTCGGCGGCAGCCTAGGCGGGCTGGTGACCATCGCCACCGATCTCGTCGCGGCCGATCCGGCGGCCCTCGTCGACCCGGACCAGCTCGAACTGGCGATCCTCAATCTCTGCATCAACGCTCGCGATGCCATGCCCGAGGGCGGTACGATCCTCGTCTCCACCGGCACGGTGACGGTCGCCGACGATCCCGACCTGCCGTCTGGCGATTACGTCACCGTCTCGATCGCCGATTCCGGCATGGGGATCCCGCCCGAAATCCTGGCACGCGTCTGCGAGCCGTTCTTCACCACGAAGTCCGTGGGTCAGGGCACCGGTCTCGGTCTCGCCATGGTGTTCGGCCTCGCTCAGCAATCGCAGGGCAAGCTTCGTATCGAGAGCGAAGTGGGCAAGGGCACCCGCGTCGACCTGTTTCTCCCCCGTGCCGATGCGGCCGAGGAGAAGGCACCGCTTCCTGCCGGCATGACCACCGGCGCGGCCAGTCCGGCGCGCATCCTCGTGGTCGACGACGACGCCGAGGTCCGCCACGTCACCGCGTCGTTTCTCAACACCTTCGGCTATTCCGAGACGGAAGCGGCCGACGGCGCGGCGGCACTCGCCATGATGGAGGGCTCGTCCTTCGATCTCATCGTGGCCGATCTCGCCATGCCCGGCATGACCGGGGTCGAACTTGCGGAGATCGTCCGGCGCCGCTGGTCGGGCGTGCCGATCCTCATCGTCACCGGCCATGCCGAGGCGATCCCGATCCCCGACGACCTGCCGGTCCTGCGCAAGCCGTTCGACTCCGCCGATCTTGCGGCATTGGTGTCGGAGATGCTCGCGCCTGCCGCGTGAACCCGGCGGTCGGCACCCTAGGGCCGACCGCCACGACGATGAAACGCTACCCAATCCTCGACACGGAAGGCCGCGAGGCATCCGCATCCGTCGGGCCGCCCATAGGGGCGACGGACGTCGCTCGGTCCGGGGACCTTCCGCTTCACCGGCGATATCCGCGAAGCGGAGGCGCCGGGCTCTCCCACTCTCGGAAGCGACCATGAAAAAAGGCGACCTCTCGGCCGCCTTCATCACCGTTGGTTACCGGAAACCGAAGCTCACGCGGCGTCGGCGACCTGCGAGGGGCCCGAATCCTGGCCGCGGGCATCGACGTCGCGATCGACGAATTCGATCACCGCGAGGGGAGCATTGTCCCCGTAACGGAAGCCGGCCTTCATGATGCGGCAATAGCCGCCCGGACGGGCATTGTAGCGCGGGCCGAGCACAGCGAAGAGCTTGCGGACCATGGCCTCGTCGCGGATCTGCGACATGGCGAGGCGACGTGCATGCAGGCTGTCGGTCTTGCCGAGCGTGATCAGCTTCTCGATGACCGGACGCAGGTCCTTGGCCTTCGGCAGGGTGGTGATGATCTGCTCGTGCTTGATCAGCGCGGCGGACATGTTGGCGAACATCGCCTTGCGGTGCTCGGTGGTGCGGTTGAAACGGCGACCGCGAAATCCATGACGCATGATGGCTTTTCCTTGTCTGATGGCCGCCGTGCCACGGTACGGCCAAGCGCCCGGATGACCTGTTCATCGGGGCTGTTGATTCCGCATGACCCCGCGGCGGGATATCTATCGCCCTGTCATCCCGGGGCGCCGACGGCGAGTCCGGGATCCAGACACTCAGGTTCCGATCCAGTCGGCACCCCGGGCGTTTCTGTATTCCGGGCTCTGCTGCGCAGCCCCAGAATGGACGTCCGATCGGCTAGTAATGCTCTTCGAAGCGCTTGGCGAGGTCTTCGATGTTCTCCGGCGGCCAGCCGGGGATGTCCATGCCGAGATGGAGACCCATCGCCGCGAGGACTTCCTTGATCTCGTTGAGCGACTTGCGGCCGAAATTCGGGGTGCGAAGCATCTCGCCCTCGGACTTCTGGATGAGGTCGCCGATATAGACGATGTTGTCGTTCTTCAGGCAGTTCGCCGAACGGACCGACAGTTCGAGCTCGTCGACCTTCTTGAGCAGGGCCGGGTTGAAGGGAAGCTGCGGGGCGAGCGGCTGCGCCTCTTCCTTGCGGGGCTCCTCGAAGTTCACGAACACCTGGAGCTGGTCTTGGATGATGCGCGCAGCATAGGCCAGGGCATCTTCCGGCGACACGGCGCCGTTGGTCTCGATCGTCATCGTCAGCTTGTCCTTGTCGAGATCCTGGCCCTCGCGGGTGGTCTCGATGCGGTAGGACACCTTGGTGACGGGCGAGAACAGGGCGTCCACCGGGATCAGGCCGATGGGGGCGTCCTCGGGACGGTTGCGCTCGGCTGGGACGTAGCCCTTGCCGGTGGCGACCGTGAATTCCATCCGGATCTCGGCGCCGTCATCGAGGGTGCAGATGACGAGTTCGGGATTGAGGATCTGGATGTCGCCGACGGCGGCAATGTCGCCGGCAGTCACGGTACCCGGTCCGGTCTTGCGCAGGGTGAGGCGCTTGGGCGCCTCCGTCTGCGAACGGATGGCGATGGTCTTGATGTTGAGGACGATGTCGGTCACGTCCTCGCGCACGCCGGGGATCGACGAGAACTCGTGCAGCACGCCGTCGATCTGCACCGAGGTGACGGCCGCGCCCTGGAGCGACGAGAGGAGAACCCGACGCAGGGAGTTGCCGAGGGTGGTGCCGAAGCCGCGCTCGAGAGGCTCGGCGACGACGGTGGCGACCCGCTTGGGGTCGTGCCCGGTCGAGACCTGGAGCTTGTTCGGCTTGATGAGCTCTTGCCAGTTCTTCTGTATGACCACGGTCCTACCTCTCGCAATTCTGACACGAGCCACTGCAGTGGCTGGTCCTTGAGCCCGCTCCCCGCATCGCCTTGCGTGGATCGACCTCGAAAATCATATGCCCGCGATGGCCGCGGGCGGTTAGTTAGCCGCGACCCAGAGCTCCGGGACGAAGCTGTAGGCCCCATTGTCCCGTGCAACGTAGCCGAGCGCCGGGAATTCCAGATGGCCTCCGGTCACGAAGGTCCGTTCGGCGGACACCTCGTCCAGCATGCGCTTGCGCACCGCCCTCGCCTGATCCGCGTCGACGTCGAAGACCATCGTGGCCTCCGGGCGCTTGAACTGGATCGCCGGCAGATGGACGATGTCCGCCCACATCAGGAGCGATGCGGAGCCCGATACGATGCGGAAGCCGGTATGCCCCGGCGTATGTCCCGGCAACGGAACCGCCGTGATGCCCGGCAGAACCTCACCGACGGTCATGCTCCGAACCCGACCGGAATAGGGAGCGACCGCCTTCTGCGCGTTCACGAAATACGGACGGGCCCCTTCCGGAGCCCGAGATACCGCGTCGTCCGCCAGCCAATAGGTGGTCTCGGCCTCATGGAGAACGAGTTCCGCATTCGGGTAGGCGGCCGACCCGTCGTCATGGATCAGCCCGCCGGCATGGTCGGGATGGAGATGCGTGAGCAGCACCGTCCCGATATCCTCCGGCTTCACACCCGTCGCCGCGAGCGCGACGGGTACGCGGCCGAGGGTATCGCCGCCGAAATGGCCCATTCCCGAATCGATCAGGATCGGTTTCGCGCCGGGCGCCTCGATTAGGTAGGCGTTCAGCGTGATCCGAGGGGCCAGCGCACGAAAGCCGGCCGCCTGAAGCGAGCCGGCCTCGCCCGCCTCGATCCCGGTGACGAGATCGAGGGAGCCTTGAAGGTAACCGTCATTCAGAACGGTGACGGTCAGATCGCCAAGGCTCCAGCGCAGCACGCCGGGGAGCGCCTTCACGGCATCGGACACACGCTTCTCCGCATTCGACACAGGCCGATGGATGACCAGACTCAGACGCGACGACGCTTGCGCGGGCGGCAGCCGTTATGCGGGATCGAGGTGACATCGCGGATCGAGGTCACGGTGAAACCTGCTGCCTGGAGTGCCCGGAGCGCCGATTCACGGCCCGAACCGGGGCCGGAGACCTCGACTTCGAGGGTACGCATGCCGTGCTCGGAGGCCTTCCGCGCCGCGTCTTCCGCAGCCACCTGGGCGGCATAAGGGGTCGATTTGCGGGAACCCTTGAATCCCATGGCGCCGGCCGACGACCACGAGATGGTGTTGCCCTGGGCATCGGTAATGGTGATCATCGTGTTGTTGAACGAGGCGTTCACATGGGCGACGCCCGACACGATGTTCTTGCGTTCGCGACGGCGAACGCGGGTTGCTTCCTTGGCCATTGTCTTTCGTCTCGTCCTTCAGGCGCGCCCGTCATTCCAGGCGCTCGGGATTTCTCTGGAAATTTGCGGCCCGTCCGCGGACGGGGCGCCTTCAAACCGAACCCCTGATCAGGACATCCGGAGCGAAGTCAGGAGACCGAGCGAAACACGGCCTCCCGAAGACAGAAACTTACTTCTTCTTGCCGGCGATCGGCTTGGACTTGCCCTTGCGGGTGCGTGCGTTGGTATGCGTGCGCTGGCCGCGGACGGGAAGATTGCGGCGATGACGCAGGCCCCGGTAGCAGCCCAGATCCATCAGGCGCTTGATGTTCATCGACACTTCGCGGCGCAGATCGCCCTCGACGATGTAATCGCGATCGATCGTCTCGCGGATCGACAGCACCTCGGCATCGGTGAGCTGGTTCACGCGGCGCTCGGCGGGAATGCCGACCTTGCCGATGATCTCTTCGGCCTTCTTCGAGCCAATGCCGTGGATGTACTGGAGCGCGATGACGACGCGCTTGTTGGTCGGGATGTTTACGCCTGCGATACGGGCCAAGGTCACTCTCCATCGGGCGCTCGGACGCGTCGGTCCGGCCCTGCTGTGTCACGCGCGTCCGGTGGAGGCCGGCCCTTGCGCGCCGCCCATAACGACAAATCGGCCCGCAGCGCCCCTTGAACCGAGGCGCTCCAGACCCATCACGCATGGACGAATGACGGCCTGCTAGCGCGAGCCGCCGGTGATGTCAACCCAAGCCGGACGGCGGCTTCAGGAGGCGGGCGCGCTCGCGAACGGTTCGAGCGCGCCCATCAGCTCGTTGGTGACCTCGTCGACGGGATTCATCCCATCGATGGTCTTCAGCATCCCGAGGCTCGAATAATAGGCGGAGAGCGGAGCGGTCTGAGCGCGGAACGCAGCGAGGCGGGTCTTGAACACTTCGGGCGTGTCGTCCTTGCGGACCGGCTCGCCGCGGGCCGCCGTCTCGGCCGCGCGCTTGGCGATGCGGTCCACGAGGATCTCCTCGTTCACGGCGAACTCGATGACCGTATCGAGCGAGAGGTTCTTGTCGGCCAGCATCCTGTCGAGAGCCGCAGCCTGCTCCACCGTGCGGGGGAAGCCATCGAGGATGAAGCCGCCACGGGCATCGGGCTCCTCGATCCGATCGGCGACGATCCCGACCACGACCGAATCGGGCACCAGCCCGCCGCTCTCCATGATCGACTTCGCCTCCAGGCCTACCGGCGTACCGGCGGCCACAGCGGCGCGGAGCATGTCGCCCGTCGACAGCTGCGGTATTCCGAACCGCTCGACGATCCGGGCCGACTGGGTTCCCTTACCGGCTCCAGGTGGTCCGAGCAGAATGATCCGCATAGCGTCGTTGTCCTCGTCCGGTGGCCGCTTCAGGCGTTGAGGGTCGGGCGTTCAGGGCGCGGTGGAGACGATGCTTCTCCCCGACATCGCCCTGCTCGTTCGGTTGGTGTCGGCGCGTCGTCAGCGACGCCGCGTGGCGCCGCGCAGCTTGGCCTTCTTGACGAGGCCCTCATACTGGTGCGCCATCAGGTGCCCGTGGACCTGCGCCACCGTGTCCATCGTCACCGAGACGACGATGAGCAGGGACGTGCCGCCGAATCCGAGGCTCGCCGAGGCGTACGAGGCGAGGATCTCCGGCACAAGGCAGACAAAAGTCAAATACAGCGCGCCGATGAGCGTGATCCGGGTCAGGACCTTGTCGATGAACGCCGCCGTGCGCTCACCTGGCCGGATGCCGGGGATGAAGCCACCCTGCTTCTTCAGGTTGTCGGCGGTCTCCTGCGGATTGAACACGACCGCGGTATAGAAGAACGCGAAGAAGATGATCAGGGCCGCATAGAGCACCATGTAGAGCGGCCGCCCGTGGCCCAGATAGGTGGTGATCGTCGCGAGCACGCCGGTGCCACCGTTATTGGCCGAGAAGCTCGCCACGGTGGCGGGCAGCAGCAGCAGCGACGAGGCGAAGATCGGCGGGATCACGCCGGCGGTGTTGAGCTTCAGCGGCAGGAACGAGGTCTGGCCCTCGTACATGCGGTTGCCGACCTGGCGCTTGGGATAGTTGATCAGCAGCCGGCGCTGGGCCCGCTCCATGAAGACGATGAAGTAGACGAGGCCGATGGCGGCGATGCCGACGCCGAGGATGACGGCGGCGGAGAGCGCGCCGGTCCGGCTCAGTTCGAGCGCGCCGACGATGGCGGTCGGCAGATGGGCGACGATGCCGGCGAAGATGATCAGCGACGACCCGTTTCCGATGCCGCGCGAGGTGATCTGCTCGCCGATCCACATCAGGAACAGGGTGCCGCCGGTGAGCGTGATGACCGTCGACAGGATGAAGAACGGGCCAGGGTCGATCGCGGCGCTCGAACTCTGGAGGCCAAAGGCGATGCCCCAGCTCTGCACGAGGGCCAGCACCACGGTGAGATATCGGGTGTACTGGTTGATGACCTTCCGGCCCGACTCGCCTTCCTTCTTGAGGGATTCGAGGCTCGGGATCACCGAGGTCAGGAGCTGGATGATGATCGAGGCCGAGATGTACGGCATGATGTTGAGCGCGAAGATCGCCATGCGCTCGACGGCACCGCCGGAGAACATGTTGAACAGGCCGAGTACGCCGCCGGCCTGCTGCTGGAAGTTCCGCGCGAATTGTTCGGGGTCGATGCCGGGAATCGGGATGTAGGTACCGAGCCGGAACACGACGAGCGCACCCAGCGTGAACCAGATGCGCTTCTTGAGCTCGTCGGCCTTGGCGATGGCCCCGAAATTGAGGTTCGCGGCAAGCTGCTCGGCGGCTGAGGCCATGGCACCGGTTCCTGAGATCGATCCAGATGGAGGGCCGAAGCACCCCCGGAAAAAACTGAAACGGCGGCCGCGCGCAGGTCGCACGGGCCGCCGCTCAGAGCTTCGACTTAAAGTCTGCCCCGACGCTACGCAACAGCGGCGTCGGAAGACTTATGCCTCGGCGGACTTGCCGCGGGTGGAAACGCCGGCGCCGTAGGCGACACTGACCGTGCCGCCGAGCTTCTCGACGGCTTCGACGGCCGATTTCGACGCGCGGGTGACCTCGAAGGACAGCTTCGCGGTCAGTTCGCCGACGCCGAGCAGCTTCACGCCGTCGCGGGGACGGGCGATGACACCGGCGGTAACGAGGGTCTCGACCGTGACGACGGCCGCGGCGTCGAGACGACCGGCATCGACAGCCTGCTGGACGCGGCCGAGATTCACCTCGTTCAGGTCCGTCGAATACAGGTTGTTGAAGCCGCGCTTGGGCAAACGACGGTGAAGCGGCATCTGGCCGCCCTCGAAGCCCTTGATTGAGACGCCGGTACGGGCCTTCTGACCCTTGACGCCGCGACCAGCGGTCTTGCCCTTGCCGGAGCCGATGCCTCGGCCGACGCGCATCCGGTTCTTGGTTGCGCCTGGATTGTCGTGGAGTTCGTTCAGTTTCATGATGCCCTCCCTCAGGCCGCGTCGTCGAGGACGCGCACGAGGTGATGCACCTTGCGGATCATGCCACGGACGGAGGGAGTATCCTCCAGCGTGGAGACCCGGTGCAGCTTGTTCAGCTTGAGGCCGATCAGCGTCGCGCGCTGGTCGCCCTCACGGCGAATCGGCGAACCGATCTGCTCGATGCGGAGAGTCTTCGTTGCCATTGCACCCTCCCCTTACGCGACTGCGGCTTCGGACGTGTCGGACGGATCAGCGTCGCGACGACGGCTCTGCAGGGCCGAGACCTTGAGGCCGCGGCGGGCAGCGACCGAGCGCGGGCTGTCCTCGTTCTTCAGCGCCTCGAAGGTCGCGCGCACGAGGTTGTAGGGGTTCGAAGAGCCGAGGCTCTTGGCCACCACGTCCTGCATGCCGAGCGTCTCGAAGACGGCGCGCATCGGGCCGCCGGCGATGATGCCAGTACCCTGGGGCGCAGCGCGGAGGATGACCTTGCCGGCACCGTGACGGCCGTAGACGTCGTGGTGGAGGGTGCGGCCCTCGCGGAGCGCTACGCGGACGAGACCACGCTTGGCGGCTTCCGTCGCCTTGCGGATGGCTTCCGGCACTTCGCGCGCCTTACCATGGCCGAAGCCGACGCGGCCCTTCTGGTCGCCGACGACGACGAGGGCAGCAAAGCCGAAGCGACGGCCGCCCTTCACCACCTTGGCGACACGGTTGATGTGGACCAGCTTGTCCACGAATTCGCTGTCGCGCTCCTCGCGCTCGTCGCGGCGGCCGCGGCCACCGCCTTCCCGTTCACGTGCCATATCTGAAATCCTGTCTCACTGACGCGGGCGGCGGAGCCCGCTCGCTTGATAGCTTGTCCGAGGGACGGCAGACGCCGTCCCTCCCCGCCTGGTCTTAGAACTCGAGGCCACCCTCACGGGCGGCATCGGCGAGCGCCTTGACGCGCCCGTGGTAGATGTAGCCCGAGCGGTCGAAGATCACCTTGGTGACTCCGGCGGCCTTGGCGCGCTCGGCGACGAGCTTGCCGACGGCGGCCGCAGCGGCCGCATCGGCGCCGGTCTTCAGGCCCGAACGCAGGTCCTTGTCGAGGGTCGAGGCGGCAGCGAGGGTCTTGCCCGCTGCGTCGTCGATGACCTGGACGTAGATCTGCTTGGAGGAACGGAACACCGAAAGCCGGGGCCGTCCATTCGCCGCCGCCCGCAGCGCGCGGCGCACACGCGCCTTGCGGCGGTCGAGTGCATCGATTTTGCGTGACATGATGGCCGGCCCTTACTTCTTCTTGCCTTCCTTGCGGAAGATGAACTCGCCCGCGTACTTCACGCCCTTGCCCTTGTAGGGCTCGGGACCGCGATAGTCGCGGATCTCGGCTGCCACCTGGCCGACCACCTGCCGGTCGATACCAGAGATGACGATTTCGGTGGGCTTGGGCACCGCGATCGTGATCCCGACCGGGATCGCGTACTCGATGTCGTGGCTGTAGCCGAGCGAGAGCTTGAGGGCCTTGCCGGCCATGGCGGCACGATAGCCGACGCCGGTGATCTCGAGCTTCTTCTCGAACCCCTTGGAGACGCCCTCGACGAGGTTCGCCACCTGGGCCCGGGAGGTGCCCCACAGCGAGCGGGCCTCCTTGGTCTGGTTCCTGGGCTGTACCGAGACGGCACCGTCCTCGAACTTCACGTCGACCACGTTGGGAACGACGTACTGGAGCTCTCCCTTGGAGCCCTTCATCTTCACCGTCTGACCGGTCACCGTGGCCGTCACGCCGGACGGGACGGGAACGGGCTTCTTGCCTACGCGAGACATTGCCTTTCCTCCAAGTCCGAGATCAGAACACCTTGCAGAGCACTTCGCCGCCGACGTTGCGCTCACGCGCCTCGTGGTCGGCCATAACGCCCTGCGGGGTGGACACGATGGTGACGCCGAGGCCATCGGCGACGCGGGGAAGTTCGCTCACGGCCGAGTAGACGCGGCGGCCGGGCTTCGAGACGCGCTGGATCGAGCGGATGACGGGCTGGCCGTCGTAGTATTTCAGCTCGATCGAGAACTCGGTGCGGCCGTTGCCGAAATCGGTCGTGGCGTAATCGCGGATGTAGCCCTCGGCCTTGAGGACGTCGAGAACGCTTGCACGGAGACGCGAGCCAGGCGTCTGAACGACGTTGCGGCGGCGCATCTGACCGTTGCGGATGCGGGTGAGCATATCACCCACGGGATCGTTGACCATGGTGCCTGCTCCTTACCAGCTCGACTTGACCAGGCCGGGGATGAGACCCCGGTTGCCAAGTTCCCGAAGCGCCACGCGCGAGATGCCCATCTTGCGGTAGAAGGCGCGGGGACGTCCCGTGATGCCGCAACGATTGCGGATACGGGTCGCAGACGAGTTGCGGGGCAGTTCCGCGAGCTTGAGGCGCGCCTCGAAGCGCTCCTCCATCTCGAGGGATTCGTTGTTGGCGGTAGCAAGGAGGGCCTTACGCTTGGCGGCGAACCGCTTCACCAACTCCTTGCGGTGATTATTCTTCTCGACTGAGCTTTTCTTTGCCATGTCTCTCTCCGGTGTCCGCGTCTAAGAGCTTTTCAGCACTTACTGCCGGAACGGGAATCGGAATTGCGCGAGGAGCGCGCGCGCCTCGGCATCGGTGCGGGCGGACGTCTGGATGACGATGTCCATGCCCCACGTGGCGTCGGCCTTGTCGTAGGAGATCTCCGGGAACACCAGGTGCTCCTTGAGGCCCAACGCGTAATTGCCGTTGCCGTCGAACGAACGGGGGTTCAGGCCGCGGAAGTCACGCACGCGCGGGAGCGCGATGGTGATGAGGCGGTCCATGAACTCGTACATCCGATGCTTGCGCAGCGTCACCTTGCAGCCGATCGGCATACCTTCGCGGACCTTGAAGGTCGCGATGGCCTTGCGGGCCTTGGTGATGACCGGCTTCTGGCCGGCGATCAGCGCAAGGTCGCCGGCGGCGACGGAGGCCTTCTTGGAATCGGCGGTGGACTCGCCCACGCCCATGTTGATCACGATCTTCTCGATGACCGGAACCTGCATGGGGTTCTTGTAGCCGAACTCTTCGATCAGCTTCTGGCGCACGACCTCGTCGTAATGCTTGCGCAGACGGGGGGTGTACGCGTCGTTGTTCTTCTCAGCCATCGATCTGATCCCCCGAGCGCTTGGCGAACCGGACCTTGCGGCCGTCGTCGAGAATGCGGAAACCAACGCGCGTCGGCTGACCGTCCTTCGGGTCGGCGATCGCGATATTGGACAGATGAATTGCGGCTTCCTTGGAGACGATGCCGCCTTCCTGGTTCTGCGTCTGCTTCTGGTGCTTTTTGACCAGATTGATCCCGCGCACGAGCGCACGATCTTCCTTCGGCATCACCGAGATGACCTCGCCGGAGCGACCCTTGTCGCGACCCGTGAGAACGACGACCTTGTCGCCCTTCTTGACCTTGGCAGCCATCACAACACCTCCGGAGCGAGCGAGATGATCTTCATGTGGTTCCGGGCGCGCAATTCGCGCGGCACGGGTCCGAAGATACGGGTGCCGATCGGCTCTTTCTGATTGTTGATCAGAACGGCGGCGTTCTTGTCGAACCGGATCACGGATCCGTCGGCGCGCTTCACTTCCTTGGCGGTGCGAACGACGACGGCCTTCATGACGTCGCCCTTCTTCACGCGGCCGCGGGGAATGGCCTCCTTCACCGACACGACGATGATATCGCCCACGCCGGCATACTTGCGCTTCGACCCGCCGAGAACCTTGATGCACATCACGCGACGCGCACCAGAATTGTCGGCGACGTCCAGATTCGTCTGCATCTGGATCACGAGAGTGACCTTTCCTTGTTTCAGGCGGGTTTCCGCACACGGACGGTATTGTCCGGCGGACGACGCCTGATGGGGATCTGATGTCCCCGGCTCATATGAAGCACCGCGCAATCGGTGTTTTGAACACCGGCGCGGTCGCCGCGTACGAAGGGTGCGAGCACCCCTCTCAAATGTCGCGAAGGACGGTCCGATACTATGGGTAGCGGACATGCGCAAGAGAAATCAGACCGGACGATGCATTCCCGGCTCGGTGACCATCATCGCGACGGACTTTTACGGAGCGAGGACCCGCATTCCTACGCCCCGCTACTGCGAAGAGCAGGCAACGATTCGAGCGGATCGATTCGCAAGTCCGATTCGCAAGCGAATTCCGCGGCCTGGCGGCAGATCCGGCCGAGGATGGACCAGGCACAAAAAAGCGGGCGCAGAAGCTGCGCCCGCTCTAAAAAACCCGCATCCCGCTCACGCTTCGGCGGCGGTCGCTTCCGGAGCGGCTGCGCCGCCTTCGATGAGCTTCCAGGTCTTGGTCTTCGAGAACGGACGGCATTCCTCGATCGACACTGTCTGACCGACCTTGGCGACGTTGGTCTCGTCATGGGCGTGGTAGTTCTTCGAACGACGGACGGTCTTCTTCATCACCGGATGGGTGAAGCGACGCTCCACCTTCACGACGATGGTCTTCTCGCCCTTGTCGCTGACGACGACGCCCTGCAATACGCGCTTCGGCATGATGTACTCCTCAAGCCTGCGCGGACTTCAGCGTCTTCTGACGCTGAAGCGTGCGAACGCGGGCGATATCGCGGCGGACCTCACGGACCCGGGCGACGTTCTCGAGCTGACCGGTCGCGCCCTGGAAGCGCAGGTTGAACTGCTCCTTCTTCAGGTTCAGCAGCTCGTCGTTCAGTTGATCCGGCGACAGGGCGGACAGATCCGACTGTCTTTGCGACGACTTCATGATCCCCTCCTCCCTTAATCAGCGATGCGCTGAACGACGCGCGTGCGGATCGGGAGCTTCGCCGCACCGAGGCGGAGAGCCTCTTTGGCGATGTCCTCGGCGACGCCGTCGACTTCGAACATGATACGTCCGGGATGCACGCGGGCAGCCCAGAACTCGGGTGCGCCCTTACCGGAGCCCATGCGGACTTCGGTGGGCTTCGCCGTGACCGGCACATCCGGGAAGATCCGGATCCAGACACGGCCCTGGCGCTTCATCTCGCGGGTGATCGCGCGGCGAGCCGCCTCGATCTGCCGCGCGGTGACACGCTCCGGTTCGATGGCCTTGAGGCCGAACGTCCCGAAATTGAGGTCGAAGCCGCCCTTGGCCGCACCGTGGATGCGACCCTTGAACTGCTTACGGAACCTGGTCTTCTTGGGTTGCAACATGGCAGCCTCTCAACACCTTCTCTGGCTAATGGGCGTACGCGATCACGCCTCAGGCGTGTTCGCGACGGCCGCGCTCGCGGCCACCCTCGCCATCGCGCTCGCGACGTCCGCCCGAACGGCCGCCTTCTTCCTGAGCGCGCTTGTCCTGCGCCATCGGGTCGTGCTCGAGGATTTCGCCCTTGAACACCCACACCTTGATTCCGCACGTCCCGTAGGTCGTGAAGGCAGTCGCCACGCCGTAATCGACATCCGCACGCAGGGTATGCAGCGGAACGCGACCTTCGCGGTACCATTCCTGGCGCGCGATCTCGGCCCCGCCGAGACGACCCGAGCAATTGATCCGGATGCCTTCGGCACCGAGGCGCATGGCCGACTGGACCGCACGCTTCATGGCACGGCGGAAGGCGACGCGACGCTCCAGCTGCTGGGCGATCGAATCGGCCACCAGGGTCGCATCGATCTCGGGCTTGCGCACCTCGACGATGTTGATGGTCACGTCGGCCTTCGTGAGGGTGCCGACGAGCTTGCGCAGCTTCTCGATATCCGCGCCCTTCTTGCCGATCACCACACCGGGGCGACCCGAATGGATGGTGACGCGGCACTTCCGGTGCGGACGCTCGATGACGATCTTCGAGACAGCGGCCTGCTTGAGCTGCTTCATGAGTGCGGCGCGGATGGCGACGTCCTCGTGCATCAACTTGGCGTATTCACCCTTCTGGGCGAACCAGCGGGAGTCCCAGGTCCGGTTGATACCGAGCCGCAGACCGATCGGATTGACTTTCTGGCCCATCAGGTCCTCCTCACGCCGCTTCGGCGGTCGGGACTTCGCGCACCACGATGGTGAGGTTCGCGAAGGGCTTCAGGATGCGGGCGCCGCGGCCACGCGCACGGGCGTGGAACCGCTTGAGCACGAGCGCCTTACCGACGAAGGCCTCGGAGACGACGAGATCGTCGACATCGAGGTCATGGTTGTTCTCGGCATTGGCGATGGCGCTCTCGAGGCACTTCTTGACCTCGCGGGCGATCCGCTTGCGGGAGAATTCCAGGTCGGCCAGAGCCGACTCGACCTTCTTACCGCGGATGAGTTGCGCAACGAGATTGAGCTTCTGAGGGCTCACGCGCAGCATGCGCGCGACGGCCTTCGCCTCGTTCTCGGGGAGCGCGCGGGGGGTGGCTTGCTTGCCCATCTCAGCGCCTCTTCGCCTTCTTGTCGGCTGCGTGGCCGTGGAAGGTCCGCGTCGGCGAGAACTCGCCGAACTTGTGGCCGACCATCTCCTCGGACACGTAGACCGGGATATGCTTCTGTCCGTTGTGCACACCGAAGGTGAGCCCGACGAACTGCGGCAGGATCGTGGAGCGACGGCTCCAGATCTTGATGACTTCGTTGCGGCTGGATCCGCGAGCGGTCTCAGCCTTCTTGAGGAGGTAGCCGTCGATGAACGGCCCCTTCCAGAGCGAGCGTGCCATGAGGGTTACTTCTTGCGGTTGTGACGGCTGGCGAGGATGAAGACGTCGGTCCGCTTGTTCGAGCGGGTCTTCTTCCCCTTGGTGGGCACGCCCCAGGGCGTGACCGGATTCCGGCCGCCCGAGGTACGACCCTCACCGCCGCCGTGCGGGTGATCGACCGGGTTCATGGCAACGCCGCGAACGTGCGGACGCTTGCCGAGCCAGCGATTGCGGCCGGCCTTGCCGAGCGAGATGTTCATGTGGTCCGGGTTCGACACCGCACCGACACTGGCGAAGCACTGGCCGTGGACCAGACGCTGCTCGCCCGAATTCAGGCGCAGAGTCACGTAGCCCTGGTCGCGCCCGACGATCTGAGCGTAGTTGCCGGCCGAGCGGGCAATCGCGCCACCCTTGCCGATCTTGAGCTCGACGTTGTGCACGATAGTGCCGACCGGCATGTTGCCGACCGGACCGGCATTACCCGGCTTGATGTCGACCTGCTCGGCCGCGATCACCTTGTCGCCCGGCGAAAGGCGCTGGGGAGCCAGGATGTAGCTCTGCACGCCGTCGGGGTAGGTGATCAGCGCGATGAACGCCGTGCGGTTGGGATCGTACTCGATCCGCTCCACGGTGGCGGCGACGCCCAGCTGCTCGCGACGCTTGAAATCGACGTTGCGCAGGGTGCGCTTGTGTCCACCGCCGCGGAAACGGACGGTGATGCGACCGAGGTTGTTGCGGCCGCCGGACGACGACTTGCCCTCGGTGAGCTTCTTGACCGGCTTGCCCTTGTAGAGCTCACGGCGGTCGACGAGCACGAGCTGGCGAAGGCTCGGCGTGACCGGTTTGAATGTCTTCAAGGCCATCGGCTTGATCCTAACGCTTTTCGTGTCAGAGGCCGGTCGTGACGTCGATCGTTTCACCCTCGGCGAGGGTCACGATCGCTTTCTTCACGTCCGAACGCTGTCCGCGAAGCCCGCGGAAAATCTTCTTCTTGCCCTTGGTGACGAGCGTGTTCACGCCCGTGACCTTGACGTCGAACAGCTTCTCGACCGCTTCCTTGATCTGCGGCTTGGTGGCCTTCGGGGCAACCCGGAAGACGACCTTGTTCTGCTCGGTGAGGTTCGTCGCCTTCTCGGTGATGACCGGAGAGACGATGATGTCGTAGTGGCGCGGATCGGCACTCATTTGAATCGCGCCTCCAGCGCATCGATCGCTGCGCGCGTCAGCACGAGCTTGTCGCGACGCAGGATGTCGTAGACGTTGATGCCCTGAACCGGCAGGACGTCGATCTGCGGGATGTTGCGAGCGGCGCGACCGAAGTTCACGTCGACCTCGGCACCGCTGATGATCAGCGCGCTGGACAGGCCCATCTTCTCGAAGCGCTCGACCAGGTTCTTGGTCTTGCCCTCGGCGAGCGTCACGTCGTCAACGATGATGAGGGTCTCGGCCTTCACCTTCGCGGAGAGAGCGTGACGGAGCGCCAGCGCTCGGACCTTCTTCGGCAGATCGTGAGCATGGCTGCGCACGACCGGACCGAAGGCACGTCCACCACCGCGGAACTGCGGAGCGGAGGCGGCGCCGTGACGGGCGTTACCCGTGCCCTTCTGCTTGTACAGCTTCTTGCGGGTCCGGTTGACGTCCGAGCGGTTCTTCACCGCATGGGTGCCGGCCTGACGCTTGGCGAGCTGCCAGCGCACCATGCGCTGGAGCAGGTCGGCGCGGGGCTCGAGACCGAAGATGGTCTCGTCCAGGTCGATCGACCCGGCGCCGGCGCCGTCGAGAGTGGTGATATCGAGCTTCATCACGCGTTCTCCTCGGAAGCGGGAGCCTCGGGAGCCGGAGCTTCGGTGGCGGGAGCAGCGGAGGAACCGTTCTCACGGAACTTGCCCGGCTGCGGCACGTCGGCGGGAAGCTTGCGCTTCACCGCGTCGCGGATCTGGATCCAGCCGCCAGCGACACCGGGAACGGCGCCCTCGACGAGGATGAGGCCACGCTCGGGATCCGTACGCACGACGCGCAGGTTCTGGGTGGTGACCCGGTCGACACCCATATGACCGGGCATCTTCTTGTTCTTGAAGGTCTTGCCCGGATCCTGACGGCCACCGGTCGAACCGATCGAACGGTGCGAGATGGACACGCCGTGGGTGGCGCGCAGACCGCCGAAGTTCCAGCGCTTCATGCCGCCTGCGAAACCCTTACCCGTGGTGGTGCCCGTCACGTCGACGAACTGACCCGGGATGAAGTGGTCGGCGGTGATCTCGGCGCCGACCGGGATCAGCGCATCCTCGGACACGCGGAACTCGGCGAGCTTCTGCTTAGGCTCGACCTTGGCGACCGCGAACCGGCCGCGCTCGGCGGCCGACACGTTCTTCACCTTGGCCTTGCCGACGCCGACCTGAAGGGCGACGTAGCCGTTCTTCTCGACGGTACGGTGGGCAACCACCTGGCATTGATCGATTTTAAGCACTGTGACGGGCACATGTTCGCCTGCATCCGTAAAGATGCGGGTCATGCCGACCTTCTGTGCGATGACGCCTGAGCGCATAGGTGTCTCCCCTCGCGCGATTCTACGGTAAGCTCTAAATCCCCGCGGGACTTAGAGCTTGATCTCCACGTCCACGCCGGCGGCGAGGTCGAGCTTCATCAGCGCGTCCACGGTCTGTGGCGTCGGATCGACGATATCGAGCACGCGCTTGTGGGTGCGCATCTCGAACTGCTCGCGCGACTTCTTATCGATGTGCGGCGAGCGGTTGACGGTGAACTTCTCGATATGCGTCGGCAGCGGGATCGGACCACGAATGGTCGCACCGGTGCGCTTGGCCGTCGACACGATCTCACGGGTCGACGCATCGAGGATGCGATGATCGAACGCCTTGAGGCGGATGCGGATATTCTGACCGTTCATGACCTGAAACCTTGGCGGGACTTAGTAAGGGGCGGGCGCGAGGACCCGCCCCTCTGTCGATCCCAGCAGACTGAGCGTTCTGAACTTAATCGTTGATGGCGGCGACGACGCCGGCGCCGACGGTGCGTCCGCCTTCGCGGATGGCGAAGCGCAGCTTTTCTTCCATGGCGACGGGGACGATGAGGGTGACGTCCATGGTGACGCTGTCACCGGGCATCACCATCTCGGTGCCCTCGGGAAGGACGCAGACACCGGTCACGTCCGTTGTGCGGAAGTAGAACTGCGGGCGGTAGTTGGTGAAGAACGGGGTGTGGCGGCCGCCCTCCTCCTTGGTGAGGATGTAGGCCTCGGCCTTGAACTTGGTGTGGGGCTTGACCGAGCCGGGCTTGCACACGACCTGGCCGCGCTCGACGTCCTCGCGCTTGGTGCCGCGCAGGAGCACGCCGACATTGTCGCCGGCCTGGCCCTGGTCGAGCAGCTTGCGGAACATCTCGACGCCCGTGACCGTGGTGGTCTGGGTGTCGCGGATGCCGACGATCTCCACGGTCTCGCCGACCTTGACGATGCCGCGCTCGACGCGACCCGTCACCACGGTGCCGCGGCCCGAGATCGAGAACACGTCCTCGATCGGCATCAGGAACGGCTTGTCGATCGGACGCTCGGGCTGCGGGATGTAGGCATCCACCGAGGCCATCAGGGCGATGACCGCGTCGTGGCCGACGGCCTTGTCGCCGTTGTCCAGCGCCACCTTGGCCGAACCCTTGGTGATCGGGATGTCGTCGCCGGGGAAGTCGTACTTGGAGAGCAGTTCGCGCACCTCCATCTCGACGAGCTCGAGGAGCTCCTCGTCGTCGACGAGATCGACCTTGTTGAGGAACACCACCAGCGCCGGCACGCCGACCTGACGGGCGAGCAGGATGTGCTCGCGGGTCTGGGGCATCGGGCCGTCGGCGGCCGAGACCACCAGGATCGCGCCGTCCATCTGCGCCGCACCGGTGATCATGTTCTTCACGTAATCGGCGTGACCCGGGCAATCGACGTGGGCGTAGTGGCGATTGGCGGTCTCGTACTCGACATGCGCCGTCGAGATCGTGATGCCGCGGGCCTTCTCCTCAGGCGCCTTGTCAATCTGGTCGTAGGCCGTGAACGTCGCTCCGCCCGTCTCGGCCAGAACCTTCGTGATCGCCGCCGTCAACGACGTCTTGCCGTGGTCGACGTGACCGATCGTGCCGATGTTGCAATGCGGCTTCGTGCGCGCGAATTTCTCTTTGGCCATCTTAGCCTCCGTAATCTTCGTGTTTCAGGTGATGCTGCTGCGGTCCGGAAAAGGCGGGAAGCCTTAAGCGTACTTCGCGACGACCTTTTCGGCCTCGCCGCGCGGCACCTCTTCGTAATGGTCGAACTGCATCGTGAAGTTCGCGCGACCCTGAGAGAAGGAGCGCAGCTGGTTCACGTAGCCGAACATGTTGGCGAGCGGCACCATCGCGTTGATGACGTTCGCGTTGCCACGCATGTCCTGGCCCTGGATCTGGCCGCGGCGGGAGTTGAGGTCGCCGATCACCGATCCGGTATATTCCTCCGGCGACACGACCTCGACCTTCATCACCGGCTCGAGCAGCACCGACCCACCCTTCTGAAGGGCTTCGCGGAGAGCGGCGCGAGAGGCGATCTCGAAGGCGAGAGCCGACGAGTCGACGTCGTGGTAGGCGCCGTCGATGAGCTCGACCTTGATGTCGACCACCGGGAAGCCCGCCAGGATACCGGCGCCGAGGACCGAATTGAGGCCCTTCTCGACGCCCGGGATGTACTCCTTCGGCACCGTGCCGCCGATGATCTTCGAGGAGAACTCGAAGCCCTTGCCTGGCTCGTTGGGCTCCACGACGAACTTCACCCGTGCGAACTGACCGGTACCGCCGGTCTGCTTCTTGTGGGTGTAGTCGATCTCGGTGCGCTTCGTGAGCTTCTCACGATACGCCACCTGCGGCTGGCCAATATTCGCGTCGACCATGTAGGTGCGGCGCAGGATGTCGACCTTGATGTCGAGATGGAGTTCGCCCATCCCGCGAAGGATGGTCTGGCCGGATTCCTGATCCGTGGAGACGCGGAAGGACGGATCTTCCGCAGCGAGCTTGGCAAGGGCGATGCCGAGCTTCTCCTGATCGGCCTTCGACTTCGGCTCGACGGCGATCTCGATGACGGGCTCCGGGAACTCCATCTTCTCGAGGATGACGGCGTCCTTCGGATCGCACAGGGTATCGCCCGTGCGGGTCTCCTTGAGGCCGGCCAAGGCGACGATGTCACCCGTGAAAGCTTCCTTCACGTCCTCGCGGTTGTTGGCGTGCATGAGCAGCATGCGGCCGACACGCTCTTTCTTGTCGCGCGACGAGTTGATGACGTTGGCGCCCGACTCGATCTTGCCGGAATAGACGCGGCAGAACGTGATCGTACCGACATGCGGGTCGTCCATGATCTTGAAGGCGAGCATGGAGAACGGATCGCTGTCCGACGGATGACGGACGGTCTCTTCCTCGGTCTTGAAGTCGAGACCCTTGATCTCGCCGCGATCGGCGGGAGAGGGCAGGTAATCGACGACCGCGTCGAGCAGGGGCTGCACGCCCTTGTTCTTGAAGGCCGAGCCGCAGAGCACCGGGTGGAAGGCGCGGCGCTGGACGGCGGTGCGGACGAGGCGATGCATCGTCTCGGCATCCGGCTCGACACCGTCGAGATAGGCCGACATGGCATCGTCATCCATCTCGACGCAGGCTTCGACGAGCTTGATGCGGTATTCCGCAGCCTGGTCGGCGAGGTCGGCCGGGATCTCGGTCTCCGAGAAATCGGCGCCGAGCTTCTCGGACGTCCAGACGATGGCCTTCATCTTGATGAGGTCGATGACGCCCTTGAAGGTCGTCTCGGCGCCGATCGGCAGCTGGAGGCAGACCGGCTTGCCGGCAACACGGTCAATGATGTCGGCCACGCACTTGAAGAAATCGGCACCGATCTTGTCCATCTTGTTGACGAACACGACGCGCGGCACGTCGTACTTGTCGGCCTGACGCCAGACGGTCTCGGTCTGGGGCTCGACGCCCTGGTTGCCGTCGAGCACGCAGACGGCACCGTCGAGCACGCGGAGCGAGCGCTCCACCTCGATCGTGAAGTCCACGTGGCCGGGGGTGTCGATGATGTTCAGGCGCTTGTCGCGCCAGAAGCAGGTGGTCGCGGCGGAGGTGATCGTGATGCCACGCTCCTGCTCCTGCGTCATCCAATCCATCGTCGCGGCGCCGTCATGGACTTCGCCGATCTTATGGGATTTGCCGGTGTAGTAGAGGATCCGCTCAGTGGTCGTGGTCTTGCCGGCATCAATGTGAGCCATGATGCCGAAATTGCGGTAGTCCTCGATCGCATGCGTGCGTGGCATCGGATTGCTCCTGAAAGGGTCCGGGGCCGCTTACCAGCGGTAGTGCGAGAAGGCGCGGTTGGCTTCCGCCATCCGGTGGGTGTCTTCCCGCTTCTTGACTGCGTTGCCACGGTTGTTGGCAGCGTCGAGGAGCTCGGCCGAAAGGCGTTCGATCATGGTCCGGTCGTTGCGGCCGCGGGCGGCCTGGATTAGCCAACGGATGGCCAGTGCCTGGCGACGCTCGGTACGCACCTCGACGGGGACCTGATACGTGGCACCACCGACGCGGCGGGACCGGACCTCGATCGCCGGAGCGACGTTCTCAAGAGCGGCGCGGAACACCTCGATGGGGTTCGCACGAGCGCGGTTCTCGACGATGTCGAAAGCGCCGTAGACGATGCTCTCGGCGATCGACTTCTTGCCCTCGTACATGATCGAATTCATGAACTTGGTCAGGACGATGTCGCCGTACTTGGCGTCGGGGATGATCTCACGCTTTTCGGCAGAATGGCGGCGGGACATCGCGCGCTCCGTATTGGGTCGTCACTTCTTGAAACCACCCCACGCAGGCCGCCTTGAGCCTCATGGAGGCCGGCGACATCCTTGCGGGGTGCGCGAATATCAGTCTTACTTCGGGCGCTTGGCGCCGTACTTCGAACGACGCTGCTTGCGGCCCTTGACGCCCTGCGTGTCGAGCACGCCGCGCAGGATGTGGTAGCGAACGCCCGGAAGATCCTTCACACGGCCGCCGCGGATCATCACCACGGAGTGTTCCTGAAGGTTGTGGCCTTCACCCGGGATGTAACCGATCACTTCGAAGCCGTTGGTGAGACGGACCTTGGCGACCTTACGAAGTGCCGAGTTCGGCTTCTTCGGAGTCGTCGTGTAGACGCGGGTGCAAACGCCACGCTTCTGCGGGCAGGCGTCGAGCGCCGGCACCTTGTTGCGGCTCTTCTGCGCCTTACGCGGCTGCGCGATCAGCTGGTTGATCGTCGGCATACTCTGCCCTCTTCATCCGGACCGCTGAGACGCGGCCCCATGTTCGACTTCACGAAACAGTCCGTCTCCGGGCTGCCACGGATCTCCGGGAGAAGATCCGCAAAACGAATATGCGCCATGGATCGGTGAGGACCCGTGGCGCGCGTTCGGCAGAGGATCACGCCCTTCGGCGCGCTCGTACCTACTGATCTGACAAGAATGCCAGTCGATGTGAGTACCGGAGCTGGAAAGGCGAGTATCGTTGAGCCCGTGAGGCCCGACTCGCTATGCCCTGCTGTTGTGCCGGAGTGGCGTGCTTCTATGCGCGGAGAGCCGGAACGTCAATCCTCGCGAGCGATAAACTTGCGCCGGATCGCGGGTTAACGCCTGATTATCGCGCCGTCCGTGACCCGATTGGGTCCGAGGCGGCCGGTGGCGAGCCGGTACCTCTCGTAACGGCGCCCGGCCGAAGCCGAGAATCCACGTGGCAGCCGAGAATCGACAATGCAAGGTGAAGCATTGAGGCCCCGTCATCGCGAGGCGATCGAACGCTGTGAAGGACGGAAGACGAAAAAAGGGCGGCCATCGCTGGCCGCCCCTTTGGTATCGTTCGGTATGTAGCAGGAAGCCTACTCGGCTGCCGGCGGAAGCTCGCTCAGCGGCTGCGCACCGCTCTCGGCCGCTTTCTGCTGCAGGATCATGGCGTCGCGGCGGCGTGCCACGGCGCGGATGTCTGCGGCCATGGAGCCGGTACCGGCCGGGATGAGGGAGCCGACGATGACGTTCTCCTTGAGGCCTTCGAGGTAGTCGATCTTCCCGTTGACCGCCGCCTCGGTGAGGACGCGGGTGGTCTCCTGGAACGAGGCCGCCGAGATGAACGACTTCGTCTGCAGCGACGCCTTGGTGATGCCGAGCAGCACCGGCACGCCGACCACCGGCTTCTTGCCTTCCGCGAGCAGCTTCTCGTTGATGTCCGCGAGCTCCGTCCGGTCGATCTGATCGCCTGTCAGGATCTCCGAATCGCCCCCGTCGGTGATCTCCACCTTCTGCAGCATCTGCCGGACGATCACCTCGATGTGCTTGTCGTTGATGGACACACCCTGGAGCCGGTAGACCTCCTGGATCTCGTTGACGAGGTAGGCAGCGAGCTCCTCCACGCCCTTGATCGCCAGGATGTCGTGCGGCGCCGGGTTGCCGTCGACGATGTAGTCGCCGAGCTCGACCACGTCCCCGTCCTGGAGGTGGATGTGCTTGCCCTTCGGGATCAGGTACTCGACCGCGTCCGAGCCGTCATGCGGGGTCAGCGTCAGGCGACGCTTGTTCTTGTAGTCGCGCCCGAACTGGATCGTGCCCGACTTCTCCGCGATGATGGCCGCATCCTTCGGACGACGCGCCTCGAACAGCTCCGCGACACGCGGCAGACCGCCGGTGATGTCGCGGGTCTTGGCCGAGTCGGTGGAGACGCGGGCGAGGATGTCGCCGGCCTTCACCGTGCCGCCCGGATCGTAGCCGATGATGGCATCGACCGGCAGGAAGTAGCGCGCGTCGGAGCCGCGCGGCAGCTTCATCGGCTTGCCGTCCTTGTCGAGCACCAGCATCGCCGGCTTGAGATCGGCGGTGCGGGCCGTGCCGCGCCAGTCGATGACGACGCGCTTGGCGATGCCGGTCGACTCGTCGGTGGTCTCCGTGATCGACTGGCCGTCGATCAGGTCCTCGTAGGCCACGATGCCGTCGGTCTCGGTGATGATCGGACGGGTGTAGGGGTCCCATTCGGCGATACGCTGGCCGCGCTTGACCTTGTCACCTTCGTCGACCCGCAGTCGCGCGCCGTATTGCAGACGGTGGACAGCACGCTCGGCACCGTCGGTTCCCACGATCACCACGGCCACGTTGCGGCCCGTGGCGATGAGATCGCCGTCGGTGTTGCGGGCGAGGGCCCGGTTGCGGATCTTGATCGTGCCCTCGAAACTCGATTCGATGAAGGACGAATCCGCGATCTGTGCCGCACCGCCGATGTGGAAGGTGCGCATGGTGAGCTGGGTGCCGGGCTCGCCGATGGACTGCGCCGCGATGACGCCGACGGCCTCGCCCATGTTGACGGGCGTGCCGCGGGCGAGATCGCGCCCGTAGCAGGTGGCGCAGACGCCGCTCTTGGTGGCGCAGACGAGCACCGAGCGGATCTTGACCTCCTGGATGCCGGCCGCCTGGATGGCGGGCAGGTGCTTCTCCTCGATCGTCTCGTTGGTCTTGACGATGACCGTGCCGTCCTGAGCCACGAGATCTTCGGCCGTAGCGCGGCCGAGGATGCGGATCGAGAGCGGGGCCACGACCTGGCCGGCATCGACGATGGCGCGCATCTTGATGCCGTTGGTGGTGCCGCAATCGACTTCGCGGATGACGGCATCCTGCGCCACGTCGACGAGACGGCGGGTCAGGTAGCCGGAATTCGCCGTCTTCAAGGCAGTGTCGGCGAGGCCCTTACGAGCTCCGTGTGTAGAGTTGAAGTACTCGAGAACGTCCAGGCCTTCCTTGAAGTTCGAGATGATCGGGGTCTCGATGATCTCGCCCGAGGGCTTGGCCATGAGTCCGCGCATCGCGGCGAGCTGCTTCATCTGCGCTGGCGAACCACGGGCGCCGGAATGGCTCATCATGTAGATCGAGTTGATCTGCTTGTCGGCGCCGTTCTCGTCCTTCTGCACGGTGGAGATGCGCAGCATCATCTCGGCGGCGAGCTTGTCCGAGCACTTGGCCCAGGCATCCACCACCTTGTTGTACTTCTCGCCCTGGGTGATCAGGCCGTCGTTGTACTGCTGCTCGTAGTCCTTCACCAGGGCGCGGGTGTCGTCCACGATCGGCCACTTGTTGTCCGGCACGACCATGTCGTCCTTGCCGAACGAAATGCCCGCCTTGAACGCGTGGTTGAAGCCGAGCGCCATGATCCGGTCACAGAAGATCACCGACTCCTTCTGACCGCAGTGGCGGTAGACGGTGTCGATCATCGCGGAGATCTCCTTCTTCGTCATCAGCTTGTTGACGACGTCGTAGGGGACCTTCTTGTGAAGCGGCAGGGCCGTGGACAGGATCACGCGGCCGGGCGTCGTGTCGTAGGTCTGGGTCAGCGGCTCGCCATCGGGGCCGATGCCGTTCCACCGCCAGCGGATCTTCGAGTGCAGCTTGACGGTCTTGGCCGCCAGAGCGTGCTCCAACTCGCCGATGGTACCGAAGACGCCCTGCATCGGGTTCTTCTTGTTAGTCGGGTCGAAGGCGCCGATGGCGCCCTCGGCGACGATCGACAGGTAGTAGAGACCGAGCACGATATCCTGCGACGGCACGATGATCGGCTGGCCGTTGGCCGGGTGCAGGATGTTGTTGGTCGACATCATCAGGACGCGCGCCTCCAGCTGAGCCTCGAGGCTCAGGGGGACGTGCACGGCCATCTGGTCGCCGTCGAAATCGGCGTTGAACGCGGCGCAGACCAGCGGGTGCAGCTGGATCGCCTTACCCTCGATCAGCTTCGGCTCGAAGGCCTGGATGCCGAGGCGGTGCAGCGTCGGTGCGCGGTTGAGCATCACCGGATGCTCGCGGATCACCTCGTCGAGGATATCCCAGACTTCGGGCTTCTCCTTCTCGACGAGCTTCTTCGCCTGCTTGACGGTGGCCGAGAAACCCTTGGCGTCGAGGCGCGCGTAGATGAACGGCTTGAACAGCTCCAGGGCCATCTTCTTGGGCAGGCCGCACTGATGCAGCTTCAGCTCCGGACCCACCACGATGACCGAGCGGCCGGAATAGTCGACGCGCTTGCCGAGCAGGTTCTGGCGGAAGCGGCCCTGCTTGCCCTTCAGCATGTCGGCGAGCGACTTCAGCGGACGCTTGTTGGCGCCCGTGATGACGCGGCCGCGGCGGCCGTTGTCGAACAGCGCGTCCACCGCCTCCTGAAGCATGCGCTTCTCGTTGCGGATGATGATGTCGGGCGCGCGCAGCTCGATCAGCCGCTTCAGGCGGTTGTTGCGGTTGATGACGCGGCGGTAGAGGTCGTTCAGATCGGACGTGGCGAAGCGACCGCCGTCCAGGGGGACGAGCGGGCGCAGGTCCGGCGGGATCACCGGAACCACGGTGAGGATCATCCATTCGGGCTTGTTGCCCGACATCTGGAAGGCCTCGATGATCTTCAGGCGCTTGAGCAGCTTCTTGGGCTTCAGCTCGGAGGTCGTCGTGGCGATTTCCTCGCGGAGCGAGTTCGCGATCCCGTCGAGGTCGAGCTCCTGCAGAATGCGCCGGATGGCCTCGGCGCCGATCATCGCCGTGAACGAATCCTCGCCGTACTCCTCCTGCGCGCGCAGGTACTCTTCCTCCGACAGGAGCTGACGCTCCTTCAGGGGGGTGAGGCCCGGCTCGATGACGCAGTAGGATTCGAAGTAGAGGATGCGCTCGAGATCCTTGAGCGCCATGTCGAGAAGCAGGCCGATGCGGCTCGGCAGCGACTTCAGGAACCAGATATGGGCGACGGGCGCCGCGAGCTCGATATGGCCCATGCGATCGCGCCGGACGCGCGCGAGGGTGACCTCGACGCCGCACTTCTCACAGATGACGCCCTTGTACTTCATGCGCTTGTACTTGCCGCACAAGCACTCGTAGTCCTTGATCGGTCCGAAGATACGCGCGCAGAACAAGCCGTCGCGCTCGGGCTTGAACGTCCGGTAGTTGATCGTCTCGGGCTTCTTGATCTCGCCGAAGGACCACGAGAGGATCTTTTCGGGCGATGAGATCGAAATCTTGATCTGGTCGAAGCTCTGGGGCTGAGCCTGCTGATTGAAAAGATTCATGACCTCTTGGTTCATGATCCGCTCCTGAGCTGACGGGCTGCACCCTCCGCCGAGGGGCCGACCACGTGCTGAAATCGATGAGGCGCTGCGACCGGCCGGGTCGCCGCTGGCCTTCGTCCGTCGAGAGGCGCTTCCCCTCCCCGCTCGAACCGCGCCGGCTCGTCCTCAGCCGGCGCGGGAGCGTGTCGTCGTCTTACTCGGCCGCCTCGGCTGGCGGGTCGAGCTGGTCGTTCGCGAGCTTCTTCGAGGAGGTGAGTTCCACGTTGAGGCCGAGCGAGCGCATTTCCTTCACGAGCACGTTGAAGCTCTCGGGGATGCCTGCCTCGAAGGTATCGTCGCCGCGGACGATGGCCTCGTAGACCTTGGTGCGGCCGGCGACATCGTCCGACTTCACCGTGAGCATTTCCTGCAGCGTGTAGGCCGCGCCATAGGCCTCCAGCGCCCAGACCTCCATCTCGCCGAAGCGCTGACCGCCGAACTGCGCCTTTCCGCCCAGCGGCTGCTGGGTAACGAGCGAATAAGGGCCGATCGACCGGGCGTGGATCTTGTCGTCCACGAGGTGGTGGAGCTTCAGCATGTAGATGTAGCCCATCGTCACCTTGCGGTCGAAGGGCTCGCCCGTACGTCCGTCATAGAGCGTCGACTGCGCCGAGCGGTCGAGCCCGGCCATCTCCAGCATCGTCTCGATATCGGCTTCCTTGGCGCCGTTGAACACCGGGGTCGCCATCGGCACGCCGCGGCGTACGTTGTTGGCGGCCTCCGCCATGTCCTCGTCGGACAGGCCTTCGAGCTCCGACGGCGAGTAGATCGCCTCCATCTCCGCCTTGAGGGGCGCGATGTCGTTGCTGCGGAGATAGGCGTCCACCGCGAGCCCGACCTTGCGGCCGAGACCGGCCGCCGCCCAGCCCAGATGGGTCTCCAGGATCTGGCCGACATTCATGCGCGAGGGCACGCCGAGAGGGTTGAGCACGATGTCGGCATGCGTCCCGTCCTCGAGGAACGGCATGTCCTCGATCGGCACGATCCGAGAGACGACACCCTTGTTGCCGTGGCGTCCGGCCATCTTGTCGCCAGGCTGGATCTTGCGCTTCACCGCGACGAAGACCTTGACCATCTTCATCACGCCCGGGGGCAATTCGTCGCCGCGCTGCAGCTTCTCGACCTTGTCGAGGAAACGCTGCTCGAGGCGCTTTTTCGACTCGTCGTACTGCTTCTGCATCGCTTCCATCTCGGTCATGAGACGGTCGTCGATGACGGCGAACTGCCACCATTGCGAGCGCGGGTACTCGTTCAGGAGCTCACGGCTGAGCGTGGTCTCCTTCTTGAAGCCCTTCGGGCCGGCGATCGGCGACTGGCCGATCAGGACGCCGGCGAGGCGGGCATAGGTGTTGCGGTCGAGGATCGCCTGCTCGTCGTCGCGATCCTTCGCGAGGCGCTCGATCTCCTCGCGCTCGATCGCCTGGGCGCGCTCGTCCTTGTCGACGCCGTGGCGGTTGAAGACGCGCACTTCCACGATGGTACCGGTGACCCCGGGCGGGACCCGGAGCGAGGTGTCGCGGACGTCCGAGGCCTTCTCGCCGAAGATGGCGCGGAGGAGCTTCTCCTCCGGCGTCATCGGGCTCTCGCCCTTCGGGGTGATCTTGCCGCAGAGGATGTCGCCCGCATGGACCTCGGCACCGATATAGACGATGCCGGCCTCGTCGAGGTTCTTCAGCGCCTCTTCCGAGACGTTGGGGATGTCGCGGGTGATTTCCTCAGGACCGAGCTTGGTGTCTCGGGCCATCACCTCGAACTCCTCGATATGGATCGAGGTGAACACGTCATCCTTCACGATCCGCTCGGAGAGCAGGATCGAGTCCTCGAAGTTGTAGCCGTTCCACGGCATGAACGCGACGAGCACGTTCCGGCCGAGCGCCAGCTCGCCGAACTCCGTCGACGGACCATCGGCGATGATCTCGCCCTTCTTCACCTGCTCGCCCACGCGGACCAGCGGCTTCTGCGTGATGCAGGTCGACTGGTTGGAGCGCTGGAACTTCTGCAGGCGGTAGATGTCGACGCCGGGCTTGTTGGCGTCGGCCTCTTCCGTGGCGCGGATGACGATACGGGTGGCGTCCACCTGATCGACGATGCCGGTGCGGCGGGCCGCGATGGCGGCGCCGGAATCGCGGGCCACCACGGCTTCCATGCCGGTGCCGACGAAGGGCGCGTCGGCACGGACCAGCGGCACCGCCTGGCGCTGCATGTTCGAGCCCATCAGCGCGCGGTTGGCGTCGTCGTTCTCGAGGAACGGGATCAGCGCCGCGGCGACGGAGACGAGCTGCTTCGGCGACACGTCCATGAGGTCGACGCGGTCCGGCGGCACGACGATGACGTCGCCGGCGCGACGGCAGACGACGAGGTCTTCCGTGAGCTTGAAGCTCTCGTCCATCTGGGCGTTGGCCTGGGCGACGTAGTACTTCGCCTCTTCCATGGCCGAGAGGTAGGAGACCTCCTTCGTGACGATCCCGTCCTTCACGCGACGGAACGGGGTCTCGATGAAGCCGTACTTGTTCACCCGCGCGAAGGTGGCGAGCGAGTTGATCAGTCCGATATTCGGGCCTTCCGGCGTCTCGATCGGGCAGATGCGGCCGTAATGGGTCGGGTGCACGTCGCGCACCTCGAAGCCGGCGCGCTCACGGGTGAGACCGCCCGGGCCGAGGGCCGAGAGGCGGCGCTTGTGCGTCACTTCCGAGAGCGGGTTGGTCTGGTCCATGAACTGCGACAGCTGCGACGAGCCGAAGAACTCGCGCACCGCGGCCGCGGCGGGCTTCGCGTTGATCAGGTCCTGCGGCATCACGGTGTCGATATCCACGGAGGACATGCGCTCCTTGATGGCGCGCTCCATCCGCAGGAGGCCCAGACGGTACTGGTTCTCCATCAGTTCGCCCACAGAGCGCACGCGACGGTTGCCGAGGTGATCGATGTCGTCGATCTCGCCCTTGCCGTCGCGCAGGTCCACGAGCGCCTTCACCACGGCGAGCATGTCCTCGCGGCGCAGGGTCCGCACGGTGTCCTCGGCGTCGAGGTCGAGGCGCATGTTCATCTTCACGCGGCCGACGGCCGAGAGGTCGTAGCGCTCGGAATCGAAGAACAGCGAGTGGAACATCGCTTCCGCGGTGTCGAGGGTCGGCGGCTCGCCGGGGCGCATGACGCGGTAGATGTCGAACAGCGCGCCCTCGCGGGACGAGTTCTTGTCCACGGCGAGAGTGTTGCGGATGTAGGGACCGACATTGACGTGATCGATGTCGAGGACGGGGAGCTCGGACACGCCGACTTCCTCGAGGCTCTTGAGGAGCTTGTCGGAAATCTCGTCTCCGGCCTCGGCCCAGATCTCGCCGGTCTTCGGGTTGACCAGATCCTCGGCGATGTACTGGCCGATCAGATCCTCGTCGGTGGCCTTGAGGAACTGCACGCCGCGCTCGCTGATCTGGCGCGCGTTGCGGGCGTTGAGCTTCTTGCCGGCTTCGAGCACGACCTCGCCGGAATCGGCGTCGACCAGGTCGACGGAGGCCTTGAAGCCCTTCAGACGGTCGGCATCGAACGGCACGCGCCATTCGGCGCCGTCGCGGTCGTAGATGACGCGGTTGTAGAAGGTCGAGAGGATTTCCTCGCCGTCGAGACCGAGGGCGAACAGCAGCGACGTCGCCGGAAGCTTGCGCTTCCGGTCGATACGGACATGCACGATGTCCTTGGCGTCGAACTCGACGTCGAGCCACGAGCCGCGATAGGGGATGATGCGCGCGGCGAAGAGCAGCTTGCCCGACGAGTGGGTCTTGCCCTTGTCGTGGTCGAAGAACACGCCCGGCGACCGGTGCATCTGCGAGACGATGACGCGCTCGGTGCCGTTGACGATGAAGGTGCCGTTCTCCGTCATCAGGGGCATGTCGCCCATGTAGACGTCCTGCTCCTTGATGTCCTTGACCGACTTCGCGCCGGTATCGGGGTCCACATCGAACACGATGAGGCGCAGCGTCACCTTGAGGGGAGCCGCGAAGGTGATGCCGCGCTGGCGACACTCGTCGACGTCGTATTTCGGCTGCTCGAACGTGTATTTCACGAATTCGAGGAGCGCGGTCGCCGAGAAGTCGGAGATCGGGAAGACCGACTTGAACACGGTCTGCAGGCCTTCGTCGCCCCGTCCGCCTTCCGGCTCGTCCATCATCAGGAACTGGTCGTAGGATGCCTTCTGAACCTCGATGAGGTTCGGCATCTCGGCGACTTCCTTGATCTTGCCGAAGAATTTGCGAATGCGCTTGCGACCGACCAGCGTGTTGGCCATGGGTGACCTCGCTCCTACGTCCCGCGTACCGGGTGCCCGGGGAAGGCTTTATGCCTCCCGCGACCAGGCGATGGACCTGTCCCGCCGGATCAGGCCCACCCGAAATGAATGCCGCCGGTCCGTTCCAGGACCGCTCGGTCGCCTGAAGCGACCTTAGCCCGCGGGTCGGAGACCCGCGGGCATCGGTGCCGGCCAGCCCCGGAGGGACCGGCCGGAAGTGACGGGCCCGTTTCGGCCCATCGGCAACTTACTTGAGCTCGACCTTGGCGCCGGCCTTTTCGAGCTGGGCCTTGAGCTTCTCGGCCTCTTCCTTGTTGACGGACTCCTTGACGGCCTTCGGAGCGCCCTCGACGAGGTCCTTGGCTTCCTTGAGGCCGAGGCCGGTGATCGCGCGGACCTCCTTGATGACCTCGATCTTCTTGTCGCCGGCGGCGGTGAGGAGAACCGTGAACTCGGTCTGCTCCTCGACGACGGCAGCCGGACCAGCGGCAGGGCCGGCGACGGCGACGGCAGCGGCGGCGGAGACGCCCCACTTCTCTTCGAGGAGCTTGGCGAGGTCGGCGGCTTCGAGAACGGTCAGCGAGGACAGGTCGTCGACGAGCTTGGCAAGATCAGCCATGTTGGTGTTCCTTTAGAAATCGATTTGAACGGATGGTTTGAGAAGAGCGATGCGGCCTCAGGCCGCTTCGCTCTGAGCCTCGTCCTTGGTGGCATAGGCCCCGAACACGCGAGCCAGCTTGGCAGCCGGAGCGTTGACGACCTGGGCGATCTTGGTCGCGGGAGCCTGGATGAGGCCCACGATCTTGGCGCGCAGTTCGTCGAGGGACGGAAGCGACGCGAGCGCCTTCACACCGTCCGGGTTCAGGGCAGTCGTTCCCATGGCGCCGCCGAGGATCACGAGCTTGTCGTTACCCTTGGCGAAGTCCACCGCAACCTTCGCAGCCGCGACCGGATCGCTCGAATAGGCGAGCAGGGTCGGACCCTTCAGGAGGGGCTTGATGGAGGCGACGTCCGTGCCATCGAGAGCGATGTTGGCGATGCGGTTCTTGGTGACCTTCACGGTGGCACCGGCCAGCTTCATCTGCGCGCGCAGCTTCTGCATCTCGGCGACCGTGAGGCCTTTGTAGTGGGCCACGACGACGACGGACGTGTTCGCGAACACGCCGTTGAGCGTCGAGACGAGATCAGCTTTTGCTGTCCTGTCCACTGGGGCTCTCTCCGGTTGGCGGGGCCCTCTCAGGGGAGGGTCCGCCGGTTGCACATGCCGCCCGGAACGGAACTCGGCTCAGCGAGAAGCCGGAACGTCCTGGACGACGCTTCACGGCCCTGTCCCCTGACATCCTCCGGAACGGTGGACGGCACGGGCGAGATGGTTCAAACCGATACCTCACTGCCCCGCGAATCGCGTGGCCGAAAGGGTCTTGAATTCGGTCTTCCCCGTCTGTGCAGGCTGGGGGATTAAGCCGGTCGCCCGGCGCCTGCAGTCTCGGACAGGACATGGCCGGACGAGGCTCAAAGAGGCTTCTCGCCCCTCAAAGCCTTCCGGCCATTATCGCCTGGTTGCCCAGACGAATTCGCATGTCGGATATCGACCGATCGGTCGAATCCTTTCAAAGTGTGAAAAACGTTGAGCGGGGTCTATAGGCCCTAGCAAACGCCCTGCCAAGTGCCCCGAGCGGATAATTCCGTCGCAGGCACGCGATTCGGGTTGACGTGATCGTCTTCCGCTCCAACCCCGAGCCGCTTGCGGGGCGGCCTCGATCACGGGCGGTCGAGTTCGAAAGCCGAGCCAACAGGCTTAGGATGGTGTCCACCGAACCGTCAGCAGGCCAGTCCGACACGTCGACCTCAGTCGGTACCCGTATCAAACCAGAGTTTCGATGTTGGCGCCCGCTCCAGGTTGGTTGACGCAGCACTCCGAACGACCGCTGTCTGTCACGGATGTCTGAGCGTCCGGATGAAGCGACAGTGAGCGCGGATCGACCGAGCGATGTGCGGCCGCGACGCGTTCTCGTGCTCGGCGGGACCGGCACCATCGGTCGTGCGACGGTGCGGGCCCTGGTGTCACGCGGTCATGAGGTCGTCTGCCTCGTCAGGCGTAGCGCCGAAATCCGCGATCCTTCAGGGCCGGCAGATCGGGACCGCCCGCCCTCGGGTGCGACCGCACGGTTCTCCGACGTGACGGATCCATCATCGCTGGTGCACGACGGCTTCCGCGGCGAGCCGTTCGACGTCCTGGTCTCCTGCCTCGCCTCGCGCACCGGATTGCCCCTCGACGCCTGGGCGATCGACTATCAGGCGCATGTGAACGCGTTGCACGCGAGCGGGGCCGCCGGCGTGACGCATGTCATCCATCTCTCGGCGATCTGCGTCCAGAAGCCGATCCTCGCCTTCCAGCATGCCAAGCTGGCTTACGAGGAGGTGCTGACCGCATCGGGGCTCGACTACACGATCGT
Organism: Methylobacterium marchantiae; assembly: GCF_042679825.1. Lineage (NCBI taxonomy): Bacteria > Pseudomonadati > Pseudomonadota > Alphaproteobacteria > Hyphomicrobiales > Methylobacteriaceae > Methylobacterium > Methylobacterium marchantiae. The sequence goes on along the minus strand of NZ_JBHTND010000005.1, from coordinate 99,578 downwards.
ACGGCCGACGGCCTTCTTCAAATCGCTCTCGGGGCAGATCGACCGCGTAAAACGCGGCAGGCCATTCCTGGTTTTCGGCAACGGCATGCTGACCGCCTGCAAGCCGATCAGCGACGACGACCTGGGCAGCTACCTCGCCGAATGCATCGACAACGCAGACCGGCGCAATCGCGTGCTCCCGATCGGCGGACCGGGCGAAGCGGTCACGCCGAAGGCACAGGGCGAGCGGCTCTTCGCCCTGCTCGGGCAAGAACCGCGATTCACCCATGTACCTGTGGTGATGCTGGACGTGATCATCGCCGTGCTGGCAACGCTCGGACGGCTGGTGCCGGCACTGGCGGCCAAGGCCGAGCTCGCGCGCATCGGGCGCTACTACGCCACCGAGTCCATGCTCGTCCTGGACCCGGCGACAGGGCGATACGATGCGGGTGCGACCCCTTCTACGGGGTCGGAAACACTGTTCGACTATTACGCGCGCCTGGTCCGAGGCGAGGCGGTCGCCGAGCGCGGAGACCACGCCGTGTTCTGACGACGCGGCGATCGGACCCCTGCAGACCGACGCCTCCTCGATCTCGTGAGGATCGACGTCCAAAAGCCCGATCCGACTCCGTCAGCACCGAAAGTGCGGAGGAATCCGGATTTCGACCACTAGGTCGGCAGGAACTTGCGCGCTGCCTGCCACCACGGCGTCCGTGCCTCGTCGCGCTTCTGGTCGGCCTTGGCGGCGTAGAACGATGCGTTGTGCTCGCCGCGTAGGGCCTCGCGGGTGAAGCGGATCAGGTGATGGGCCACGAAGCCCATGTTGAACACCGCCTCGATCTGTCCGCGCTTGAGGGCATGGCCCGCCGCGCGCCAGAACACGCCACGATAATCCGACATGATGCCCACGCGCAGGGCGATGTTGAATCCGAGCACGAGACCGCGACGCAAGTTCGTTCGCGTGAGCTTGCCCCTGGTCGGCGTCTTGATCCGGTGCGGGTAGGTTCGTTCCACCTGATAGCGGAAGCGCGCGAACAGGTTCTCCGGCTCGTAGGCATGGGCGATCGCCCGGCGCCAGCTCGCCACCACGTCGTCGTGAGGGCGCTTGAACAGGACGTTGGATTCCAGCGACGCGTCGTGCGTGAGCCGTCCTTCGCGGGTCAGCCGATCCCAGAGCGGGGTCTTGGGCAGGGCCTGGAGCAGGTTCATGGTCAGCACCGGCACCGCCGACTTGTCGACGAAGTCGATGAGCTTCTGCTCCGAACCGTCCGTCTCGGTGTCGAGGCCGAGGATGATGCCCGAGGTGACTTCGAGCCCGTAGCTGTTGAGCGTCTCGATGGCCTCGTACATGGGCACGGCGGCATTGTGCTTCTTGTCGATGCCCGCGAGAGCATCCTCTTCCGGCGTCTCGATACCGACGAAGACGGTCATGAAGTTCGCCTGGCGCATGAGCTCGAGGATGTCGGGCTGCTTGGCCATGTTCAGCGTCGCCTCGCAGGCGAACTGAAGCGGGTAATGATTCTTCTTCTGCCACTCCACGAGGTGGGGCAGCATGTCCTTCGTGGCCTTGCGGTTGCCGATGAAGTTGTCGTCGACGAAGTAGACCACCGCCGGATGGCCGGGCTGGGAGATGATCGCGTCGAGCTCGCCGAGCATCTGCTCGGGCGACTTCAGGCGCGGCTGGCGACCATAGAGCTGCGGGATGTCGCAGAACTCGCAGCGATACGGGCAGCCGGAGGAGAACTGAAGCGAGCCGATGAGGTAACGCTTGAGGGGGGCCGCCTCGTAGGCGGGCGCCGGAAAGTCGGAGAGCGGCAGGCGCTCCTTGGTCTCAAGCCGGACCTGACCCGCCGGGATCGACACGTCGCGGTCGAGGATCGCCACGAGCTCGTCGGTGGCATCGCCGATCTCGCCGATATGGAGATAGTCGAATTCCGGATATTGCTCGGGCGACCCGGAAACGGACGGCCCACCGAGCGCGGTCACCTTACCGGCCGCGTGCGCCCGGGCGTAGATGTCCCGGATCTGGGGTGCCTGGATGTGCATGCCCGATACGAACACCGCATCGGCCCAGGCGAAATCCTCCGGCCCGGCCCGTTTGATGTTCTCGTCGACGAACCGATACTCCCATTCCTCCGGCATGTAGGCCGCGATGAGGAGCAGGCCTTGCGGAGGCATGAAAGCCTTCACGCCGCCCATTAACGGGTAGGCATGGGCGAATGTCCCGAAGGACGGCGTGTACGCGGGAAAGACGCAGAGGATGCGTCGGCGGGATGAGACCGGGAGTGTGCATCGCATGGTCGAGGTATCTAGCACAGCTCGCGCGAAATGTGCGCTCCCTCGCGACGGTTTCGACGCGTCGTTTTTGCGCGTTTCGCCGGCTCGCCGAACCGGGCGCCCATGATGCAGGTCACGGACGATCCGGGTCCGAAGATGATCCTCGCGTATTTATGCGATTTCCGAAGATAATAGTCTATAACACAACCAATAAATCGAAATGAATTGGAATTATCCTCGGTCGATTAAATAAAAAGATCGTTTGATCAAGTTTTTGTGCGCGGCTTGCGATCGACGATGCGATCTCGTGGAAAGGCCTGTGATCGCACGCTCCCGCCCGCAGCGAGACGAGCATTCCTCGCCGGAGCGCAACCGTGTCCTTCAGAACCCTTCTTGCCGTCCGCATCGCTCTGGCCTTGGCGACGCTCGGGCATGTAGCGATTCCCGCCGCCGAACAGAGTCGGGATCGAACGAGCCCCCGGTTTTCATCGAATGGCGCGACGCTGACCTCGCCGCTCCGAATCCGAGGCTCGTCGAGGTCAGCGTCGCCGGGCCTCTACGAGCGGGCCATGTGGCCGGTGCGGAGAACGTGGCCTGGCACACCGAACTCGTGGAGACCGTGAGCCGCGACGTCGCCGGACCCGAGAAATTCGCCGCACTGGCCGGTGTCTGGTGAAGCTGCTCGACGGCGGCCGCAGGAATGGGAGGCGCGAGAAGCACCGGTTGGAGACCCGCAATCCGGTACGAGCGGCCTCGCAATCCGGTACCAACTCCCCCGCGATCCGGTATAAACGGCCTCGCAATCCGGTACGAAGGCCGCCTCGATCCTGTACCGAGCACGGCTCTCCGACGTCCTCGCCGTGGCGCGCAGGGAGCGGGACGGGACGATCCTCGCCATCCGCTCGCCGGACGAATTCTCGGGCGAGATCATCGTGACGGCAGGCTGGCCGGGCGGCCGGGCGCTGGTCGGTGCCGCATCGGGTCGGGTCTTCGGCTTTGCAATGTTTGGCGGCCTCACCGCGACGTTGACTGCGGGCCGCCGCTTCCGGCTCCTACCGTAGACGAACGAAAACGCCCGGCCGCAGGGCCGGGCGTTTTCTCATGTTCGTCCTCGAAAAGGCCGCCGATCAGGCGGTCAGCACGCTGGCCGGCTCGACCTTCACACCCGGACCCATCGACGATGTCACGGCGATACGTTGGATGTATGTGCCCTTTGCGCCAGTGGGCTTGGCCTTGGCCACCGCATCGGCGAAAGCCTTGATGTTCTCGACGAGTTTGGTCTCGTCGAAGGAGACTTTGCCGATGCCGGCATGGACGATGCCGGCCTTTTCGACCCGGAACTCCACCGAGCCTCCCTTGGCGCCGGCGACCGCGGACTTCACGTCCATGGTGACGGTGCCAACTTTCGGGTTCGGCATCAGTCCGCGCGGGCCGAGCACCTTGCCGAGACGGCCGACCAGCGGCATCAGGTCCGGGGTCGCGATGCAGCGATCGAACTCGATCTTGCCGCTCTGGACGATCTCGAGCAGGTCCTCGGCTCCGACGATGTCGGCACCCGCGGCCTTGGCCTCGTCGGCTTTGGCGCCGCGGGCGAACACTGCCACCCGCACGGTGCGGCCGGAGCCGTTCGGCAGGTTACAGACGCCGCGGACCATTTGATCGGCATGGCGCGGGTCGACGCCGAGGTTCATCGAGATTTCCACGGTCTCGTCGAACTTGGCGCTGGCCTTCTGCTTCACCAGGGCGATCGCCTCGGCGATCGGATAGAGCTTGAGAGCGTCGATGCCCTCGCGGGCGGCGCGGATGCGCTTGCCTTCATGTGCCATTGTGCCCTCCCCCTTAAGCGACGACGTCGAGGCCCATGGCTCGCGCGGAGCCACGGATCATGGCGACGGCGGCGTCAACCGAGTCGCAGTTCAGGTCGGGCATCTTCTTCTCGGCGATTTCGCGAAGCTGAGCCTCGGTGACCTTGCCCACCGTCGGGCCCTTGCCCGGAGTCTTGGAGCCGGAAGCCGGCTTCTTGCCGATTTTCAGGCCGGCGGCCTTCTTCAGGAAGAAGGTGACCGGCGGCTGCTTCATCTCGAAGGTGAAGGAGCGGTCCTGGTACGCCGTGATGACGACCGGGATCGGGGTGCCCTTCTCGATCTGTGAGGTCTTCGCATTGAAGGCCTTGCAGAATTCCATGATGTTGAGACCACGCTGACCGAGCGCGGGGCCGATGGGCGGCGACGGGTTCGCGGCGCCGGCCGGAACCTGAAGCTTCACGTAGCCCGTGATCTTCTTTGCCATAGGGACTGCTCCCAAATGTAGCCCGCCGCCCGGCTGCCTCGAGCACGGTCGGATCGAGCGGTTGCAGGTCGCGGTGCGGCCCGTGGATCCCGGCGGCAAACCGGGCGGACCTCCCGCGGATTATGACGAATGGCGAGTAGCGAGTAGGGGCTGCCTACATCCTCCATTCACCATTCGCCTGACGATCAGGCTTTTTCGACCTGAGCGTATTCGAGTTCCACTGGAGTAGCGCGGCCGAAGATTGAGACGGCGACCTTGAGGCGCGAACGGCTCTCGTCGATTTCCTCGACGGTGCCGTTGAAGGAAGCGAAGGGGCCATCGGCGACGCGGACGGTCTCTCCGATCTCGAAAGAGATCGAAGGCTTGGGACGGTCTACGCCCTCCGCGACCTGACCCTTGATTCGCTCGGCTTCCGAGTCAGGGATTGGAACCGGCTTCGACTTGTCAGCGCCAAGGAATCCAGTGACCTTCGGGGTGTTCTTGATGAGGTGGTAGACCTCATCAGTGAGATCGCACTTTACCAGGACGTAGCCTGGAAAGAACTTGCGTTCTGCATCAACCTTGCGGCCTCGGCGAACCTCGACGACCTTCTCCGTGGGGACCATTACTTCGTCGAACAGTTCCATCAGCCCGCGCTGCGCCGCCTGATCCTTGATGGACTGGGCGACCTTGTTCTCGAAGTTCGAGTAGGCGTGGACGATGTACCAGCGTTTCGACACGATTCTCACCAAATCCTGACGTCGGCCTGCCCGGTCGCGACGACGCGCCCAGGAAGACTCAATTATTCTAGGCGCCGACCCCGAGGATCAAGGTCACGACGTAACGCAGAGCTTGGTCGACGAGAGTGAAGAAAATGCTCGCCGCCACGACCATAATGAACACCATGATGGTCGTCACAGTGGTCTCTTTGCGGGTCGGCCACGTGACCTTGCGGCCCTCATCGCGGACCTGGGCAAGGAATTCGAATGGGCCGACGCGCTTGGGTGCCGGCCGAGCGGGCGGGGTCACCCGCGTCGGCGTCGGCGTGGCGGAACCGCGCTGCGGAGTACGCGTCGGATCCACCTTCTTCGTTGCTTCGTTCGATGCCATTGATGCCAACAACAGGAAAATTGGTGCAGACCGGAAAGCGGACCGATGCGGAGGTTCTGGTCGAACCCCGCACCGAACACATTCGCTGATCTCGGATTGCGAACGCTCTAGCGCAACTCCCCGGTCTTGTCGACCATCGTACGCCAGCCGGCTGAAAGCGAGAGACAAGCTTCAGACCGATGTTCCCGCGAGAGGATCAATCCGTCGTTGCGCATGAAGCAAATGGCAGGAGTGGAGGGACTCGAACCCGCAACCTCCGGTTTTGGAGACCGGCGCTCTGACCAGTTGAGCTACACTCCTACGCGGCACGTTCCATGCCTCATAGCCGAGCCGGGCGCAAGGGATTCTGAGATCGAGACAGCGAAATTCGATGTTTCCTATCGGCCGTGCTCAGTGAGCTCGTGGCTGTTCAGAGGGCGGATACCGTCCTTCGAGTAGGAGAAGAGCTCATCGCTTCGGCCGTATGGACCCTTGCGCATGTACATCGTCACGATGGAAGCGAGTCGGTCTTTACCCTCACTGTTCGATGACCACGCGATAAGAACATCCCGTGTGGGGACTGCGGCGACGATACTCTGCGTTCCGAGGCCCTCCTGGATCTGGTCCATCACCATGGGCAGGAGCAAACAGGCCGCGGCATAGCCGCTCTCGTTGGCGAGAGTCGCGAAATAGCCGGATTTTCCGGTCGCCGAGACGTGGACCTGGATGTCGCCCGAGGCGAGTTCGAGGTTGCGTCTGGCGACCCGCTCGACGGTTGCCTGATCGACGCCCCATCCCTCGAAGATTGAATGGGTCACGAGCTGGTAACGCTTCTCCTCATCGAGGGCGTAGGCAACGAGGAGACGCTCGGAGAAGCGGCGGCAGGTCAGGGTCGGCACCTGCTCGCGGTACTCGATGGGAACAAGCTGGATGCGCAGGCGGACCGAAGCCTTGGGGAAGGTCTCTGCCGGCGCCGGCGTCGCAGGAAGAGGCTTCGCGGTAGCGAGCGGATGGAGGTAGTTGACGATGACGGCCCTACGCTCTGCGCCGATCAAGTCGGTGACTTTTTGGCGAATGTTGCCGAGGAACAGCGTGAAGCGGCCGATGATGATCTGCTCCAGATCATCATCGTCCACCGTGACCGTCACGGCGGGATAATCAACGCGCAGAATAGAGAGGACTTCTTCTCGAAATGTCAGAAGCGACGCGCGCTTTTGAGACGGAAAATTTTTGGCGGGAAAGCTGTTCGCTGGCAATGATGCCGTCAGTAGTAGCAGGGATCCCCCGATGACGCGGCGTCGAGAAAGTGCGCTGACGAAACGTGCTGGCGGTATCGAATCCATGAAACAGCCTCGCGGCATACAACCCATGGTTTAGAAACGATGATGCCGGAGGCTCGTCAAGACGAGCCTCCGGCATCAATGTGGACAACCAACGGTGGAGACTGAGCGTTCTGAACTTAATCGTTGATGGCGGCGACGACGCCGGCGCCGACGGTGCGTCCGCCTTCGCGGATGGCGAAGCGCAGCTTTTCTTCCATGGCGACGGGGACGATGAGGGTGACGTCCATGGTGACGCTGTCACCGGGCATCACCATCTCGGTGCCCTCGGGAAGGACGCAGACACCGGTCACGTCCGTTGTGCGGAAGTAGAACTGCGGGCGGTAGTTGGTGAAGAACGGGGTGTGGCGGCCGCCCTCCTCCTTGGTGAGGATGTAGGCCTCGGCCTTGAACTTGGTGTGGGGCTTGACCGAGCCGGGCTTGCACACGACCTGGCCGCGCTCGACGTCCTCGCGCTTGGTGCCGCGCAGGAGCACGCCGACATTGTCGCCGGCCTGGCCCTGGTCGAGCAGCTTGCGGAACATCTCGACGCCCGTGACCGTGGTGGTCTGGGTGTCGCGGATGCCGACGATCTCCACGGTCTCGCCGACCTTGACGATGCCGCGCTCGACGCGACCCGTCACCACGGTGCCGCGGCCCGAGATCGAGAACACGTCCTCGATCGGCATCAGGAACGGCTTGTCGATCGGACGCTCGGGCTGCGGGATGTAGGCATCCACCGAGGCCATCAGGGCGATGACCGCGTCGTGGCCGACGGCCTTGTCGCCGTTGTCCAGCGCCACCTTGGCCGAACCCTTGGTGATCGGGATGTCGTCGCCGGGGAAGTCGTACTTGGAGAGCAGTTCGCGCACCTCCATCTCGACGAGCTCGAGGAGCTCCTCGTCGTCGACGAGATCGACCTTGTTGAGGAACACCACCAGCGCCGGCACGCCGACCTGACGGGCGAGCAGGATGTGCTCGCGGGTCTGGGGCATCGGGCCGTCGGCGGCCGAGACCACCAGGATCGCGCCGTCCATCTGCGCCGCACCGGTGATCATGTTCTTCACGTAATCGGCGTGACCCGGGCAATCGACGTGGGCGTAGTGGCGATTGGCGGTCTCGTACTCGACATGCGCCGTCGAGATCGTGATGCCGCGGGCCTTCTCCTCAGGCGCCTTGTCAATCTGGTCGTAGGCCGTGAACGTCGCTCCGCCCGTCTCGGCCAGAACCTTCGTGATCGCCGCCGTCAACGACGTCTTGCCGTGGTCGACGTGACCGATCGTGCCGATGTTGCAATGCGGCTTCGTGCGCGCGAATTTCTCTTTGGCCATCGTCACATTCCTAAGACAAAGTCACATGAGCGGTCGCCCTGGGCGGCGATCGAGATGTCGAGCCGGGCGAAAGACGCCGCCCGGATAGAGGCTTGGCGTCAGATGATCAAGGGATGATCCCTGCGGAGGTCAAATCGAGGCCGGATGCGATGCAGACCGGCCTGTCGTTATCGGCAGTTCCGCAAGAGCCAAGCGGCATAGCCCTCAACGTACCTGTCGGTCATGCGGAGGGTGGGGTCGGTGGTTCGACGGCGACCGCGATCACCGTCGAGAGGCCGCCGAAGAGTGGGATCGATTGGAACGGGCCCTTGTAGCTCAGCAGGGTGTCTCCGGTCCGCTTGTCGACACGATCGATATCCATCTGGACCTTGACGTCTTGGTCGATGAAGATTCGCTACCGCCCTCCTACGCCCGCAGACTACGTCGTTACACGGTCCCGGAGACCACGAACTGCGCTCCGAGCGGCACCCAGCCGATCGCCTTCTCGACACTCTGGACCCAGGGCCGCCGGAACGGGAAGGCCAGGAAGTATCGGCTCCGAATGTTCCGTAGCCCTTGTTCCGCTAGCAGCGTGCGGGTCTCGTGGGCACCGAGCAGCACGGCGTCGTGATCGAAGGGGCAGCGTGACACCGCGAGCCGCGTCAGAGGGTTCCAGGGATTGTGCTCAATTATTGCCACGAGACCGCCACGGCGGGTCACGCGCCGCATGTTGGCCAACAAGCCGGAACGCTCGATGACGGGGACGTGATGGAAGACGCAGACGGCGAGCGTCGCGTCGAATGCCCCATTTTCGAAAGGCAATGTGCTGCCTTCCTGAAGGCGGTAGAGGTTGTCGGGGTTCTCGCTCCCCGCACGGGCCAGGGATTCGGGCGAGGGATCGGTGCCGCTCACCCGTGAGGCGATGCCAGTAAGGCGACGATGTAGGAGGCCGACGCCGCAGCCCACATCAAGAAGCGTCGGGCGGGAGGCACCGAAGTGCCGGCCGAACACGTCTGCGAGCAGATCGGCCTTCGCGGTCACGAAGAAGCCGTGCTCTAGACCGGAAAAGGCGATCGATTCCTCGACGACTGATTCGTAACTTGTGCGGTACGCGTCGAACGCGTTCGTCATGCTGCAATCCTCGACTTTGCCGCTTTCTCGCCCTCAGGAAAGCCGACGGCCCGGCCGACGACGTAGAGCGGACGCTGCTTCACCTCGGTGTGGATCCGGCCGACATAGAGTCCGACGATGCCGGTCATCAGCAAGTTCATGCCGGCGAGGAACGAGACGAGGACGATGATCGAGGCCCAGCCTGTGACGAGGGTCGGGTCGTGAAGCGCTCGCAGGGCGATATAGAGACCGTAAGCAAGTGCGCCGAGGGAGACGCCGGTCCCCGCCCAGAGGGCGAAGCGAAGTGGCACGTCCGAGAAGCCGACAATGCCGTCGAAAGCGAGTCGCAGCATCTTCGACCAGCCGTACTTGGTTTGACCAGCCGTACGCGATAGGCGGTGGAACGGCACTGCGATCTGGCGGAAGCCCATCCAGCTGAACATTCCGCGCACGAAACGGTTTCGCTCGGGCATGGCGAGAAAGGCATCGAGCGCCTTGCGATCGACGAGGCGGAAATCGCCGACATCGGCCGGGATGTCTATGGCCGTCAGCGCGCGGATGAGGCGATAGAATAACCCGGCAGTCCAGCGCTTGAAGCGGCTTTCACCCTCCCGGCTCAGGCGCTTGGCGTAGACGATCTCGTAGCCTTCGCGCCATTTGGCGGCGAGATCGAGGACGACCTCCGGCGGGTCCTGCAGATCGGCATCCATCACCACTACGGCGGCGCCGGAGGCACGTTCCATGCCTGCAGTAATGGCGATCTGATGGCCGAAATTACGCGACAGAGCGAGGTAACGATAACGCGGATCGTCCTTGGCACGACCGGCGGCTACGATCCCGGTCGTGTCGGTGCTGCCATCGTCGACGAGGATCACCTCCGCTGGCCCATCGAGTTTGTTGAGAAGCTGGTCGAGGCGATGCAGCAGCAGCGGCAGGACAGCCTCCTCGTTGAACAAGGGAACGACGAGGCTGTAGGTCGGCGTGCCGATTTGCGCAGAGGGAGATATCACGGTCATGCGTGTCGCCGACGGACGGAAGGTCCGATCCTTCAGACGGTAAGGAAGTATGATTAAGACGGCTCTAATCGTCCAATCTGCTGCCTTTCTCTCGAACGCAGTCGCCTCCGCCGAATCATCGACCAGCCTCTGCCTTCGGGCTGACGGGACCGCCCTCGCTTCCGGACCCGGCCGTTCCGTTGAGAAGGCGGCCGCTAAAACTCGTGTTCAGGCCGACGACGATGAGGAAGGCCACCAGATGCACGGCTAAATCCGTCGCAGTGGCATCGTGAGGATGAAACGGCACCAAGAGGGCAGCCGCGGCGGCGGCGAGGCCGCCCAATGCCGCTGTCAGATTCGGATTCAGTGGACAGGCACGGCGCAGCATCAGCAGGATGGAGAGAGGCAATGAGACGCTCACTAGTGCACTGACGCGGTCAGAGGATTCACGCAGGGCGTGATGCATGCGAGTCTGGGCGATGGCTCAGACCGTCTGCGTGCTCCTCGACAACGCCACCCAGTCGGCGCTTGCCACGATCGCCGGAGATCGATCCCGCCCTCTCAAGCACATCCTGCGGGCGCGCATCGTCCTGCTGTCGTCCGAACGGTTGAGCGTGCAGGACGTGGCGCGGCAGGCTGGCGTCAGCCGACCCGCTGTCTGGCGCTGGCAGCAGCGCTTTGCCGAGGAGGGCGTCGAGGGCCTGCTGCGCGACAAGACCCGCCCACCCGGCACCCCACCGCATTCCACGCGCACAGTGGCGAAGGTGCTGGCGCTGACCTGTTCGGAACCGCCGGACGAAGTCACTCACTGGACCGGCCGCGCCGTCGCTGCGCGGACCGGCATCTCACTCCGCTCCGTGCAGCGGATCTGGCAAGAGCACCGCCTGCAGCCGCATCGGGTGCGTACCTTCAAGCGCTCGCACGACCCGGGCTTCGCCGAAAAGGTCGAGGATGTGGTCGGTCTCTACATGGATCCGCCCGCCCACGCCGTCGTGCTGTCCATCGATGAAAAGTCCCAGATCCAGGCCCTGGAGCGAACCCGTCCCGATCGGCCCATCGGTCCCGGACATCCTGCCGCTCAGACGCATGACTACACCCGCCACGGTACGACGACCTTGTTTGCCGCCCTCGACGTCCTGGAAGGCAACGTCCTCGGCCGCTGCATGCAGCGCCATCGCCACGGTGAATTCATCCGCTTCCTGAATGCCGTCGAGGCCGCAGTCCCCGCGGGCAAGGTGATCCACGTGGTGCTCGACAACTACGGCAGCCACAAGCACCCGAAGGTTCGCGCTTGGCTCAACCGCCACCCCCGATGGACCTTCCACTTCACACCGACCTCAGCCTCTTGGCTCAATGCGGTGGAGGGCTTCTTCTCCGCGCTGACGCGCCGCCGCCTGCAAAGGGGCACCTTCACCGGCATCGTCGACCTGCAGGCTGCCATCAAACGCTACATCGCCGAGCACAACCGCAGCGCCCGTCCCTTCGTCTGGACAAAGCCCGCCGCCGCCATCTTCGATGCCCTCAACCGAGCCCCTGAACCATCCGTCTGAGTCAGTGCAATCTACTAGATGTTTGGTCTCGATCCATAGGACGAGCGGAGGAATGAGCAGCAACGCCCAGGCATTGCTGCGCCCGGGTACGCTGCTTTGAAAGGCGGCGACCGGTGCAGCCTGGCTGGCGACGCCGCCGGTTCGGCTATCGGCGCTTACTCATCCTGCTGCGGCGGGAAGGCCTCACGCTGAACCACAAGAAGCTCTTCCGTCTTTATCGGGAGTAGCGGCAGTCGGTGCGCAAGCGCGCACTGGGAACGCGGGCCCCGGCCGCCGTGCCCCAGGAGCCGAACAGGCTGGAGCCTCGACTTCGGCTCTGACACGCTCGACGACGGGCGGCGCTTGCGCATCCTCGTCGTGGTCGACGACCGCACGCGCGAGTGTCTGGCGCTGGTCGTCGACACATCGCTGTCTGGACGGCGGGTCGCGCGCGAACTCGACCGGATCATCGAAAGCCGGGGTAAGCCGCTAATGATCCTCTCGCACAGCGGCACCGAGCTGGCCTCGCACGCGATTCTGCGCTGGCGGAAGGAGCGTGCTGTCGAGTGGCACTACATCGCGCCTGGCAAGCCGCAGCAGAACGGCTTCGTCGAAAGCTTGAACGGGCGCCTGCGCGACGAGTGCCAGAACGAGCACCTGTTCCGGAGCCTGCCGGCGGCCCGGACCATCATCGAGGCGTAGCAGGTGGACTACAACACATGTCGCTCTCACACGAGCCTCGGCGGGCTCACTCCATACGCGTTTGCAACCCGATCCCGGCAGGACCAGAACCAGAATGAACTCTGGTTATGAGCGGGGGCAATCAGGAGGCAAGGTCAGTCCTGAACGTCACGCTCTTTGTGGCTGGGAAAAATCAAGGTTCATCCGCACTTCTGGTACTGATGGAGTCGAACCGTGCTTTCGAACGTTGGTCCTCAGCCTGACCGAGGAGGCGTCGGATGCCGATCTCGAACTCGTCGCTGCCGATAGTGCCCGATGAGCTGCACGTCGATGAACTGACCCTCGATCCGTCAGGGCTGTTGCTTCTTGCCAGGCCCACCGCTGCGCAGGCGGTCTGTCCCACATGCGGCTATGCCTCTTCTCGGGTCCATTCAACGCCTCCGAAGCCTTCCGTTCCGTCGTCGTGCGTCACCAGACGCAGATCCAGAAGGCTGCCGAGCTTCGGTCTCGCTCCGGCATCATGCCAGCCCTGCCCATCCCACGCCGCCTCTCATGCAACGGAGCGAGAACCGCCGCAGGCGCTTCGACGATGTCCTGCGTCTTCATGCGGAGGGTCCGCCGATCCTGCAGATCGCGCACCGGACCGGGCTGACCTGCAACACTGTGCGCAGCTATCTGCGCGCCGGCACGTTCGTCCCGTATCGCCGAGCGCCGGGATCGAGCCAGCTTGACCGGCATCGCGGCTTTGCCGAAGCCCGCTGATAGGAGGGGCTCCGCAGCGGCGCCGCCTTGCATCGGGAGCTGCGGGCGCGGGGCTTCGGTGGCGGTGTCGATATCGTTCGACGCTGGATCGCTCAAAAGCGAGAGACCACACCGGATCGCTCCCGATTGCGTCGCACGCCCTCGATGCGCCGGACCACGCGCCTGTTGGCAGGCGATCCGACCAAGCTGAGCCATGAGGAGCGTGCCTTCATCGACGCACTGTGTGAGGCGGCTCCGGAGGTTCGGATCACGGCCACCCACGTGCGAGCCTTCACCGATCTGCTGCGGCAGGATGATCCGGCAGGGCTGGAACCCTGGCTGGACGCGGCAGCCGAAACGGGATTGCACGGCTTCGCTACCGGCCTGCGCCAGGATTCGGATGCCGTACGGGCGGTGATCACACAGCCCTGGAGCAACGGGCCGTCGAAGGTCAGGTCAACCACCTCAAGCTGATCAAGCGGCGGATGTACGGACGTGCCGGCTTCGACCTCCTGCAGCAGCGGGTGCTCCATGCGGCGTGATCAACGGCTATGAGCCGGTGCAACTCCACCTATCAGCCCTCAATCACTCCCTCAGCGCCAGGAGCGCGGATGAACTAAAACCAAACGCCTGTTCGAGAGCGGATACGATGCCTCCGCTCCGTCGGAAGGGGTATTGAGTTTTTAAGGACAGGGCATTGGAGCGGGTACCGGGAATCGAACCCGGGTATTCAGCTTGGAAGGACGATCCCCCGGGCTTTCCGCCTCGCCACCTCCCCGGCGCTTCCCGCGCAAACCGTTAATCCTGCATGGCTTTTCCCGGTGGACCGTTCCCGGGGACTCTTGCGGCCGCGTTTCGGACGTGCGGTATCCATGCGGTATCCACGGAGACGGACATGGCGGCATCGCGGGGGACATACGCACGGGAGCGGGCGCGGCTGACGGCGGAGCACCTGAAGAAGGCGCGCCGGATGATCGATAGCGGGACCGTCCCCGGCCGCGGGATCGACTTCTGCGACGACGCCTTCCCGGGGCTCGTGCTCCGCGTGACGCCGGCGGCCGGCAACTGGATCCTCAAGCTCCGCATGTCGACCCTCCGCCTCGGGGACATGGCTTCCGTCTCGGTCGCCGCGGCGCGTGAGGCGGCCGCCCGGGCCCGGCTGGACGTGAAGGATGGGCGGGACCCCCGGCAGGACGTCGCCGTCTACGCGCATGCCATGGTCACGACCGGCGGCGACCACGAGACCTCGGCGGACGCGGCTTGGCCGGTGGAGGTAGAACGGCAGAGCGACGAGGACCGGCGGCGGCACGGCCCGTGGGAATGGCGGGACCTCGTCGATCTGTTCCTTGAGGAGAAGCGGCCGGACCTCGACCCTGGGTACTTCCCCGCATACGCTTCGTACCTGCGCCACAAGGCATTCGACCGGATCGCCCGCCGCCCCGTCCGTGAGGTCACGGCCACCGACCTGCAGGGTATCCGGAACGAGATCATCGCCGCGAACTCGCGCAGCGCGGCCGCCCGGGCCGTACGCCAGGGACGGGAGATGCTCGACTGGGCCTGGTCGAACCATAGCGGCGTGTCCGGCATGGCGAAGGCGACTGAGAAGTGGCCGCTCTGGCGAGACCAGTGGACGATCCGATACAAGCCGGGCAAGCGCAGGCACGCGCCCGAGATCGACGAGCTCGCCCGGACCCTGGCCGTCGCGGAGAGATACCGGACACTCGGTCAGACGGAACACGCGACCGCGCCGGGCACTCTAGCGATGCTGTGGTTCACTGTCCTCACGGGCCAGCGCACGGGCGCCGTCGCGGAGACCGCACGGTTGGACGTTGCCCCCATCCCCGAGGACGCCGGCGTGCCGGGACCGGGTTGGCGCGCCGTGACATGGAGCGCCGGGGTCATGAAGGAAGATCGCCCGTTTGTGCTCCCCCTCCCCCCGGGCGCCTGGTACGTGATCGACCGGGTGCTTGCCGAGGATCCCGACCGTGAGACGAATCGCTGGCTTTTCCCGTCGATCCGGGGGGACGGCCATGTCGGCCAGGGTGCCCTGAACGCGCTCCTCTACCGGCTGCGGGGGAAGAAGGTGACGGGGTCGACGGTCACCGCGCGGCCGCTGGTCGATTATTTCGGGATCCACGGCATCCGGCCTTGGACGCTGCATGACGTCCGCCGGGCGATCACGACGTTCCTCTCGGACCATCGCCTGGGCGGGGCCGCGTCCGCGATCCTGGACCACGAGGCCGGAGTGACCGAGGACGAGCGCGACCGCCGCTCCGCCGTCACGCGCCTTCACTACGACCGGAGCCAACGGATACCCCTCAAGTCGGAGGGCATGGCCCTGTGGGTCGATGCGGTGCTGGAGGCCTACGAGAACGAGCGGGCCGCGCTGGCCGCGCTGCCGGCACCGGTCACGAGGGAACGCACGAAGCGAGGCCCCGGGAGGGCTCAGCCAACCGCCCCCTGACCCTGCCGGGCGCGTCGTTCAGGTCCCAGCTTGCGGGCGAGATCCGCTGGCTTGCCCGCCCGCACGAAACCCCGGCTGACCTGTCGGTCCACGGCCGCGAGCTCCTGGAGGGCATCGCCCAGGGCCCGGCGCAGGGCATCCCGCGCGTCACCGTCGCAGGCATCCAGATAGGCGCGTTCCATCTCGTCCACGACTGTCTCCATCGATTCGCTCATGAGAACGAATGAAGAACAAACGAGGCCGGGAGTCGATCCCAAATTGAGGCCAGGGATTTCTTTACCCTGCGCAAACGTCGCGCTTGCCCACCTCTCGGCGAGCTGCGATCGTCCAGATTCACCCCGCCCCCGAGGCCTCCCCCATGTCGCGAAAAACCCGGGCATTCGCCCCCCTTCCCGTCACCTGAGGAGGACCTGAGCGCGCGCGCCGGCCTCCATTTTATGGAGGCCGTCATGGCCAACTTCATCACTGCGGACACCCATTTCGGGCATGCCTCAATTCTTCATGGTCTGCGCCCTGGGTTCGCCAGTATAGAGGAGCACGATGCGATGCTCATCGAGGCCTGGAACTCGACCGTCCAGCCCGGGGACACGGTCTACCATCTCGGCGATTTCGCGCTCTCGACGCCCGAGTATGCCGGCAAGATTTTCCGGAGATTGAACGGCCGCAAGATCCTCATCGCCGGGAATCATGACCGCAAGAATCGCAAGCTCGGTTGGGCGGAGCAGCACGACGGGATCAGGGAGATCTCCGTCGAGGACCGCCACGTCGTGCTCTGCCACTACCCCATGCGTTCGTGGCCGCGTGCCTATCGGGGGTCGCTCCACCTCTTCGGGCACACGCATGGGCTCTTGCCCGGCACGACCCAGTCACAGGATGTCGGGGTCGACGTGTGGTCGTACCGCCCGGTGACCCTCAGCCAGATCCTCGAACGCATGGCCGCGAGTGACACGCAGCCGGAGGAACGCGTCCTCACACGGTGACAGCTACACACAGATGCCCTCTAGCCCCTCCAGGGCCTCCTCGTCCTCGGCGGTCAGGTCGAGGGGGGCTGGCTCGGGAGGGAGCCAGGCCAGGTGCCTGTCCGCTGGCGTCTTGCCATGCCAGGTGGGCACGACCACAGTCGCATCGTAGATCGCCCAAAATCGACGGAGCGCCACTTTCGCACTGCCGCCCTGCACGAGAAATTCGATTTCACCGCTCGGACCGGGCACGTATGACCAGGCAAACCAGCCCTCCGTCGGCGGCCGGTCGCGATGTCGTTTCGAGATCCAGGAACCCCTTGCGAGCCATACGCCGTCACTGCCCTCCTGGGGACCGACGGCCGACATCGGATAGATCGTGCTCGACGGCGGGGGGTGATGCAGGCCCCGGCGGACAATGACGGTAAGGAACCCCGGGCCGGGGACGATGCAAATGATGTCGGGCCACACACACGCGTCGCCGGGCATGTGATGCCTGCCGCTTTCAATGACGTACCGCAGAGGCCGGCCGAGCCATCTCGACAAACCGGGGAGTGCGAGCCTGCAAATTAAATTCAGGCGCCGCTCCGGCCCTTCCAGCGGGCGTGTCAGTGAATGCCGCTCCCGCCATGGACAGTTCTGTATACCATGGTAGAATGTCATAGGATACAAACGTACAAATTCACTTCTCAATGTAGTTATACGTACTCGCAGACGATTGAATCGATGTCTCAGGCGACCCTTGGTCCAAGAATCGTCTTTATCAGATAATATAAAAGCAGATGCACGGACGAACTCGCGGTCCGCGATATCGAGGCCCGAGAACGCGTTTCGGCAAGCGTTTTGCCACTCCGCTTTCTTCTGAACCCTTGGTGGCGTCCAATATCTGGAAATGTATTTTGTGTAACTCGGGTCGTAAACATACGGATACATATTAGTCTTGGGCATGTGCGTTTGCGTTCCGCTTCAGAGCATGCCAGTTTTACGATCAAGCTCTGAACCAAGGCGGCTCCCTGGGCGCTCAAATGCGAGCGCCCAGGGTCATAGATGACTAACCCTGGGCGGCGTTGATGGGCCGCTGCAGGTCGGGGTCGGCCTTGTAATCGTAGCGTGCCCGGGTGCGGTGACGGGCATCGTAGAGTGCCCAAACGTCCCCCTCCTCACCCGTCCGCCCGTCACCCCCCAGGGCCGCAGCGATGGCGACCGCGGACGTCTCACCGGCACGGATGAGAGCGAGCGCCTCGTGGTAGCCGCTGCGGGGACCCGATGCTTCGCCCTCCGACCAATCACTGAGGCACTGCTTGTACGTCTCGAACTCGCGGGTCGAGAGCCTTGCCCAGCTCTCCTGGGCAATAGCCTGGAGGATGCGCTTCTCGTTGAGCGTCATGACAGAGGCCTTGCGGCCGCCCGGCAGGGTGTGGACATCCCTGGGGGCAAGGGTTGGGGCCTCAGAAACGTCGTCGGGCTCCTCGAATACGACCACCTTCACGGGCATCGCCCCAAGAGAATTGAACGCAGCGGCCGCAGGCCTGGCTTTCGGGACGATCTCGAAGCCGGCTTCAAACAAGCCTTCCATGATGACGGCGGCCCGGTACTCGTTCGAGCGGTTGTCGAAGCAGCGGTCGAGCGAGCCGCGAATGATGGCCTGCACGGGCCGGTGGTCGAAGGTCTTGATACGCATGATGCGTGGTCCTGTCGGTGAAAGGGCTGCGGGAAATGCGCCCCTAGCCGGGCGCCCAGGCCTCGAAATGCGGCGTCTAGATTCTGGTGGGTGCGCCCCGGGCTCCCGGCGGAAGCGGCGGCGGCGGCAGAGGCCGAGGCATCCCGGACGCGACCGGATCGGGGGACGGGCCATCCTCGGCAAGGAGATCGTCGAGGATCCCCACGACCACCGCACGCTCCTCGGGTGACCTGTTTGCGTCCAGGTCAACGCGTTCCTCGACGGGCTCGCCCGCGGCCTCGATCTCGCCGGCGAGGTGGAACAGGATGTTGCGGGCCATGTCGAGCAGGCGGGCATCTGCGTCATCCAGCGCAACCGCGAGATGCTCGCGCCGGATCTCCGGGATCTCTGGGTCGTCGATCAGGGCCCGCGCGGCGGCCCGTGCCTGCGTCAGGCGGGCCCGGACTTGGGCGAACCCGAGTCCCTGCAGGTTCTCGATGAGATCGCACATCAGACCCCCCCCTCCCGGCGGCGGAGCAGCGTCCGGCCGCGGCGGTCGCCGGGCAGACCAAGTTGCCCGGCGCGGCGGTAGAGCGTTTCGCGCGTGACACCCAGACCCTCGGCAGCATGCGAAATCGGGGCACGAGAGAGGACGATCTCTCGCATCACTTCATATGTGATCCGGGAGGGGCGACGGGGGATCCTCGTGCCGTGACGGTACGCGCACTGATGCACTGCTTGGATCGTCACGCCGAGCCGGTCCGCGACCTCTCGGACAGTCTCCCGGCCCTCACGCGCGCTCTCGACGTCTGGCAGCGTGACAACCGGCTGGCGCGGCTGAGATGTGAGCCCGAGGCCGCGGCAGTGGGTGGCGATGGTCTTCTCATCCCACCCCTCGCGCGCGGCGATCTGGCGGTAGGTCATCCCGAGATCGAGGTACTCCTCGCACCTCGATCTTGGGATCCGGCAAAATCGCTTGGGCCCTCTGAGGCCGTCTCGACGTACCTCACCCGTCGCGAGAGCCCTAGAGCTCTCAGTACCTGCCCAGCCGGCTCCCTCCGCCCCAGTAGCACGTCTGACACGTGCTGCGGCGAGAGCCCCGTCCGACGTGCCCAAGCGTCCTGCGAGCCGGCCCGGCGGCATGCCCCGCGAAGCAACGTTCGGACGTCCCCCTCCGTCAACTCGACCATCCATCCCATCCTCCGCGAATCCGCCGAGAATATTATATCGCAACCCATACGAGAATTTCCAGGGTCTCCCAAATTATGCCTTTGATGTTATACAACCAGAGCGATAGTTTCAGGCTTCTTGCCATTTGAACAACAGTTTCAACAACAGGCTGTTGTTCAAATCGTTGTCGAAATCGTGGTCCGGTGTTGTCGAAAGACCCTGATGGGTTTCGGTTGTGATACGAAATAGGATTGCTACATTACTCAGATCCGCAGATTCGAGGATCGCTCATGGCCCATACGACGCCGCCCCCCCCTTACGTGCAGCCGCCCGCTTGGTGGGGACTGGAGTGGCAGTCCGGGCAGCTGCACTACACGCGTGTTGGCCTGCGGTACCGCAGCCGAGCCGTCCGGACGCCTGAATGCCAAGAAGCGATGGCCGCGGGCGTGACTGATTTCTCAGCACTCGGCATCACGTGTGAGGGGCGAGACGTTTCGTTCTGGCAGGCGCCCGATCACGACATGGACGCCGTCCAAATCGCAATCGACGGCATCCCGGCCCGGGTCGCCGCCAGGGAGGCGACCCGGGCCGCAGCGGCGGCCGCGGAGGCGCAACGGATCGCCGATCTCGTTGCACGGGCACGGGACGAGGCGACGCGGTCACTCAAGGAGCGCGGATGGTCCTGGGCACGCCGGATTGACGTCGACGAGGCGCAGGGGCTCCTCCAGCGTCCGGACCTCGACGTCGCGGATGCAATGCGACTTCTGGCGATGGTCAAGCGCGCCGCGGCAAACGTGCTGAGGTCCGAGGACAAGGTCGCCCTGCTGCATCCACCCGAGCAGAATCTGGCCGCCCTGCCCGCGGTTCGGGAGGCCGCCCTGGCAGCTGTCCGACTGATCACCGCGGACGATCAAGACCGGGCCATGGTCCAAAATGACATCGGCTGGAGCAAGAGCACGACGCTCGATGGGCACGTCCTCGCCGCCTTGCCGGAGCTCGACGTGGCGCAGGCGAGTCACGCTCTCCGGCTTCTCCGCGTCCACCATAAGCAGCTGCCGCGGGCGGTCGTCGAGAGCCTCTTCGCGCCGGCCTGATTTGTCGATTGCGAGGCGACCCGGACAATCGAGATCGTCACCCCCCAGCACAGGACCACCGCCCATGAGCTTCCTCGCCCGTATCGCCGCCCTCGCCGCAGCCGCCATCGCCACCGTCTTCGCCCTCATCTTCGAGAGTGGCCGCTGGGTCCTCCGTGCGGTCCGGTCCGCAACGGGTGTCACGACCCCCGTCCTGCCCGCCACCGATGCGGCCGCGGCGTACCTCGATGCCCCCGCGCCCGCGGTTGCCCCGTCCCCGGCATGGGGCCCCGCTCCCCGCCACCAGGTTGGCGTGCCTCTCGTTTCCTACGCCCGGCACCTCGTCGCCGGGGGGCCAGCGGCGGACACGTCCACCCTCCCCGAGCCCATCCTGGCATGGGCTCGGGGCCTGTCGCATGCCGAGCTCGTGACGCTGGCTGCCGCCCTCCCGCACGAGGCGGAGGCTCACGTTTCAGGCGACCTCATCGAGGGCCTGCCCTCCCTCACCCGGGACGCCCGTCGTGAGACGACCCCGGCACCCGTTGCGGACACATCCGCGCCAAATGCGGACACATCCGCAAAATGGACGTGGACGCGTCCGCTTTCCGACCATCCTGAGGACATTGAGATCGCCAATTTGGTCAGCCTCGCTCTGGAGCGTGGCCGCCGTAGAAAGGTGGCCTGACACCCCCTCTCCCCGAATGCGAAAGGGCCCGCCGGTCATCCGGCGGGCCCTTTTTTCGTGGTCCGCAAATGGTCCAGATTCGGTCCGCAGGGGAAAGGCACAACCCCCCCTACGTCAGATTTCTTACAGCCGGCGGGCGAGGCGGAGGGCGCGGATTTCCGCCTGAGCCGCGGCGAGATCTCGGGAGAGCTCGGCTTCCCGACGGCGGGACGCGAGGAGAGCCTGCCCCAAGCGATGGACCGCGGTCTCGGCATCCGCGTCTGCCTGAGCCCATGCCTGCGCTTCACGACGCGCACGCTGGCCCGCCACGAGAGCGACGCCGACAGCCAGCATCCCGCCATGCATGCCGTGGTGGAGGTTGTCGGTCTGCCGGCTCATCGTCGATCCCCCTGCGTCCAGGCCCTCATAGATTCAGCTCCAGATCGCCCTGGCAAGGCGATCGTCACGCCAGAGTTACCGTTTCCCTGGGCTACGATGACCGCGGACGTGTCCGAGGATTGCTCAGGCGATAAGGGGCGCACCTACCCGTTACTCCTAGACAATGCATCGAAAATCCAAGGGGCCGCGGGCACCCGATTTTGGGGATGGCTCGTCGGTTTCACGGCGGGGTCGGACGATGCCGGCATGTTCCAGATCACCGTCAAAACCGACCCACCCGAGAAGGACGAGCTCGGCCCTGCCGACATCCGAGCGGCGCTCGTGGACAGCGTGAACTTGATCGCCAAGGCTGCCCGGCTTCACGTGACCGAAGCACTCCCCATCCACCTCGACCGACCCACTCCTTTCACGATGAAGGCCATCTGTCAGAGGTCGCCATCCTGGTCCCGTGCGGTCCGCGTCATTGCGGGCATGGGCAATGGGTCGCTGTCGGGCGTGCAACCGACAATTCCGGCACCCCCGCCGGAGCCCTCCTCCTCGCTCCAGCCTCCCCATGAGGATGCGATGCCGGCGAATGGATCCTCTTCCTTCGCGGGCTCGGGATTGGGTGAAATCGGAATCTGAGGGGGGGCTCATCCGCCTTCGGAGCGCGTTGGATGACCCGGATGCGCACATCCGCCCCCGCCGGCTCGGCGTCCTCGGTGCCACCGTAGATCATGGGTCTGACGATGTTGCTCATGACGTCCTCCTCGGCGACCGGGCGGGTATCGCCGGCCGCATGGCGCTCGCGGGCGAGGTTCCCCATCAAGAGGCGCATCTCGTCGGCGGCCTTCGCGAGGGCGCGGTCCTCACGGCCGTATTCGACATCGGACCAGGTCGACCACCCGATGAGCTCCGCCATCGCACGCGCGATGTTGCAGGTATCCAGGGCCTCGTGACGGGCGTCACCAATCGGGCGCCAAGCCATCTTCGGCCGGCCCCGGACCTTGAATTTGATCTCGACGTATTCCTCCGAGACAAGCTGCTCGACGAAGGCGAGATCGGTGTCCTGCGGAAGCTCGACATATCCCGGGGGGGTGTCCTCGCCCGGCGCCGGGCGAGGCAGGTTGAGTTGCCCCATGAGCTCCAATTTCAGATGCCCGACGCCCAGCGTCCAGTATTTGACGCCCTCCTCGGAGGACCACGTGCCGTCCGCCGACTGGAGCCTCCACTTGCTCTCCTTCAGGACGGGGGCGTCGATCTTCTCCGAGCCGCGGGACGCAGTGATCCAGTCCGGGTCCTGTCGCATGGCCCAGGGCATGACGACGTCGGGCCACTTGCCACGATCCACCCCCGCCCTGCGGATGGACAGCACGGCCCCGGACGGGTGCAGGTAGCGGCGATAGAGGAAAGCCTTCGCCCGGGCCCATAGCTCCGGGTCGGTGTAGCGGCCGCGCAGGCGCACGTGCTCGATGAGCCAGCGGCGGTTCTTCTTCCCGAACCCCCAGACACCGATCTCGATGTGGTCGATGCCGACGTCGATGCCGGCGCACAGGAAGTAGACCCCGGCCGGGACCTGACGCGAGACGTACCCCGAGCGGCGGGCCCAGATCGTCTCGGCGTTCGGGGTCTCGGTGACGTCGCTCCAAGGCAGGCCGTAGATCTGGTTCCAGACCGACTTGGAGAGCTCGTAGTTACCCTCGGCCTGCTCGATCTTCTTGGCGATGGCGGCCCATTCCCATCCCACGGGCGAGTAGAAGGCCGGCAGGTAGTAGGACCGGGGCATCCCCTCGGGGGCGTTCTCCACCTGGGGCACCCATACCCCGGCGCCCATCATAGCCGTCTTGTGCCGGGCCTCCATGATAGGCTTGCCGCACTCGGGGTTCTCGCAGACGAAATGCGCGCCCTCGTGTTCCCCCCTTCTCGAACCGGAATAGCTCCTTCGAGAAAACGGTCCGATGCCCACAACCATGCGGGCACGGCATGCGGTGGAGCCGCTGGTCGCCCCCCTTGAACAGAGGCTCGATGATGGTCCGGGACGAGAGCGTCGGGGTGCAGTTCGCGAACTCCTTGGCACGGCGCCCATAGGTCGTCAGGCGTCGCCGGGTCATCTCGACGGCGTTGCCCTGTCCCTTCAGGTCGGGGACGAACTCGTCGGGTTCCTCGTAGATGGCGTTCTTCGCTGGCATCGACTTGAGGGCGTTCGCCGAGTTGGCACCCGTCAGGCGCACCATGCCGTCCGGGAAGGTCTTGAGCCGGAGCGTGTTGCCCGAGTTCTTGCCGCGGTTCGGGGGGATTTTGGCCCGGGCCGGTGCGCACCCGTCGATGATCGGGTCGAGGCGCTGCTTCGAGTAGAGCTCGGCCATGGCGATGGTCGGGGCCACGACGAGGGTCGGGCCACCACCGACGGCGATGCAGTAGAGGAGGAAGACCAAGCCCGCTTGGCTGGCCCCGATCTGCGAGCCCTTCATGAGGATGGTCGTCATGACCGGGCTCATGGGGGCAGGTTGCTCAGGATCTCCCTGAGGTACGGCGTGCGGCTGCTGTCGTAGGCTCCGGCCTCGGCCGCCGAGATGGCTGGCAGGATCACGTTGCCGTCGCGGTCGGCCCATTCCCACACCGTCTCGCGCGGGTCCGGGGCGGCTCCGGTGCACCAGGCCTCGATGACGGCCTCGGCCCCGTCGAAGCCCAGAAGGCTAGAGAGGTCGATGTCCTCGCTGGCGAGGGGCTGTGTGAGGGCCAGGTTCACTTCAGAACCCTGCGCAGGCCGGTCTCGCGACCGAGGGCGCCCACGGGGCCGCGGCGGAAGGTGAAACCCGAGGCGGCCGCCACCAGGTCGACACCGAGGGTCCGTCCGGCCAATGCCAGCACCAGGCGGTTCGGGGAGGCCTCCGGCACCGCGGCACGAACCAGGGCGCACGCCTCGACGGGATCCCGCCCCCGGGCCGCGAGGGCAACGATGGCCAGCGCGGGAGATCGGGACAGGCCGTCGTGACAGTAGATCAGGAGGTTGCCGTGAGACCTGGCAACGAAGTCTAGGAACACGGCAACCTGAAGCTCGGTGAACGCATCCCGTGCCCCCGGGGACGGGGCCTCGACGTCACGGAAGCACAGTCGCAGGTGAGGCCGCGAGGCCATGGCCTGGGGGGTCCGACCCCGGGGAGAAGACGGAGACGACGGCATCGGGATCCAGGAGGCGAATGGCGCCGGCCGCCACCGCTAGGGAGCAGGTGGCGAGCCTCACTTGAGCGCCACCTTGATGCGGTCGATGGACGTCTCGACGTATCTCCGGAGGTACCGGGTCAGGACCTCGTAGAGCACGTGAGGGTCGACCCCGAGCTCGGCCGCCATCTCGGCGTAGTGCCGGTCGATGAACCCGAACAGCCCGTCCCGGAATGCGCGGGCAAGGGTCGTGACGAGGGCCAGGGTCGGGGCCCTCTCGATGGACGACGCCTCGTCCTTCTTCCGCTTGATCTGTTCGCGCTTCGCCTTCTCGAACGTCCAGAACGCCCGGGCCTTGGTCACGTCTGGACCCGCTGCGGCGGGGGCCGGCATTGATGCCGAGGGCTCCGCGTCGGACGCATGGGCCGCGACGGCCGTCTGGGCACCAGGCCGCTCCCGCTGCATGGCCCGGTCGACGTTGGCCGAGTACAAGGCTTTAGCCTTGTCCGGATCGAACAGGCCGCCCGGGAGCTTGGCGCCCACGAGGCGGGTGTCCTTGAGCTTGCGCACAGCCCCCTCGGATATCCCGAGGACCTTGGCCAGTGCGCGTCCTGAGACCCCGGCGGCCATGGTCAGTCAGCCTTCATCCGGGCCTTCTGGGCCTTGGTGTCCTGGCGCTTGAACTCGATGCCCAGCGAGGTGGCCTTCGCCTTGAAGGTCACGCCTCCGCCGGCGAGGGAGGCCTCTCCCTTGTTCTGCCTCTCCCAGGCCAGGATGAGGGTGTCCGCGGCCCTGAGGTCGTTGGCACTGGCCCCGGCGATGGTGAACCGGTGGGGACCCAACATCCATGTCTCACCCGCCCGGCACACGCTGGGCTAGTCCGTCACCTGGATGTCCCGGGCCTCCTCGGCCTCCGGTGGCGGCGCCAGGATCTCCGCGTAATCCCTGAGCTCCTGCTCCCCGAACCCGAGGTCACCCAACTCGAATTCAAGCTCGCCAGCGTCGATGCTCTCCTGGAGGGACTGGAGCTCCTTCGCGAGCATGGTCTCGTCCCATCCGGCGTTGAGGGCGATCCGGTTGTCGGCCAGCACCAGGGCCGCGCGCTTCGCCTCGGACAGGCCGGTGACGCGGATCACGGGTACCTCGTCCATCCCGATGCGCATGGCCGCGGCGAGGCGCCCGTGCCCAGCGATGACCACGTCGTGCTCGTCCACGAGGAGAGGCTGCGTGAACCCGAAGCGCTCGATGGCGGCTCCGATCTGGGAGATTTGGGTGTCCGAGTGCGTACGCGCGTTGCGGTCGTAGCCGCGCAAGGTACGCACGGCTGCGAACTGGATCTCTGCGTACCTGAGACGGACGTCGGTGCGCACCCGTAACCCTCTGATCATCCAGGCGGTACGCGGGGTGCGTACCCAAAAATTTCTGGTGTGTGCCGGGCCAGCCTTCGGACCCGCGACTCCTGCTTTCGAACCCTCCAGGAGGGACCCACTCCACCCCCCCCTATCTGGCCCTTTGTCGCGGGGTTCTCGGGAAGGGATGCCCTCCCGTCGCCCCCCCTTAGGAGGGGTCAGGGAGGGCGAGGCAGTGCGGACCAGCGCACGAATGGGATCCTGCCCCGGGGCCGTGCAACGGACGATCCCAGGCCCTCCGAGGCCTCCGGGTACGCAGGGCATCGAAACCGCCAACGGGCATGCCCCTGCATGAAATCGTGCAGGGGTGAGGGACGGAGTGCGGATCATCCCTTGGGCATAGGGATGCCCTTGGGCTACGCCCCTGACCCGTCTTGAGGGGGCGCGAGACGAGCCACCAAGGCCGCACGTATCGCCTCCGTCTGAAGGGGCACGCCACCGCTATCGCGTCCCCGGAGACCCCGTAGGGCGAGGCGGAGGACCTCCCTGGCATCCACGACGCTAGCCACCAGGGGCTCCCCCGGTCGGTTCCCGACCGCGTTGGCGCAGGCCAGGAGAACGTCCCGAAGGGCGTCGACGATAGCCGCATCGAGTTGGCGAGGGTCAGGCGCGCCTGCCTCGCGAAGGGCCTGACGGGCGGCGCGTTTCCTCGCCCGGTCCGCATCACGACGGGTCGCCTTCGAGGCAGGGAGGGATGGGTTCAAGGGGATGCCGGCGGACATGCTCATAGGGTGCGCTCGACCCTGGCAAGCCACAACGAGAAACCCCGTCCTCCGTGGTGCGGGGGACGGGGTTTCGGGGGTTGAGGTGCAACGCCCGTCCCATGCGGAGACAGCTAAAAGATAGCGAATTCAGACGAATTGTACAAGGGGAGAAGCGACGTAACCTACGGTCCTGACAAGGAAAATGTCATCTCGGTTGGCTACCCCCCTGACAGCTTGGGAAGCTCTCCTGAGGCCTCCGGCCCCCGCAAGGTATAGGGTGACCCTAGAGGCTACGCCCCTATCCTACGAGGCTCTCCTAAGGCCTCCGGCCCCTATCCCTGAGGCTATCCTGAAGGCTACGCCCTGACCTCACTGAGGCATCCCCGAGGCCTCCGGCCCCTGACCGTGGAACCAGCTTTCCTCGGGCTACGCCCCCGCTTGAGGGAGGCTGTCTTGGGACCGATACGGTCGGGGACGATGTGCGTCGGGAAGGCACGAATTCCGGCTTCGTTCTCGTACGCACATACCGATTTCGCGATTGCACGAGCGTTAGCCTCTCGCCGCTCCCATGCCTCGAAAATCCCCTCACACCGCTCCTCAGACATCAAGATCCTCTCGGTCTTGATCTGGTACGCGATCATCGCCTCAAGCCTCTCCGCCGGGTCCCAGCGCAAGGGCCGAGGGGTAGGAGAAGCCACGGGCGAGACAGGAACGGAGACCGCCTCAGTCTTGACGACCTCAGGAGACGCGGAGGCGGAAGAACCCACGCAACACCCGGAACCAACCGCCCGCGCACCCCGCGCTCCCATATGTGGGGTGAATCCCCTCTTTCTTGAGGTCTGACAGGGGTTTATCTCGGCGCACGTCGCATCCATGACGTCGGCCATGATGGCGGTCACTCGGGGCCCCTTCGAGGCCTGCGTCACGAAAGAATCGTGCACCGGCAGCGCCGGTATGTTCTCCTTCTCGGACTTCTTGAGGACCTCGACGCACATCTCGCTCTCGATGTGCATCAGGCGGACCCCCATGTCGGCCCCGAGGAAATGGGCGATGGGCTCGTGCCGGTGCGTGACCGCTTTCATCAAGCCCTTCGTGTAGTCGAGGGAGTGCGGCCACTCGCCTGGGCTGTCCTCTTCCCGCTTCATGAGAGACAGGATGCCGCCGTAGGTCGTCCTCGTGTTCATGACGGTGAGGAGCGCCGCTTTGACGTGCCTCGGGTCGTACCCGTCCACGTCGTAGATTTCGCCGACGGGGACTTTCCCGGCCATGGCGTAGAGGAGCCTAGGGTGACAGGCGCTCCAGTCTTCCTCGAACGCCACCTCGCCATTGATGAGGAGCTCGATGCGTCGGGCCTGGGGGAGCTGCTGCCACCAGCCGTACAGGCGCCCGTGCATGTCCCACCGGCCGCGGCCGTAGATCCGGACCATGATGGGCGCTGGCGTGGGGCGAAGGCCAACCCAGCCGCCGGTCTTCTCGGACCGGGCGCGGACGTGCCCCGGCGTGTGGAGCCATCCGTCGCCCTCGGGCATCTCGATGCGGATGGCGCTGGCGGCCTCGTTGCGGGCTTCCATGACCTTGCGCAGGCGCCGGGTGTTGTCCGTGTCAGTGTACGCCATGCGCTCGCCGTCGACGTCCCGGAGCTCGATGACCTCCCTTGGCCCGACATGCTCGAAAGGGCAGTCGTTGAAGGCGGCGATGAGCCGGTCGGTAGCCCGCATGCGTGACTGCCAGCCGTGCGAGGCGGGCCCGGGGAGCGCACGCTCTTCTTCGATCAAGCCGAGGTCCAGGAGCTCCTGCACCGCCGCCTTGACCCGGTCGTACGTGTACGCGGTCCCTTCGTACCGGGACAGGGGCTCGTAGAACCTTTTTGACCGCGAGTATGAGACCCAGCCGCCCTGGCCCGCGAGGGCGGCGCGGACGAGGCTCGTCATTATAGAGTTCCGGGCCTCAAGGGCCCGGGGGTGGCCTATCAGGCTGACGCCGGCGGCGGCGATGAAGGCAGGCTTGGTCCTCCAATGGAAGTCCAAGGGGAAGTCATGCCCCTGGGGGGGGCGATTGGTTCGGGGGGGCATTTTATCCGCATGGTGTCGACCGTGCGCGGCCCGGCACCTCTGCGAGCCCGCACATTCGAAACGTGCCCCCAGCTTAGGCATTTAACCAGTGTTCACAGGGGCCTAGCCTTAACGCCTGAGGTTAACGCGAGACTTACCCTACCTCCTCCCATGTCTTGCCCATACGAAGTCCGTTTTCTCCCATGACACGCCCATGAGTTTCAGTCTGCCTTCACTCTGAGACCCAGGGTGTTCGGGTATGCCCTGGCGGTCATCCAGGAGCCTTGGCGGGGTATGCAAATAAATATGGGATGATGCCATGATCCTTGAGGGCTCCCATGGGAGGTCCATCAATCTCCACGGCTTACCCATGAACACCATCGGGGAAATACGAATCGAGCAAGCCGCCCAAGGAAGGGACCCCAAGGGGGGGGTGATTTCGACAGCTCATAAACCGGCCGTTGAAGCGTTCGATGGTCGCTAAGTCGTGACAAGACAGGCGATGCCGCCGCCCTGCAGGCATGGAAAAAGCCCGGCGAGCTTTACAGCTTGCCGGGCTTGCTCTTTTCAGTCGGCCGCCGCCGCCGCCGCGAGGCGGATCAGACGATTGCGCGCGTAGACTTCGCGTGCACGCTCAAGCTTCCTAGCCTTTGCGGCCTGCCGGGCTGCCTCTTTCTCGGCTTTGATCTGTTCTTCGACATTGGCGTAACTTAGCCCGTCGGGGTTGAACAGGTCGTCGGTAAAGCGGTCGCGCGGCCGTTGCACTGCGGGCTCACTTCCCATGCCCAGGGGTCCTCCTGGCCCGAATTTGGGCCTAGTTATGCTTTTCCGGCGCCTCCATGACCTGGATGAAACTTCGCCCTATGTATCAGATGCATCTAAAGAGCTTATGTCAGGTAACGTGTAAAAATCTATTGTTTTCTTTATGAGGTGCTAACCTTGTCATCTAGTCGCAGGCGGCGGCGCCCTGGTGGGGGCACGTAGTTAGGTTGGCAAACAAGGGTTAGAACGGCTTGTCTCAATATGGTGGAAAAAGTGCAACTATAGACCGACATAACTTTAGATTAGCTCTGTTCCTCTTCTGATCTGGATAAAATTAATCGAGATGTAAATGATTGACACCGAATTATTTGGCGTTAAGCTATCTGAGGTCGTGTGAGGTTGATTTTTGTTATATTGGCGCCACCATTCGTCGATGCTTTCGCGCTAATCCGTCAACGACAGGAACCACTAGGCGTTCAGACATTCTCCCCGTGGGCGGCCGTTGAACAACTCGATATAGGCGGTGTCGGTTGGCTTGCTCGGTAGGGCGGTTGATCTCGAATCCCTTCAGGTGAGAAAGGTGATGTGCCTTCAACCTGCCTGCTGCTCCAAAGCGGTATCAGCGCGGACAGAATGGCGTCTCCGTGCTAAGTGATGCCGGCAGCGACGCTCTCCGCCATGCAGACACCGCAGGTTTGCGCTTCATCCAGCCAGTGATCGAACCCTGTGACATCTGATTTTATCGACGGCTGCTAGAAACAGTGGCTCGGGACGATCTGGCAGAACAAGCGGCTGAGATCGATGACCCTGGCTACATCAGTATGCGCCCAGGTCAGCCGCCGACGTCAATAAAGGGTGTATGTTGGCGTCGACAGGCGGTTCTGACGATTCCATAGTGTGGGCACACGGCTCTTTGAAACTGGCCCTTAACCGCCCCCGCCGAGGATGCAGCACCATACCCTTCCGCCATTCGTGCGGGCACATCCAGACGACTTACAGACCTCGGTCGCCGTCCCCCTTCACCATCATCACCAACTGCCGGCTGCGGCGATGCGACCGACGTTCCAAAAAAAGCCTCCTGCCCGCCACGTAGGAGCCTCCCCAAAATTCACGGCGCGCAAATCGAGTGCAAGCCTACCTAGCGGAGGGCGGACCTTTACTCATGATCGTCGTCGCGGCTCTAAGGTTAAAGGGTGCCGTCATGGCGTGGCCCGACCTGATCGTGGCGGCGGTGATGGCCGAGATCTTCGTGACTTCCTCAATCCAAATTCTTCAGCAGGCCTGGACCGAGCACCAGAGAGACGCCGTCGCGACGCTCCCCGCACCGGCCAAGTGAGCCCCGGTCAAACCCGTTGAATGTCGAAGACCGCTACAGGACGACCATGACGACGAACGACGCACACGCCGGTCACGACCACGGGTCGCATGACCATGAGGCCCATGCGACCCATGACCATCCCGGGCATTCCCACGCCCCGGCGAGCTTCGGGAAGGCGTTCGCAATTGGCATCGCCCTCAATGTGGGCTTCGTCGCCATCGAGGCCACTTATGGGGTGCTGGCGAACTCGATGGCCCTGCTGGCCGATGCCGGACACAACCTCTCGGACGTGCTCGGTCTCGTCGTGGCGTGGATCGCGACGGTGCTGGCCAAGCGCGCCCCGAGCGCGCGGTACACCTACGGGATGAAGGGCTCCTCGATCCTGGCGGCCCTGTTCAACGCGGTGTTCCTGCTGGTGGCCGTTGGCGCCATCGCCTGGGAGGCGATCCAGCGCTTCGGCGAGCCCGCCCCGGTCGCCGGCAAGACCGTGATGATCGTCGCGGCGGTCGGCATCCTGGTGAACGGCATCACCGCCTGGCTGTTCGCCTCTGGTGCCAAGGGGGACATCAATATCAAGGGCGCGTTCCTGCACATGGTCGCCGACGCCGCCGTCTCGGCCGGGGTGGTCATTGCCGGCCTCGTGATCCTCTACACCGGATGGACCTGGCTCGATCCCGTCGTCAGCCTCGCCATCGTCTTCATTATCGTCTGGAGCACCTGGGGCCTCCTGCGCGACAGCCTCACGCTATCCCTCGCCGCCGTCCCGCCGGGCATCGACCCCGACGCCGTCCGCAGCCACCTCGAAGGACTTCCGGGGGTCGCGTCACTCCACGACCTGCATATCTGGGCGATGAGCACCACGGAGACATGCCTTACCGCCCATCTCCTAATGCCTGGCGGCCGGCCCGACGACGAGTTCCTCATGAAAACGGCCGTCGGCATCAAGGAACGGTTCGGCATCGGCCACACCACCCTGCAGGTGGAGACCAGCAGCGACACCGCCTGCATCCTCGCACCCGCCCACGTCGTTTGACCGGCATCGGGTGTATGAATGCCCCCGCGGACGGAACGGTGACGCCCATTGCAGGACGGAGGAATCGTTGATCCACGAAAACGGGGGCAACGCGGGTTCCGATGGTTCGGAACACGTCCTCCTCGTCGAGGATGACGACGGCCTGCGTCTGCTGGTCACCCGCCTTCTCCGCGAGGCGGGCTATCGTGTCACCGGTTGCAGAAGCGCCATTGAATTCTGGCGCCTCCTGCCTGCCGGTGGCGTCGACCTCGTCCTGCTTGACGTGATGCTGCCCGGGGCCTCGGGCCTTGACCTGCTCCGGGCGTTGCGCGCGAGGAGCACGGTGCCGGTGATCATGGTCAGCGCCCGCAACGAGGAGGCCGACCGGGTGCTTGGGTTGGAACTTGGGGCCGACGACTACGTGGCCAAGCCCTTCGGCCGGCCCGAGCTCCTGGCCCGTGTCCGTGCCGTCTTGCGCCGCGCCTCCATGGCACCCTCGTCGCCCTCGTCCCCGGTATCCGAGGTGCTCTCCTTCTCAGGCTGGAGGCTCGACATGCGCAGCCGCTCGCTCGTCGATCCCGAGGGGGCGGCCGTCGACCTCTCCGGCGCCGAGTACGACCTCCTCCTCGTCTTCCTCGAACACCCGGGGCGCGTGCTGGGCCGGGAGATGATCCTCGAACTGTCCCGTGCCAGGCTCGGGTCCCCCACGGATCGCAGCGTCGACACCCTGGTGAGCCGCCTGCGGCGCAAGCTCGAACCGCCCGAGGGCCTGCCTCCGGTCATCAAGACCGTGCGCGGGGCCGGCTACATGCTCGCCTCGAAGGTTGAGCGCGCTTGAGACGCCTGGCACCCTTGGCCCGCAGCCTGGAAGCCCGAACGGTCGCAGTCCTGCTCCTGGCCATCCTCGCCGTCCACGGCGGGGCACTGCTTCTCTATCGGCAATCCGCGACCGCCGCGGCGGACGATGCGTTCGCGCGGCAGGTCGCCAACCAGCTTACCCTGGCGCGCGAGGCGGTGCTCCGCCGCCCACAGACCGAACGCGACGCCGAGGCGAAGGCCCTGTCGTCCGCGCATTTCGAGCTGGGATGGTCGCCGACCTCGACCCTGCTCCCTGACAGGGCCGGCGACCCGGCGATGTGGTCGCTCAGGTCCCGGATGATCGCGTCGGAGCCGAGCCTCGAACCCGGTCTCGCACTCGCGATGGACAGTGGCCACGAGGCCCTTCATCAGGAGGACCTGGGCGGTGCGCTCGCCCTGGCGGACGGGAGTTTTTTGACCTTCCGCTCGGCCCATGCACCCGGCCTCGCACGGCTCGGATCGTGGGCCTACCTCGCGACGGCGATGGCCATCCTCGTCGGTGTCGCCGCCGTCGTTCTGATGCACCGGATCGCGGGACCGTTGCGCGACCTCACCCGCGCTACGGCCGAAATCGGGCACGGAAAGGTGGTCCCCGTGAGGGAAGCCGGCCCCGACGAGACCCGCGATATCGCCCGGGCCCTCAACGCGATGCAGGACCGCATCCATCGGCTGGTGACGGAACGGACCCAGGCCCTGGCGGCCGTCTCCCACGACCTGCGCACCCCCATCGCGCGGCTTCGCCTCCGCCTCGACGGGCTGCCCGAGGGCGGCGAGATCCGGGCGATGGGCTCGGACCTCGACGACATGCAGGCGATGGTCGATTCGACCCTGGCGTACCTTCGGGGCGACGCGGACCCGGAGCCGCGCCAGGTTGCCAACGTCGCGAGCGTCCTCATGAGCATCGCCGACACGTCCTCGGACGCTGGCCGCGAGGTCGCCTATGCGGGCCCTGGCCGCGCACTCGCGACGGTGCGCCCAGTTGCGCTGCGACGCGCGCTCGACAACGTCGTCGACAACGCCGTGCGTTACGGGACCCGCGCCTTTATTTCGCTCGACGTGGAGCCGGAAGAGCTGGTGCTCACCGTCGAGGACGATGGTCCAGGCATCCCGCCTGAAGAGGTCGCCCGCGCCTTCGAGCCGTTCACCCGCCTCGAAGCGTCGCGGAACCGCAACACCGGCGGCACCGGCCTCGGCCTGACCATCGCGCGCCGGATCGTCGAGGCGGAGGGAGGCGGCATCGCCCTATCCAATCGGTCGGGAGGCGGCCTTCGGGTCCGGATCTCCCTGCCGCGCGCCGGTCGCTGACACACTTCGTCACGAACCAGGCGTCCGGGTGTAAAACAGGGTCGCTATCTCAGGTCTCGAAGCGGCCGCACCGGCTGCCGAACCCCAGGGATCAGAATTATGAAGCGTACCATCGCCGCCCTTCTCACCCTCGGCCTACTAGCAGGCCTCTCGGCTCCCGCCTACGCCGCCGAGGACGGGCATGGGAACGCGAACAATCCCGAGCGCTCCGTGCCGAACACCGGCGGCGTGGCCGGTGGCCCGGCCCATCGCGACGACCCGCGCGAGAGCGAGGCCCGCGAGGTCGGCAAGGACGGCAAGCCCGTCCATTCCGACAAGGATGGGCACGCCCACGGTCACTCCCACGGCAAGAAGTGAGCGGACGACGCTGACCTCGGAAGGCCGGGAGGATGCACCGATGCGTACGCTTCCCCTCCTGGTCGTCTTCGCCTTCCTTGCCGTCGGCATAGGCTACGCCCTTGGCGGGGGATGACCGGTCCGCTCCCGCCCGACGGCTTCACGGTACGGTAGTGCCCTCCTCGGTGCCGTGAACCGCCCGCCTCGGCCTCGTGCCGGGGCGGGCACCCCTCCCGTGGTCCTTCCAGTCTCCGCCCGACCACGAAGAGCTGTTGCGCTTCCATGCCGTAACCCGCGTGGGTGCCGCCCTGCAGGATCGTCGTTTCGCGCACACGATCCCGCGTCGCACGAACTCCCTTGCCAAATATTCCCGAATTTCACCGGGAGCATTCGGATCGGTTTTCTCGATCCGTACGTTCCTGCGCAGTATTCGAGAGAGGGAGCCTCAACATGAAGACCAAGTTCGGAGCCATCGCCGCCATCGTGACCCTGGCCTTTTCGCCGGTCGCGGCCCTTGCGCAGCACATCGATGTCGGCCCGGGCGGCGTCAGGGTCCATGGCGACGGTCATGGTGAGCGCCACGGCGAGGGGCATCACGGGGACCGCCATGAACACCGCGAGGTCGTGCGCGAGCATCACCACCATGACGACCACCACGATGACCATCACGGCGGCGAGCGTCGCACGACGATCATCGAGCGTCACTGAGTTCTGCCGATCCGGGATCTCGTGAACCTGTTTCACGGCGTCCCGGATATCTTCATCCACGCTTCCATGAACGGCTGTTTCAGGCTATGGGGAACGTCGGTACTACGGCGAGCGCCGGCACCACCACCATCACCACGACGACTATTAAGGTTCGACCCTGCCAAAGGGCCATCCGGCATGTACGGGTGGCCCTGAATCGTTCATAAGGCGACCATGACCACGGGACCTCGGATCAGGGCCTACGAGACGATGCGCTGCTGGTGGGCGACCACCGTGCGAGTGCTCTCGCTCGTCTTGGTCCTGGCGCTCGTCGTCCCGGGCGCGATCCATTCCGCCGAGGCCCACCGGTCCGTTGGTCACGAACTGTCCGTGTCCGCACCAACCCTGGCAGCCGCCGTCGATCACTCCGATGCCTGCCCCGCCTGCCATGCCACCTGCGGCTGCCATCAGGCACTCAGCGTCGACGGGACGCCGGCCCTACCGCCCCGCGGGACGGGGCGTGCCTCCTACGCGACCGTGACCACACCCATCGGATCGGTCTCGCCCGACCGCCAACCCAGGCCGCCTCGCGCCTGAGGCGACGCCGCCACGTCCGTGGCGCGTCCCGGCCGGCCCCACACGGGTCACGGCTGCCTCTAATTCGCGAAATACCCAGTACGGGACCGTTTCCCGCCGCCTAAGCGGCCGTGCGACGTCCCGGTCGGAACCCGGCCCATTCCCATGCGTGCATTCCTTTCCGTGGCTTTCCTGGCCATCGGCATCGTCATCGGCGGTGCCTTCCCCCGTGTGTCCGAGGTCGTGCAGGGCGCCCTCGCGGCCGCCGGCCTCACGAACGCCCGGGCGACGCCCCCAACCAATGCGGCCGTTACCAGGCCGGTGACACCCGCAGCCGACGATGGGCACGGTCACGGCGACCATGGCCACGAGCATGCCGACGGCGAGCCCAAGCCTTCCGGCGAGCACAAGCACTCCGAGGGAGAGGCCAAGCCCGAAGCCGGTGGCCACAAGCACGCCGAGGGCGAGGCGAACGGCCACGACGAGGAGGGCGAGGGCAAGATCAAGATGACGGCCGAGCAGGCCGCCGAGCAGGACATCGAGCTGGCGATGGTCGAGGGCGGGATTCTCTCGCGCCATTTGCTGGTGCCCGGCACCATCGCGCAGGACGCCGACCGGATCGCACGCGTTCCCGTGCGGGTCGTCGGCACCGTGTCCGAAATGCGCAAGCGCCTCGGCGAGGAGGTCGCCAAGGGCGAGGTCGTGGCCGTACTCGACAGCCGCGAGGTCGCCGAGGCCAAGAGCGACTTCCTCACCGCGACGGTCAAGGCTGACCTGGAGAAGACGAACTTCGACCGCCAGCAGGCCCTCTGGGACAAGCGGATCTCCGCGGAATCGGCATTCCTGAACGCGAAGGCCGCCTACTCGGAGGCGACGCTCAGGGTCGATCTCGCGCGCCAGAAGCTGTCGGCCCTTGGCCTGAACGCCGCCGAGGTGGCGACGTCCGCCAGGAAGGACGAGACCACGCCGAACCTGTCGAGCCTACGCCGCTACGAATTGAAGTCACCCCTCGCCGGGCGGGTGGTCGAGCGCAAGGTCGACGTCGGCACCGCCGTGGGCAAGGAAGGCGACCCGGCCGACGTCTACACGGTCGCCGACCTGTCCTCGGTGTGGATCGAGCTCGCGGTTCCGACCACCGAACTCTCGAAGGTCCGCGAGGGTGCCAAGGTGACCATCGTCGGCGACGCCGCCGCCCGCGGCGAGGGCAAGGTGGTGTTCGTCAGTCCCATCCTCAACCCGGAGACGCGCTCGGCTCGGGTCATCGTCGCCCTGCCGAACAAGGACATGGCCTGGCGGCCCGGCACCTTCGTCACCACCGAGGTCGAGATCGCCCAGGACAAGGTCAAGGTGCGGCTGCCCAAGTCCGCCATCCAGACCATCGGCGGCGAGAAGGTCGCCTTCGTGCGGACCCCGGAGGGCTTCGAGCGCCGGGACGTGACTCTCGGCAGGGCCGACGATGACGCCTTCGAGATCCTTACCGGCCTCAATCCCGGGGAAGAGGTCGCTGTGGCCAACTCCTTTGTCCTGAAGGCCGAGCTCGGCAAGGCCGAAGCCGACCACGCGCACTGAGGGCGGCCATCATGATCTCGAAGATCCTTGACTTCTCTGTCCACCAGCGCTGGCTCGTGGTGCTTCTGTCGCTGCTGGCGGCAGGGTTCGGTGTGTTCTCGCTGACCAAGCTCCCCATCGACGCGGTGCCAGACATCACCAACAACCAAGTCCAGATCAACACCACGGCGCCCTCGTTGTCGCCGGTCGATATCGAAAAAATCATCACGTATCAGGTCGAGACGGCACTCGCGGGCATCAAGGGGCTGGAATACACCCGCTCGCTCTCACGAAACGGGTTCTCCCAGGTCACTGCCGTCTTCTCCGAGACGACGGACATCTACTTCGCCCGCCAACAGGTTGCTGAGCGCCTTCAGGAGGCTGAGGCGGCGATGCCGTCCGGGGTTGAGCCGCGCATGGGGCCAATCTCGACCGGGCTCGGCGAGATCTACATGTGGTCGGTGCACTACGCGAAGCCCGGGGAGCGCAAGGTCTCGCCCGTCGGTAAGCCCGGCTGGCAGTCGGACGAAAGCTATCTTACCCCCGAGGGCCAGAGGCTGAGGACAGAGCTCGAACGCACAGCCTATCTGCGCACGGTCCAGGACTGGATCATCCGTCCCCAGGTGAAGACCGTGCGGGGCGTGGCCGGCGTCGACGGCATCGGCGGCTTCGAGAAGCAGTACCATGTCCAGCCCGATCCAATGAGGCTGACCGCCCTCGACCTGTCATTCGCCGACATCGGCCGTGCGCTGGAAGCCAACAACGCCAACCAGGGTGCGCGCTACCTGGAGGACAACGGCGAGGGCTACGTCGTGCGCGCCGCTGGCCGCCTGGAGACCATGGAGGACATCGGTTCGGTCGTCGTGACCACGCGCGGCGGCGTGCCGGTGCGTATCTCCGACATCGCTGAGGTCCGTATCGGGCGCGACCTGCGCACCGGCTCGGGCAGCGAGGACGGGCAGGAAGTTGTCATCGGCACCGCACTGATGCTCATCGGCGAGAACAGCCGCACCGTGGCCGCCGCCGTCGATGCACGCATGACCGAGATCCGGCGCACGCTCCCGCCGGGTATCGAGGTCCAGACGGTCCTCAATCGCACCGTCCTCGTCGAGGCCACCATCCGGACGGTGGCGAAGAACCTAGCCGAGGGCGCCGCCCTCGTCGTCGTCGTCCTGTTCCTATTGCTGGGCAACATCCGCGCAGCCATCGTCACGGCGCTGGTCATCCCGGTGGCGATGCTGATGACCATGACCGGCATGGTCCAGGGCCGCATCAGCGCTAACCTGATGAGCCTCGGTGCCCTCGACTTCGGCCTCATCGTCGATGGGGCCGTCATCATCACCGAGAACGCCCTGCGCCACCTCGCCGAGAGACAGGCGGAGCTCGGGCGCAAGCTCGAACTGGAGGAGCGCCTCGCTACCGTACGGGCCTCGGCCGAGGAGATGATCAAGCCGAGCCTCTACGGGCAGGCCATCATCATCCTCGTCTACGTGCCGCTCCTGACTTTCACCGGGGTCGAGGGCAAGATGTTCGAGCCGATGGCGCTCACCGTCATCATCGCTCTGGTCGCGGCCTTCGTCCTGTCGCTCACCTTCGTGCCGGCGATGATCGCCATCGTCATCACTGGCCGGGTCACCGAGACCGACAACCTCTTCGTCCGGGCGATCAAGGCTGCCTACCGTCCGGTCCTCGGGGCCGCCCTACGCGTGCCCATGCTGTTCGTCGCGGCCGCGCTCGTACTCCTTGTCGGCGCCGGCTTCCTGTTCAAGGGGCTGGGGCAGGAGTTCATTCCGCAACTTGACGAGAAGAGCATCGCGCTAAACGCCCAACGCATCCCGTCGACCTCCCTGACGCAGTCGCAGGCGATGCAGTTGAAGGTGGAGCAGGCCATCAGCCGATTCCCCCAGGTCGCCTACGTCTTCTCGAAGACCGGCACCGCGGAGGTCGCCTCTGACCCGATGCCGCCGAGCTCGTCCGACACCTTCGTCATCCTGAAGCCGCAGGAGGAATGGCCCGACCCGGACCTGTCCAAGGCCGAGTTGCAGGAGCAGATCGAAAAGGCCCTCGGGGCGCTCGCTGGCAACGTCTACGAGTTCTCCCAGCCGATCCAGCTTCGCTTCAATGAGCTGCTGGCCGGCACCCGCGGCGACCTTGCGGTTAAGGTGTTCGGCGAGGAGTTCGAGCCGATGCTCAAGGCCGCAAACCAGGTCGCTACGATCCTGCGCGGGACCGAGGGCGCCGACGACGTCAAGGTCGAGCAGACTGCTGGCTTGCCGTTCCTAGAAATCAAGATCAACAAGACCGAGGCCGCACGCCTCGGCCTGAGCACATCGGCCATCCAGGAGGTCGTCGGCGCGGCTATTGGCGGCCGCGAGGCCGGAATGGTGTTCGAGGGCGACCGGCGCTTCCCCATCGTGGTGCGCCTGAACGACAAGGTGCGAGAGGATCGTGAGGCCCTAGAGAACATCCCGATCCCGCTGCTTCCCGGGCTCAACGGTCGAGCATCCTCCGTACTGCTGAAGCAGGTCGCCAGCTTCTCGGTAACAGAGGGCCCCAACCAGATCTCGCGCGAGAACGGCCGGCGCCGAGTCGTAGTCACTGCCAACGTGCGCGGCCGCGACATCGGCTCGCTCGTGGCCGAGGCCCAGGCCAAGGTGGCGTCTGGGGTCTCGCTCCCGGCCGGCTACTACGTCACTTGGGGTGGCCAGTTTGAGAACCTGGCCTCGGCGCGCCAGCGCCTGATGGTGGTGGTGCCGGTCTGCTTCTTCCTGATCTTCCTGCTGCTGTTCTCGGCCCTGAACTCGGCCCGGGACGCTCTCCTGGTGTTCAGCGCCGTGCCCCTGGCGCTCACCGGTGGCATCGCGGCCCTATGGCTGCGGGGCATGCCGTTCTCGGTGCCCGCGGCCGTTGGCTTTATCGCCCTGTCCGGGGTGGCGGTGCTCAACGGCCTCGTGATGCTGACCTACATCAAGCAGCTCATCGCCGATGGGCGTCCGCAGCGTGAGGCTATCCTGGAGGGCGCCATGACCCGGCTTCGTCCGGTGGCAATGA
This sequence comes from Methylobacterium marchantiae, assembly GCF_042679825.1. Classification (NCBI taxonomy): domain Bacteria; kingdom Pseudomonadati; phylum Pseudomonadota; class Alphaproteobacteria; order Hyphomicrobiales; family Methylobacteriaceae; genus Methylobacterium; species Methylobacterium marchantiae. The sequence goes on along the minus strand of NZ_JBHTND010000005.1, from coordinate 59,133 downwards.
CCGCCCTAGTGGCGTCCCTCGGGTTCGTGCCGATGGCGCTGGCGACCGAGACCGGTGCCGAGATCCAGCGTCCGCTGGCGACCGTCGTCATCGGCGGCCTTATCTCGGCGACCCTGCTGACCCTCGTCGTCCTGCCGGCCCTCTACGCCAAGTTCGCAGGGAAGATCGTCGTAAGGAAGGATCGGCCCATGCCGGTCCAACCGCACCTCCGGGCCGCCGAGTAGGAGGGCCGGATGAGTAAGAAGTTAGGTCGAGCCACGGCTCACTGGGGCGCTAAGGGTGGGCGTCGCAGACGCCACGTCAGGACGCATGTCCGTAAAGCGGCCCGGCATACGTTCTGGCTCGTGATGCTGGGCGTCCCGGCCTGCGTGTACCTTCTTTACTGCCTCTGCCACATCGGTGGGGAGCCGCATTTCCACCTGACCCCAACGAACCTCAGGCATCCTTAGGACAGCTCCCCGTGGGGGGACAACGCCTCGATGATGCGGCAGTCGGCGACCGACCCGCATCCGCATTGACCAATAACGTCGCGCAGTTCGTGGGCAAGCCGGGTTAGGTCGGAGAGTTTGCGCTCGACCTCCGCCAGGTGCGCGCGGGCGATGGTATCGACTTCGGTGCAGGAACGCTTGCGGTCGTCGGCTAAAGCGAGAAGCTCCCTGACCTGGTCCAGCGTGAAGCCAAGGTCCCGTCCACGTCTGATGAAGCCCAGACGACGCAGGTGCTCGGTACCGTAGAGGCGGTAATTGCCCGCCGACCGCGCCGGCGCCGGCAAAAGGTTGACCTTCTCGTACCAGCGGATTGTCTCAACGCTGGTGTTCGTCGCCGCCGCCAAATCGCCGATGGTCATGGAGGATGTGTGCGCCATGGCCTTGACCCTGTAGTTGCTACAGGGCGCATGTAGGTTCTCCGACCCGTCGGCACGAGGCCCAGGTCGACGGAGCTTGCCATGTCAGGGCCAGGAACCATGGGTGCGGTCCCCGCCGGTACCGCACTGCGCTACCGCGTTAAGGGCATGGACTGCCCGAGCTGCGCGACCAAGATCGAGACGGCCGTGACGCGCCTGCCCGGCGTCGGGGGCGTGCGGGTTAACTACACGGCCCAGGTCCTCGACCTTGTGCTCGACGAGGCTGCCACACCCCGAGCGGACCTGGAGGAGCGGATCACTGGTCTCGGCTACGGCGTCGCCACCCTGCCCACGGCCGCCGACCTCGCCCGTGCGCACGTCACCGGAGCGGACATCCCCGCCATTGAGGACGAGGAGGCGGAGCCGTCCGTCTGGCGCAGTCGCAAGGGCCTGCTGGCTCCGGCCATCGCCGGCCTGTTCGCTGCCGGCTTCCTCCTCGATCAGGTCCAACCGGGCCTAGCCGGTGAGTACGCCTACTGGCCCGGCGCGCTCCTTGGGCTCGCCTTCTACGGACGCCGGGCCATCGCCGCCGCGCGCAACGGCTCGCCGTTCTCCATCGAGATGCTGATGTCGGTCGCGACCGTCGGAGCTCTGGCCATCCATGCCGCCGAGGAAGCCGCGGTCGTGGTCCTGCTGTTCACCGTCGGCGAGATGCTCGAAGGCTTCGCGGCCGGCCGATCCCGCGCCGGCATCAAGGCGCTCGTGGGCCTGGTGCCGAAGACGGCGCGTTTGATCGAGGAGGACGGCGTCGTGCGCGAGGTGCCGGCCGCTTCCCTGGTGATCGGCCAGACCGTGCTGGTCCGCCCCGGCGACCGCGTGCCCGCCGACGGGGAGGTCACGGACGGCTCGTCTAGCCTCGACGAGTCCCCCATCACGGGAGAGTCCGTGCCCCGACCGAAGGAAATCGGGGACGCGGTCTACGCCGGCAGCGTCAACGCGGACGGCGCTCTGCAGGTCAGGGTGACCCGGATGCCGTCCGACAACACCGTCGCGCGCATCCTGCACATGGTGGAGGAAGCGCAGGCGTCGAAGTCTCCGACCGCCCGGTTCATCGACCGTTTCAGCGCCGTCTACACCCCCCTGGCGTTCGCCTTCGCCACGCTGGCGGCCCTCGGTCCACCCCTCCTGCTAGGGGCCGACTGGGGCACCTGGATCTATCGTGGGCTGGCGCTCCTACTGATCGCCTGTCCGTGCGCCCTCGTGCTCTCGACCCCCGCTGCCATCGCCTCGGGGCTGGCCGCTGGGGCGCGTCGCGGGCTCCTGGTTAAGGGCGGCGCGGCTTTGGAGACCATCGGCCGGGTCCGCACCGTCGCCTTCGACAAGACGGGGACGCTCACGGCAGGGCGTCCAAGGGTCACCGACGTCCTCCCATTTGCCCCGGACATGACGGATCGCACCCTGCTCGGGCTCGCGGCGACGGTGGAGGCCGGATCGAGCCACCCCATCGCTCGTGCGATCCTCGAACGTACGGAGGCCGACGCCATCCCCCTGCGCCCCGTACGCGATGCCCGTGCGGTTCCCGGCAAGGCCGTCCAGGCCACGGTCGCCGGTCGCACGGTCGCGGTGGCATCCCCGCGCCACGCCGCGACGCTGGCCAGCCTCTCGCCGGAAGCGGAAGCGACGGTGCAGGCCCTTGAGGAAGCCGGCAAGACCGCCGTCGTCGTGGTTCGGGACGGAGAGGCGCTCGGCGTCGTGGCGGTCCGGGACGAGCCCAGACAGGATGCGGCCGCCGGCGTCGCGGCCCTGCGCCGGCTTGGGGTCGAATGCGTGATGCTGACCGGCGACAACCGGCGCACCGGCGAGGCCATCGCCAAGGGCCTGGGACTATCGGTCCGGGCCGACCTGCTGCCGGCCGACAAGCTCGCCGAGATCGGCGCGTTGAAGGAGGTCGGCCCGGTCGCTATGGTCGGCGACGGCATCAACGACGCCCCCGCGCTCGCCTCCGCCAGCGTCGGCATTGCCATGGGCGGCGGCACAGACGCGGCACTGGAGACGGCTGACGCGGCCATCCTCAACGACCGGGTATCGGACGTGGCCGCCCTCGTGGCGCTGTCCCGGGCGACGCTCGGCAACATCCACCAAAACGTGGCCATCTCGCTGGGGCTCAAGGCCGTGTTCCTGGTGACGACGCTCGCAGGCATCACTGGGCTATGGCCGGCCATCCTGGCGGATACCGGGGCGACCGTCCTGGTGACGGCCAACGCCCTTCGCCTGCTCCGGGCTTGAGCCGATGCGTCTCATACGGGAAAGGGCCGGGTTCGGCGCCCTCGTCGTAATCGCTGTGACCGCGGCGGGCACCGACCTGTGGACCAAGGCGCTGGCGGTCGACAGGCTTTCCGACGAAACCGTGCACGCGGTACTGCCGATGCTCGACCTCAGGCTCGCGTTCAATCATGGCATCAGCTTCAGCCTGCTTCCGGCGCATGACGCGACGTCCTTGGTCGTCCTTCTTGCGCTTCAGGGAATGCTGACGGCCTACGTTGCCCGGTTGGCATTCCGCGCGACCGGAGCGTCGGAAGGAGTTGGTTTCGCCATCATGACCGGCGGTGCACTGGGAAACCTCATCGACCGATGGGTGGACGGCCGCGTCACGGACTTCCTCGACCTGCACCCGGCGGAGGTGCATTGGTTCACCTTCAACATGGCCGATATCTGGATCAGCCTCGGGGCCGCCTTGATAGCTTGGGAGGCAGTCGGCAAGCCGGGCGGGCCGAGACCACCAGCGCCGCTTGATCGGGCCGCCCTACGGGTCCCTTAACGGCGTCATTTCGGTCGTGCCCGTAATGGTCGAACGGCCTGGCCGCAGGCATGGACGATGCGGTCCTGCTAATTGAACGAATGCTGGGATGCGTCCGTCCCTTCAGTCAGGCGGAGGATGCGTTTAGGAAGAACGGCGCATGGGGTCCTATGCCTCGATGCCGGCCTCGCCCGCGACATGGTCGGGCTTCTCGACTTGACCGCGTCGCTGAAGCTGGAGGGCCACGACCCAGCACAGGACCGCCCAGGCCGACCCCACGCACCAGCCTGCCAGCACGTCGGTCGCGTAGTGGACCCCGACATAGACCCGGCTCAGCCCGACGACGACCGTGAGGAAGACGGCCAGCCCCATGAAGTACGCCTTCAGGCGAGCGCCCGCCGCCACGCGCGTCATGAGGGCGCCGAGTGTCAGGTAAGTCACGGCGGAGAGCATGGCGTGGCTGCTAGGGAAGCTGGCGGTGAACACCTGGATGCCGCCGGGGATCTCGGGTCGGGGCCGGTTGAAGAGGAGTTTCAGCCCGAAGCTGATGACCGTCCCGCCCAGGATCGATCCCACCACCAGGACCGCGGCCCCCTGCTTGCGGATCAGGAGCAGGTACCCTGCCACAGCCGCGATGAGGAAGCAGAGGACCACCATGCTGCCCAGGGAGGTCACGTCCCGGGCCATCTCGTGCAGCCAATCCGGTCCAATCGGACCAGCCGCGCCGGGTGGACGGAAGAAGTGGGCGACGCGGGTGTCGAACCCCATCGTGCCGCCCTCCATGACCTTGTCGGCCAGGAGACCAAACCCGAGGATGAGGGCGGCGACGCAAAACAGCGTCACGGGCAGACCGATCTCCCGCTTGCCGAGGCGCGCCATGATACCGGCACGGGCGGACGGAGAGGACTGGTTCATGCGCCCGAACTCCTGGATCGGTCCCTTGACGGTTGCTGGCTCGGGACACTCACCGCCTCATGCGGCAGAGCCGAAGAACCCGTTCGGATCCTCGCCCGTTCCCCCGCGGTGAGCGGCGAGCCAAGGAGAACCCGCACCTTTGTTGCCCGCAATGGTCGCATCCACGCCGAGATCCCTGTGGAGGAGGGCCTGAAACGTCGGATATCGACCCCGAGGCCTAGTGGTCGAAACCTGACGCTTGATACCGTCCGCTTCCGACCCAACTACGCCGTAAGAGCAAGCCAACGTATCTCTCGAAAGCAGACGTTGCAGTCGATCTCGCCGTGCGAGGGCATGATCTCGGATCTCCGCCTTTCAGAGTGGTGACGCCGCCGCATCATTCCTCTGACTGCTCCTGGGTGACGGCCGTATGCCGTGGTTGAGGACGAGTCGGCGGTCACGCTGACGTCACCAATCTTTTTCGTGTGTCAGTGGAATAGACGCGCCCGTTCGGCATCTCTCCCGATGCGGTCATGGTCGACCGCGGGAGACCTCACTCATGCACACCATGCTGATCCGCGCTGCCTTTGCGGCCTTCGCCTTCTCCGCCGCCGCCGCCCAGGCCGCTGCGCCTGCGATGACGGCCGAGACTGCCAAGGGGCCGGCGCTCGTCGATGCCAAGAGCATGACCCTCTACACCTTCGACAAGGACATGGGCGGCAAGTCGATGTGCAACGGCCCCTGCGCCGCCAACTGGCCGGCCCTGATGGCCGCCTCCGGCTCGGCTGCTAGTGGCGACTGGACGATGGTGACGCGGGACGACGGCACGATGCAGTGGGCCTACAAGGGCAAGCCGCTCTACACCTTCGCCAAGGATACGAAGCCCGGCGACATCACCGGCGACGGATTCCTCAACGGTGCATGGCACATCGCCAAGCCCTGATCGGTAAAGCCTCGTGGACGAGATCGCCGCCCTCATCGAACCGCAGATCCCAGCGTTGCGGCGCTACGCAGTCGCACTGTTGCGGGACCGCGAAGCGGCGGATGACCTCGTCCAGGACACGTTGGAGCGGGCGTTGTCCGGCTGGTCCGGACGTCGCCGCGACGGCGACCTGCGAGCCTGGCTGTTCACGATCGAGCGCAACCTGTTCCTCGGCACTGTTCGACGCCGGGGCCGGCGCGGCATCGATGTCGGCGCTGAGGCTTTGGAGCAGGTGCCCGATCCGGGTGCCGACCCCGAGGCCGTTATGGGGGCACGCGACGTGCTCACCGGACTCGACGCCCTGCCCGAGGAGCAGCGCTCAGTGCTACTGCTCGTCGCGGTCGAGGATCTGTCTTATGCGGAAGCGGCGCAGGTGCTCGGAGTACCGCTGGGCACGGTGATGTCGCGGTTAAGCCGAGCCCGGGAGCGGATGCGAAGTTTTCTGGAAACGGGCCGAACCGGCTTGTTGAGGAGGGTGAAATGAGCGGGGATCCACGCCCGGTCGGCGAGGACGACCTGCACGGCCTGATCGACGGTCGTCTCGAACCGGAGCGGCAGGCACTGGTCGAGGCATGGCTCAGGGGAAACCCCGCGCGGGCGGCCGAGGTCTCGGCGGATCGCGCCCTGCGCGAGCGCTTGCGTGCCCGCCTCGCGCCGATCGCCGAGGAGGCGATCCCGGCGCGGCTCCGGGTGGCCAACATCCGCTCGCGACATCGCCCGATAACCGGGCGCTGGCTTCCGGTCGCGGCTGCGGCCGTGCTCTGCCTCGCGGTTGGCGGTGCCGCCGGCTGGTTCGGCCATGCCGCGCGGCAGGTACCCACGGTCACGCTCGCGCGAACCGAGCCGGCGACCGACGACGCGGTGGCGGCCTTCCGCACCTACGTGGTCGAGGCGGTGCATCCAGTGGAGGTGCGCGCCGATGAGAAGCCACACCTCGTGACGTGGCTCTCGAAGCGCCTCGGCCGGGCGGTGACCACCCCCGACCTCACGGCCTACGGCTTCCGCCTGATGGGGGGCCGGCTGCTGCCGGCGGGTTCCGAATCCGCCGCGATGCTGATGTACGATGACGATCACGGCACCCGGCTGACGCTCTACAGCCGCGTAGGCGATGCGGATGGCCGCACGGTGTTCCGCTTCGCCCGCGAGGGCGACGTCGCCGCCTTCTCCTGGGTCGATGGCGGCATGTCCTACGTCGTCACCGGTCGCACCGACGAAGCGCGGCTTTTGACCGTCGCGCAGGCGGTTGACGCGCAGGTCCGTGGATTGCCGGTTCCGCCGCGGCAACCATGACCCTCGACCAACTCCGCATCTTCGTGGCGGTGGCCGAGCGGCAGCACGTAACCCGGGCTGCCGAGGCGCTGAACCTCGTGCAGTCGGCGGTCAGCACGGCGATCGCCAATATCGAGGGACGACACGCGACCAAGCTGTTCCATCGGGTCGGCCGCGGGATCGAGCTGACCGAGGCGGGACGCGTGTTCCTCGTCGAGGCCCGCGCGGTGCTCGCCCGGGCCGAGGCCGCCGAGCTGGTGCTCGCCGACCTCAGCGGCATGCGACGCGGGACGCTGGCCCTCTACGCCAGCCAGACCATCGCCAGCGACTGGCTGCCGCGCCACCTTGTCGCCTTCCGCCGGGCCTACCCTGAGATCGCCATCCGGCTGGCGGTGGGCAACACCACCGACGCTGCCGATGCGGTCCGCGCCGGGCAGGCCGAACTCGGCTTCGTCGAGGGGGCGCTGGACGACCCGACGCTCGCGAGCACCACCATTGCTCATGACCAGCTCGTCCTCGTGGTCGCCCCAGGCCATCCCTTCGCCGGAGCGACCGCCCTTGAACCCAAGGACCTCGCCGGGGCCGACTGGGTGCTGCGCGAGGGGGGATCGGGAACCCGCTCGGCCTTTGAGGCGGCGCTGGGTGCGGCCGGCCTCGCTGCGGCTCAACTCCAAGTCACACTCGAATTGCCCTCGAACGAGGCGGTCCGCGCCGCCGTCGAGGCCGGGGGCGGGGCCGCCGTGCTGTCCGAGACCGTGGTCGCCGCAGCGCTTCGAGCCGGGACCCTGGTACGGGCGGCGTTCGCCCTGCCGAGCCGGCCGTTCCGGGTACTGCGCCACAAGGAGCGCTACCGCAGCCGGGCCGCCGACGCGCTGCTCGATTTGATCGCAACGGCGGATGCCGAATGAGCGAGCCCGCGAAACCCGTTCCCCCCGACGACCCGCGGGTCAGGCTCGCCGAGGACCGCACGGTGCTGGCAGCCGAGCGCACCTTCGTGGCGTGGCTTCGCACCGGGCTCGCCTTCCTCGGCGTCGGCCTGGCCGCGCAGCGCTTCCTGCGAGAGGTGCTGGCGGTCTGGCCACTGAAGGTGCTGTCGCTCACGCTGATCGCCTGTGCGCTCGCCTCGTTCGCCGGCGCCGCATGGCGGGACCGAGCGATCCGGGCGCGACTCGCTCATGCCGAGATCCCGATGATGCCGCGCATCCTCACCGTCGGGGTTGCGGCCCTGCTCATCGCGATCTCGGGCCTCGCTGCCACCGCCCTGCTCTGGGCGTGACGGTCAGGCCACCGTTACCCGCACCCGGTGCCAGGCGGCGCTGAGGTAGCCCTTGTAGTTCCAGGTGTCGTCCGGCGCCGCAGGCTGGGTCTGGCCGGCGGAATCCCAGGCCCGTACCGCGAGTTCGTGCTCGCCGGTCGTCAGCTCGCGCTCGATCTCCCAGAACGTCCAGGCGTAGGGTGCGTCGGCGTCGCGGTCGATCCGGGCCTGCGCCCAGCTGCGACCGCCATCCGTCGAGACATCGACGCGGGCGACCGCGCGGTCACTGGCGATGGCGTAGCCGCGGATCGCGTGCCGGCCGGCCTTCAACGCCGCGCCGCGGGCGGGCTCGCAGATCGCGCTGTTGAGCGGCATCGCCTCGATGGTGATGCCGTGGGCGGGGTCCGCGGTCTCGGCGGTCACGTCGGGCGGAAACAGCTTGTAGTCGTCGGCCTGCATCGGGTTGTTGGAGGGGTGATCCTGCACCGTGATGCGGGCGAGCCATTTCGGGCTGCGGATGCCGGCAAAGCCCGGCACCACAACACGCAGCGGGTGACCGTGCTCGGGGGCGAGAAGCTCGCCGTTCATCGCGAAGGCGAGCAGCGTCTCGGGGGCGAGAGCCTTGGCGAGCGGGATCGAGGCGCCGAAGCGCGTGTCCGTATGGGCGATCCGGTCGTGGCTCTCGAAGGCGACGTGACGTGCGCCCCCCGCGTCGAGGCCGGCCGCGCGCAGCACCTCGGCGAGGCGCACGCCGGTCCATTCCGCGTTGCCGATGGCGCCGGGCGCCCACGGGTCGCCGGAGACCGGCGCCACCGCCAGCATGTCGGCCCGGCGGTTGCCGGCGCATTGCATCACCGCCGTGACGGTGACGGGCGCGAAGCGTTCCTTGAGATCGGCGAGCGAGAGGTCGAGCGACGTCGCGACCATCCCGTCGATAATCAGGCGGTAGCTGTCGGCGTCGAGGTCCGGGATGTCACCGTGGCTGCGGACGTAGAAGTCGGCCTGATCAGTCAGGAAGGCCGCGCGCAGGCGATCGAGCGGCGGCTCGGCGTTGTAGGGCGCCTTTCCGTGGACGATGAGGCGGTCCTTGCGCTGGAACAGGCCGAGCATGGGGTCTTTGTCCTGCGTTCGTGACGTGTCGACATCGGGAACGCGCCGGGAGCCGAGAAGGCACCCGGCGCGCGACGCCTCAGGGCTTCATGGTCGAGATGACCGCGTTCTTCGCCCGGTCCACCACGGCGACGCTAAGGTCGCGGTTGAGGACGTAGGCGTGGGCGTTGTCGGCCGAGAACGCGATCGCCTGGCGCGGCTCGTTCAGGCCGGTCACCGTGGCGACGACCTTGAGGGTGCCGGTGTCGATCACCGACAAGGAGTTGTCCTTGAGATTGCCCGAATAGACGAAGCGCCCGTCCGGGGTCAGCGCGGCGCCGTAGGGGTCCTTGCCCACCGCCACCTCGGACGTGACCTTACGGGCGGCGACATCGACCACGCCGATCGTGTTGCGGCCGCTGTTGGCGGCAAACAGCGTCTTACCGTCCTTGGTGATCGAGATGGCGCGCAGCTTGTCGAACCCGGCGATCTCGCCGGTGATCTTGTTGGTGGCGGTATCGACCAACGTGATCTTGTCGCCGAGGAAGTTCGTCACGAACACGGTCTTGCCGTCCGGCGACAACTTCACGCCCTGGCGCGGCTGCGCGAAGCCGGGGATCACAGCCTCGGCGAGCATGGTCCTGGTGTCGAACACGGTCAGCGTGCTCGCGGCCTCGTTATTGACGTAGAGCTTGGTCCCGTCGGCCGAGAGCACCGTGCCGAACGCGCCGGGGCCCGCGGCGAGAACGCCGGCTTCCTTGCCGGTGGCGGTCTCGTAGACCGTGATCCGGCCGGTGCCGCTGTCGGAGACGTAGAAGCGGGCGCCGTCCGGCGCGAACACGATGTTGCGCGGGGTCACGAAGCCGTCGAGGCGGCGCAGCACCGTGCCCTTGGCGACGTCGTAGACGATGACGGCGCTCTCTTCGCTGTTCGACACAGCGGCGACCGTACCGGCGGCGTTCAGCGCCAGCGCGTTGTTCTTGATCGCCCCGTCGAAACCGGCGGCGAACCCGGGCTGGCCCTGGGCGAGGAGCAAGGCGGCTCCGGCGACGAGGGCGCGCAGGCTGGTGCGGATATGGGTCATGAAGCGTGTCTCTCGGGCATGCGCGCTCGTTCGGCGGCCGGGGCCTGCCGTGAGGGCTGGTTCGAAATCGGAAATCCGTCGTGCAAGGCCGGGCCGGCCGTGCATCGCCCTGAGGAGACGCCGGAAGGCGCGGTCTATTCCCCGAGGCCGGCGAAAAAAGCGCGGCGGCCTCGGGAATCGGGGGTTCAGGGCGTCGGCTTCAACGCCGTGAGGTAATCGATGATGGTCTGCACGTCGGCCTGATCGACCGGTGCCTTGTAGACGTGAACCATCTTGTTCACGGTCTCGGTCCACTGCGCCTTGGTGAGCTTGGGCTGGGTCAGCACCATCCCGGCCGAGTGGCAGGCAAGGCAGTTGTTGTTGACGGCCTCGGCCCCCGGCCCGTCGGGGAAGATCCGGTCGGAGGTCGGCATCGCAATGGATTGCGAGGTGAAGCGCATCGGCTCGGGGGCCGGGGCGGCGAGCGCCACCAGAGGAGACAAGGCGAGCGCGGCGATGAGGGCCGCAGGGCGGATCGGGTTCATGGCTGGTCTCCTCAAGCGGCCTGGAAGGACACGGTCTCTATGCCGTTCTGCATGAAGCCGTTGGCGTTCCAGACCTGGTCCATGCCCTGGGCGACGCCGTTGGTATTGGTGCAGCGGACCTTAACCGCATGGGTGCCGGCGGCCAGCGCCGGCAGGCTGCCGTCGAAGCGGCGGAAGCTGTAGGGGCCCTCGTCCGCGCCGAGTTGCGCCGGAAACCACGTCGCCCCGCCGTCTCCGGAGAAGTCGACCGCCTTTACCCCGCAATCGCCGCCGAAAGCGATGCCGCGAAGGGCCACCGGCGTTCCGGCCGCCACCTTGGCGCCGTCGGTCAGGTTGGTGACGAAGGAGCGCGGCACCATCCTGTTGATCGGCACCGTCTTGAAGCCGGTCTGGCCGGGCTTGATGTTGGCGCCCGGCACGTCCGGGATGCGGTAGGCGGTCTTCATCCAGTACCCGTCGTCGGGCTTGTCCAGCACCTCGATGTCGGACAGCATCTTGACCCAGTAGGTCGAATACCAGCCCGGCACCACGAGGCGGAGCGGGAAACCGTTGAGCAGCGGGAGCTGCTCGCCGTTCATCGCGTAGGCGATCATCACCTCACCATTGTTGGCGTGGTCGAGATCGAGCGACTTCTTGAAGTCCGGCGCGTCGTCGACCACGGGCTCGTCGAGGCCGTTGAAGCGCACCTGCACGGCGCCGGACTTCACCCCAGCGCGTTCGAGCACGTCCTTGAGGCGTACCCCGGTCCAGCGGGCGTTGCCCATCGAGCCGTTGGCCCATTGCGCGCCGGGCACCCGCGGCTCGAACAGCCCGCGTGAATTGCCCGAGCACTGGTTCACCGCGGCGATCTCGAAGCGCGGCAGGCCGGCGATGGCGTCGAGCGAGAGCGAGAGTTCCTTATCGACGTGGCCGTGGACCTTAAGACGGAAGGTGCCGGCATCGACTTCGGTCGGGATCGAGGCCCAGTGCCAACGGACGTAGAAGCGGTCGTTAGGGGTGAACACGCCCTCGTCGAACACCGAGAACGGCGTCTCCAGCAGCGGCGGATGGGTGCGTTGAAGGATCATCTCGGCCTTGCCCGGAAAGGCGGTGGTCAGCGCCCGCTCGTCCGGGCCGCCGGGCAGCGGAAGCTTCACCGAGCCCGCGGCCCAGGCCGGCATGGCGGCGGCGAGGCTGCCGACCCCTAGGCCACCCAGGACGAGGCGGCGGTTCAACGGTTCGTGCAGATGGCGCATGATGTCTCCCTGGAATCGTTTGTTGGGCCGCGTCGGCCGGTCGCTGGATCTCGGTGTCGCCGTCGGCGGACGGCATTGGCGTCGGTCGGGACGGTTCGGTCTCGCCGCCGGAAACTCGGGTCGTCGATCCATGTCATCCCGGCAAAGAGGCGTCCTCTCCGTGAACGAGATGCTACAGCGAGATGATTATTCCACCCAATGATCGTTAGAGATCTGAACGATCTCCGATTGCGATCATCCGAAGATTTCCGATCTCCGATCAATGGCGGGCGGCCGGATCAGATGATCGTCAGCCAGGCGGTGCCGACGGCGGCGACAGTCAGGGCGACCGTCCAGAACAGGACCCAGCGCATATGACCGCTGGTCTCGCCCTGCCGGGCCTCGTCAGTGGTCTCGAAGGTGGGTCGGGTCATGATGGATCTCCCTGTCATTCGGGTGTTCGAAGGCTTCACGTGCCGCCGGACGGATGCCCGGCGGCCAAGGGGGCGCTGTCAGCGACCGATCAGTTCCCGCGCCGGGCCGCCGGTCTCCTGGCCGCGGCCACGGGCGTAGGCCGGGAGTGCCGGGTTCTTGGCGTTGGCGCCATCGGCGTCGCCGTAGATCGGTGCGGATGGGCTGGTGATGAAGCGGACCTGCGGAGCGCGGAGGCCCTGGGCCTGCGAGAGGCCCGTCATGCCGACGAGGGCGGAGGCGGCGAGGGCGACGGCAGCGATCGTACGGGTCATGGTCGATATCCTTCTGGTCGGGTCGTCACGTCGGTTCGTGATGACAAGAAGGTAGCGGCCGACAACCATTCATACTAATGGTTTGATTAGCTAGTTTTAATCGATTGTTTTGATGATTAAGCGCCGCTTGCGAGTTGATGTTTATCGCGGCGGCGCGCGATGCGGGGTCGTGCTAGAGCCGGTGCGTTGACCCTCCGAAGCCCAAGAGCGCCCCGTGTCCGAATCCAGTCTGCTGGCGATCAGCACAGGCCTAAAGCCGCTCTCGCGCCTCCAGCATCCGCGGGACGTGATCCGACAATTCACGCCGAACTGGTTCACCGTGGTGATGGGCACTGGCGTGGTCGCCTTGGCCCTCGACCGTCTGCCGGAGACGCATGCCCTGCTGGCCCCTGTGCCGCTCGGGCTCTGGCTCGCCTCCGTCGTGCTTTTCGCCACCTTCTGCCTAGTCTACGGCGCGCGCTGGATCTTCTACTTCGATGGCGCCCGACGGATCTTCGGACACTCGACGGTGTCGATGTTCTTCGGGGCGATCCCGATGGCACTGGCGACGCTGCTGAACGGGCTGCTGATATTCGGTCCGCCCTATCTCGGCGCAGAGACCGTCCGAATCGCACTGCCACTGTGGTGGTTCGACGTGGCGCTCGCTCTGATCTGTGCTGTCGCGATCCCCTACCTGATGTTCACCCGTCAGGAGCACCGCATCGACCAGATGACGGCCGTATGGCTGCTGCCAGTGGTGACAGCCGAGGTCGTCGCCGTCTCCGGTGGCCTGCTCGCTCCAGCCTTGAGCGGCGAGAGCCAACAACTCGCCGTCATCGTCACGAGCTTCGTGCTCTGGGGCGTCTCGGTCCCGCTGGCGCTGAGCATCCTGGCGATCCTGGTGCTGCGCATGGCGCTGCACAACTTGCCACCGCGTGAGATGGCCGCATCGAGCTGGCTCTCCCTCGGTCCGCTCGGAACCGGGGCGCTCGGCCTGCTCGTGCTGGGGCAGGCCGGTGGCCCGATCCTCGCGGCAGGCGGTTTTGCCGGCGCGCCCGAGATCCTCAGGATCACGGGCCTGATCGGCGCGCTGATCCTCTGGGGCTACGGCGCCTGGTGGTTTCTGCTCTCGCTCGCCGTCACCGTGCGCTACCTACGCGCCGGCGTTCCGTTCAACCTCGGCTGGTGGGGCTACATCTTCCCGCTCGGCGTCTATGCCCTGGCCACCCTGCGGATCGGCGAAGTGACGGCACTCAGCGGGTTCGCCTGGCTCGGAGCGGGCCTCGTCGGCCTGCTGACCCTACTCTGGCTGATCGTGTCCGTGCGCACGTTGCGCGGGGCCTATCGCGGGGAGCTCTTCGTCTCGCCCTGCCTCGCCGGGGCCTGACCGGGCCTCGGGCGCATCCGATCGGTTCAAGCGAGGCCCAGCACGCGGATCAGACCGAGGCTGACGGCGCCGAGTGCGACGAGCGAGGCGACCACCGCCAGGGTCACCCGCGCCCCGGCCTTGGCGACGCTGCGCACATCGACCCCGAGGCCGAGCGCCGCCATCGAGACCACGGTGAGCAGATTGGCGGTCTCCGACATCGGCGCGAGCGCGACCTGCGGAACCAGCCCGGCCGAGCGAAGGCCCGCGAGCGCCAGGAAGGCGAGGATGAACCACGGCACCAAGCGGTGGATCGCGAGGCCGGCGCGAGCAGGGCGGTCGCCAGCGGTGACGCCGGGGGCGGCCTCGTCGGTCTCCTCGCGCAGCCGGCTTGCGCCGAGCGAGAGCATCAGGACGACCGGGCCTAGCATCAGCACCCGGACGAGCTTCACCAGGGTTCCGACCTGGACGCTGAGCGCCGCGACCGGCGCGGTGGCGGCGAGGACTTGCGGAACAGCGTAGACGGTGAGGCCGGCGAGCACGCCGTACTGCATCGGCGACAGACCGAGCAGCGGCACCAGCAGCGGTAGGCCGAGCACCACCAGCACGCCCAGCACCGCGGTGAAGGCGATGGAGGCGGCGACGTCCTCGCCGTCGGCGCCGATCACCGGTGCCGTGGCCGCGATCGCCGAGTTGCCGCAGATCGAGTTCCCGCAGGCCACGAGGATCGCCATGCGCGGATGCAGCCCGAGCGCTCGGCCGATGCCGTAACTCGACAGGATCGCCACCGCGACGACGCCCGCAATGCCGAAGAGCAGGCCCGGTCCGGCGGCGAGGATCGTCGCGAGGCTGAGCGACGCCCCGAGCAGGACGACCGCGATCTCCAGCACGGTCTTGGCCCCGAAGGCGATGCCGGGAAAGAAACGCTGCGACGGGGTCCAGGCGGTGCGAATCGCGCTCCCGAGCAGGATCGCCAGTACCAGGGCTTCGAGCCAAGCGCGACCGAACAGATGCGCCTCGACGGCCTCGAAGCCGACCGCTGCGGCGGTGACCGCCACGCAGAGGCCCAGTCCCGGAAGGATGGCTCTCGTGCCGGCCAAGGCGTGCATCGATCGAGGGTGGGAGAAAAGTCTGGGCGCGGACATGGATGGCTCCGATGTGATGCCGGAGGATCCCAGGGCCCGTTCATTCACTCCAACGGAATGATTAGATGCTTGCCATCACTGAAATAGATGAAAGCAGGACCCCTTCAGAGTTTGCGGAGACCCATTGTGGAGGGCCGACAGGCGGATTCACCCGTCGATCCAGCGGGCCTTGATCGTCGTGTCCGCAGCAAGCTCATAGATCCTGACGGAGCCCGTCGCGAGTTCAAGGTGCTCGACCTCCGCGGGGCTCAGGTCTTCAAGCGCCATGACAAGCGCCCGCAGGCAATTGCCGTGGGCGACGACGAGCACGTCTCCGCCCATAACCGCCGGCTGGATGGTTCGGAGGTAGCATGGGACGATGCGGGCGACGGTATCGCGCAGGCTCTCACCGTTCGGCGGCGCCTCGGCGTAGGAGCGGCGCCAGGTCTCGATCCGCTCCGCCCCCCAGCGCGCATCGGCGGCGATCTTGTCGAGCCCGCTGAGGTCGCCGTAGTCTCGCTCGTCGAGCGCGGCGAAGCGTTGGGGGACCAATCCGGGTTGCCCGAGCGCATCGAGAATAAGCCGGCCGCTCACGATCGCCCGCGTCAGCGTCGAGGTGAAGGCTGCGGAAAAGCGCCAGCTGCGCTCGGCCAAACGCCGCCCGGCTGCCTCGGCTTCCATCCGGCCCTGCTCGGTCAAGGGCGAGTCCAGCAATCCCGTGAACAGGCCGGATCGGTTGGCTACGCTCTGGCCATGCCGGACCAGCACGAGATGTCGCGTGACCGGGGCTTTGCAATCGTGAATCACGCTGTCTCCCGAGGCAGAGCACTTTCGTGCCGGTCGCATCGCCTCTGATGATGTCGGCATCCGACTTCAACGAACTTCGACCATGCGATGGGTTGGACCGTTCATCCGGAGTCGGCGGGTCATCCTAGGTCCGCTTAAGAACGTCTCGCGACTGAAAGCAGCCAAGCTGCTTCCCACCCCAAGCTGACCTCGCGAATGGGTACCAAGCGTCAGATTTCAACCACTAGGGGCCCGCATCCACGGGACCTACGGAAACGGCGCTAGGCAACCATGCTCCGATGGCGCAAAAGAAACCTATGTTATGCGGCAACCTACCGGCCAGGCCGGCCTTTGGTATCCATGCCCCTGCCTGACCCCGCCGATGCCCCCCATGTCCTCGTGGTCGACGACGACGCCCTCATCCTGATGGATGTGTCCGACATCCTGGAGGATGCCGGTTTCGTGGTTCTTGAGGCGATGGACGTCGCCCAGGCGACGCGGGTGCTCGACGAGCACCATGGCAAGGTGCAGCTGCTGTTCACGGACGTGCAGATGCCCGGGCCGGACAACGGCTTCGACCTGGCGCGGCGGACGGCCGTGACGTGGCCCCACATCGCCATCGTGGTCGCCTCCGGCAATGTGCGACCTGAACCCGGGGACCTGCCCGATGGGGCGACGTTCATCGGGAAGCCGTTCAGCCCCTCCTTGGTCCGGCACCACGTGCGCGAGACGATGCCGTCGGAGAAGCACCCCGGGCCCCTTCGGAGGTAAGCCCGGGATCGGTTGGCCGGAGCCCCATGCCTCCTACCGGCTCTCCTCGATCATCGACCGGATGCGAGCGACCCTCGATGTCGGGTTAGGCGAGGTCTTCGAGAATGTCGGAGACCAACATGCCTAACCGTCGGCTCGTCGTCGACCACCAGCATGGTCTCGTCCTCGTTGTCATTCCGCGGCCAAGGGCATCGTGTGCCCCTCGACGGGTTCCGGCTGCATGTCGGATCTCGGCAGTCCCCATCCCTTCACCAGCCCGTATACCGCCGGGATCACGACGAGGGTCAGGACGGTCGACGACACCATGCCGCCGATCATCGGCACCGCGATGCGCTGCATGACCTCGGAGCCCGAGCCGGTGCTCCACAGGATGGGCAACAGCCCGGCTATGATGGCGACCACGGTCATCATCTTGGGCCGCACCCGCTCGACCGCGCCGACCATGATCGCCCGCCTCAGGTCATTTCGCGATAGGGCGCGCCCATCCCGCTCGCACTCCGTCCGGATCTCGGCCAGCGCATGGTCGAGGTAGACCAGCATGATCACCCCGGTCTCGGCGGCGACCCCGGCGAGCGCGATGAAGCCCACGGCCACGGCGACCGATAGGTTGAAGCCCAACCACCACATCAGCCAGACGCCGCCCACCAGTGCGAAGGGCAGCGACAGCATCACGATGAGGGTTTCAGTCAGCCGGCGAAAGTTGAGGTAGAGCAGCAGGAACACGGTCAGGAGGGTCAGGGGCACCACGATCTTGAGCCGGGCCGTGGCGCGGTCGAGGTACTCGACCTGCCCGCTCCACTGGAGGGTGGTCCCGGGTGGCAGGCTCACCTCGCCGGTAACAGCCGCCCGTGCATCGGCCACGTAGCCGCCAAGGTCCCGTCCCGAGACATCGACGTAGATGAAGACCGCGAGTTGCCCGTTCTCGGTCCGGATCTGGGTCGGCCCCCGGGTCAGTGCCACCTTGGCGACTTCGCCCAAGGGGACCGTGCCTCCGCCCGCGATGGGCACCTGCACCTCGGTCGCGATGGATTGTGGGCTCGACCGGAAGGCGCGCGGGTAGCGCACGTTGACGGTGTAGCGCTCGCGGCCCTCGACCGTGTTGGTGACGCTCTCGCCGCCGAGCGCCATGGCGATCACGTCCTGCACGTCCCCGACCGATAGGCCGTAGCGGCCCAGAACCTCCCGGTCGGGCGTGATGTCGAGGAAGTACCCGCCCTGGACGCGCTCGGCATAGGCGCTCGACGTGCCCGGCACCGCCTTCACCACCGCCTCGACCCGGCGGGCGACCTTCTCCATCTCGGCGAGGTCGGTTCCGAGCACCTTGATGCCGACGGGGGTCCGGATGCCGGTGGCGAGCATGTCGATGCGGGCGCGGATCGGCTGGGTCCAGGCATTGGAGACACCGGGGAACTGGAGCGCGGCATCCATCTCGGCTTTGAGGCTCGCCAGCGTCACGCCCGGGCGCCACTCCGCCTTCGGCTTCAGGTTGACGATGGTCTCGAACATCTCGGAGGGCGCCGGGTCCGTCGCGGTCGCGGCCCGTCCGGCCTTGCCGTAGACGGACAGGACTTCCGGGAAGCTCTTCAGGATGGTGTCCTGTCTCCCTAAAAGCTCGCCGGCCTTGGTCACCGAGATGCCCGGCAGGGTGGTCGGCATGTACATCAGGGTGCCCTCGTCGAGATCGGGCATGAACTCGGACCCGAGTTGCAGGGCCGGCCAGACCGAGGCGCCGAGAACGCCCAGCGCGATCAGGATGGTCAGCACCCGCGCCCGCAGGACCCCTGCGATGATGGGACGGTAGAACCAGATCAGGAGCCGGTTCACCGGGTTGCGGTGCTCGGGCACGATGCGGCCGCGCACGAACAGCACCATCAGCGCCGGAACCAGCGTCACCGACAGCACCGCCGCCGCCGCCATCGCGAACGTCTTGGTGAAGGCCAGCGGCCCGAACAGACGCCCTTCCTGGCTTTCCAGGGTGAAGATGGGCAGGAAGCTGACCGTGATGATGAGGAGCGAGAAGAACAGCGAGGGACCGACCTCGGAGGCGGCCTCTATCAGGACCTGGACCCGGGGCTTGCCAGGGTCCGCCCGCTCCAGGTGCTTGTGGGCGTTCTCGATCATGACGATGGCGGCGTCGATCATGGCGCCGACCGCGATGGCGATGCCGCCCAGGCTCATGATGTTGGCGCCCAAGCCCAGCGCCTTCATGCCCGCGAACGCCATTAGGATGCCGACCGGCAGCATCAGGATCGCGACCAGCGCACTGCGGACGTGGAGCAGGAACACGACGCAGACGAGGGCGACGATGGCGCTCTCCTCGATCAGGGTCCCCTTGAGCGTCTCGATGGCCGCCTCGATGAGGTGCGACCGGTCGTAGACAGGCAGGATCTCGGTGCCCTTGGGCAGGCTCGCGGCGACCTCGGCGAGGCGCGCCTTGGCACTCGCGATAACGTCGAGGGCGTTGGCCCCGAAGCGCTGGAGGATGATGCCGCCGGCGACCTCGCCCTCCCCGTTCATCTCGGTGATGCCGCGGCGCTCGTCGGGACCGAGCTCGACCCGGGCGACGTCCTTCACCCGCAGGGGCGTGCCCGCCTCTGTCTTCAGGACGATGCTCTCGATGTCGGCGATGCTCTTGAGGTACCCGCGGCCACGGACGACGAACTCGAACTCGGAGAGCTCGACGGTGCGGCCGCCTACGTCGGCGTTGCTCGCCCGGATCGCGTCCCGGAGCTTCGCCAGGGTGATGCCCTGCGCCCGCAACCGGCTCGGGTCGACGACCACGTTGTACTGTTTGACGAAGCCGCCGACGCCTGCGACCTCGGCCACGCCTTCGGCACGAGAGGCCCCGAAGCGCACGACCCAGTCCTGGAGCGAGCGGAGCTCGGCCAGCGTGCGCTCTTTGGCGACCACGACGTACTGGTAGACCCAGCCGACCCCGGTCGCGTCCGGTCCCAGCGTCGGGGTCACCCCCGCCGGCAGGCGCTTGGCCACGGTGTTTAGGTATTCGAGCACCCGGCTCCGGGCCCAGTATGGGTCGGTGCCGTCCTCGAAGATGACGTAGACGAACGAGACCCCGAAGAACGAGAAGCCGCGCACGACCTTCGACCGGGGCACCGTCAGCATGGCGGTAGTCAGCGGGTAGGTGACCTGGTCCTCGATGACCTGTGGCGCCTGCCCGGGGTACTCGGTGTAGACGATGGTCTGGACGTCCGAGAGGTCCGGGATCGCGTCGAGCGGCAGGGTCCTCAGGGCGTAGAGCCCGGCCCCCACCGCGAACACCGTCCCGATCAACACCAGAACCAGATTCCGGGCCGACCAGCCGATGAGCCGGGCGATCATGGCGCCCTCCCATCGGCCGCCGCCTGCGGACCTGGTTCTACCTTCGGCTCGGAGAGACCCTGCAGCGCCGCCTTGAGGTTGCTCTCGGCGTCGATGAGGAAGTTGGCGGCGGTCACCACCCGGTCGCCTGCCGCGATGCCCTCCCGGACTTCGACGTAGCCGTCGCCGCGGGCACCGAGCTTGACCGGGCGCGGCTCGAAGCGGCCCTCGCCCTTGTCGAGCAGGACGACCTGCCTGGTTCCGGTGTCGATGACGGCGTCGTCGGGGACGGCGACCACGGGCTTGGCGTTCCCGGTCGCGATCTCGACGTCGCCGTACATCCCGGGCCGCAGGTCGCCGTTGAGGTTCGGCAACTCGATGCGCAGGCGGGCCGTCCGGGTCCCCATGGCGAGGTGCGGATAGATCCGCGTCACCGTGCCAGTGAAGGTCCGGTCGGGAAACGTCCGGGCACGCACGGTCGCCGTTTGGCCCTCCGCCACGGACGCCAGGTCGCGTTCGGTCACGTCGACGAGCACCCATACCCGGGTATGGTCGACGAGCTTGAACAGGGTGTCGCCGGACTTGGCGCGCATGCCGTCGGAGACGTTGCGCTCGACCACGACGCCGTCGCGTGGCGCCGACCACGTGATGGTCGCCGGCACTTTTCGGGATCGCTCGATCTCGTCGATGGCCTCGGGCGGGATGCCGAGGTTCTCCAGTCGGCGCCGGGCGCCCTCGTAGCCGATGCCGGTGAGGTACTGCGCGGCGGCCGCGTTCATCTCGGGCGAGAACAGGCGCATGAGCGGCTGGCCCTTGTGGACGTGGTCGCCGGTGGTGACGGCCTCGACCTTCTCAATGAAGGCGTCGGTGCGCATCGCGATGACCGAGATCCGGCGCTCGTCCTCCTCGATGGTTCCAGGAGCCCGCACCGGCATGGATAGGACGCGCCGTGCAGCGACCTCCGTCCGGACGCCGGTTCGCTGGACCTTGCCGGGCGAGAGGGTCACGGTGCCGTCGTCGGTGTCCTCGCCCTCGTAGACGGGGAGGTAGTCCATCCCCATCGAGTCCTTTTTCGGAATCGGCGAAGTGTCCGGAAGGCCCATCGGGTTGCGGTAGAAGCGCACCTTGCGGGCGCTCGCGGGCGTCTTGGCCTGAGCCATGGCCATGTCGCCGTGGCCGGCGTCAGGCATGGCTTCCGCCTCTTCGGGTTCGTCGAAGCGCACGTCCTCGCTGGCGTGGACGGCGCGGTAGTCGCGACCGTCCGCCGTCTGTTTGGGTTCGGAGGCGTAGTCCGGCTTCCCGTCCGGGTCTCGGTAGTAGACCACCGAACCCGTCGCCTTGATCGGAGCCTGCGCGGGCATCGGGGAGGCCGGCCGTGCACCCGGCAGCCAATGGGCGAACCCGGTCCGCGCCTGCTGGACGAGCGCCGGCACGGGGCTGCCCTCATGCCCCGCGCCATAGCCCAGCCCCCCCGCCGCGAGCGCGGCGAGGGTCCCGGCCAGCCATGCCGTCCGGCTCACTTGGTGGCCTTGAACACCAGCTTGTTCTCGACGGTGCCGGTCTCGCCTTGGACCTTGGCCCCGAGCGAGAGGCGCCAGCCGCCGGCCATCGTCAGCTTCGCCTTGAACCGGTAGAGGCCCGGCTCCGGCGAGGGCAGTTGCTCGATCTTGGAGGTCATCTCCTCCATGCTGTCGGGCGCCATATCGATGCGCTTGGCGAAGATGACGGCGTTCGGCACGGGCTTGGACGTGCGCTTGTCGACGAGGCGGACGTCGAGGATGGCCTCGCCCTGCTTGGCTTCGTCCTTCACCAGCTGGAACTCGTAGTCCTTGGTGTCGGCCCGGGCCGCGGCGGTGAGGGCGAGGCCGAGCAGCGCAACCGTGAGGGCGCGCGAAAACGATGTCTTGGTCACGATGTGGGGTCTCCTGAACGCGATGGATGGCCACGCGCGGACGCGCGTCACCGTGCCGGCGCAGGCGCCGACGGCATCGGGTTCAGGCTCGGGGAGGCTCGGAGGGTGGCCCTTGCGAGACGCTGTCGAAGGAGGCGGTGACGGCCCACGCAGTCCCCTCGACGACGGCGACGCGTCCCGGCAACCCTAAGGCGCCGGGCAGGCCGGTGGCGACCTTCGCCAGGCAGAGTGCCATCAGGGGGCAGCCCTTCGAGCAGTCGGGCATGTCCGGCCGCTCCTTGGGGCAGCACGGCATCTCGTCCATGGCCATCCCGGCCATGTCGTCCATGGCCTCGTCGGGCATCGCCATGGCGTGGCCCTGAGCGGCCATCGGCGCATGCATGCCCGCGGCGGCCGCGGATGCGGTCACCGGCGCAAGGGCGAGGCTGAGGACCGCAAGGAGCGGAAGCAGCCGCCGAAGGGCGAGCCAGAAGGTCACGGACGGACGATGCCACATCGCGGAGCGGTGAGGAAGGGAGGTGACTACCGGACGCGCCAGAGGGATACGGCGAGCGCGACGTTCGCGAGGGCGAGCACGGTCAAGAGGGCGTAGGTCGCATCGGCGCCCGCCTGCGTCAGCACGACCGCCCCGAGGGAGGGCGCAAGCGCCTGCGCCACCAGCCCCGGACGGGCGAGCCGGCCAACGAGCGGGGCGTAGCGCTCGGGACCGAACAGCGCGAGGGGCACCGTCCCGCGGGCGATGGAATAGATCCCGTTGCCGGCGCCGTAGAGGACCAGCGACAGCCCCACCACGGGCAGACCAGCCGCCAGCATCGCGACCCCGATGGCGACGAGGACCATCGCCGCGGTGAGGGTCCATAGAGGGTGATGCCGGCCCTTCCCGGCCATCTCGACGATGCGCGCCCCCACCTGTGACGGGCCGATCAGCGCGCCGTATGCGACGGCCGAGGTCAGCGCCACGCCACGGGCCTGGAGAAGGGTAATGAGGTGCACCGAGACCATGGCCATTACGGTGCCGCCGAGGGTCAGGACCCCCGCCATGAGGAGGAAGGCACGCCGCTCGCGTGCATCGAGCCGGACGGCCGAGACCGGGCCCTCGGAACGTGCTGGCCCGTGGGCAGGGGGGTGCGGGATGACGAGCAGGACGAGGGGAAGCGTGACCGCCAGGTGCAGCCCGGCATAGGCGAGGCAGGTGCCGCGCCAGCCTACCCGTTCGATCAGGAAGGCCGAGAGCGGCCAGCACACCGTGCTGGCGAAGCCGCCCCACAGGGTCAGGGTCGTGATGGCGGGTCTTGCCTCGGCGCCGTAGAGCCGACCAAGCGTGGCAAAGGCCGGATCGTACAGGCCGGTGCCCATGCCGAGCCCGACGAGGAGCCAGCCCACCAGGTAGGTCGGCAGGTTCGGCGCGAGGCCGAGGACGCCGAGGCCCAAGGCAAGGACCACGGCCGCGAAGGCCAGAACGGGCCTACCGCCGTGCTCCCCGATGAACGCTCCGACCCGTGGCGAGACCAAGCCCGCGACGAGGAGGCCGAGGGACAGGCCGCCGATGACCCAACCCAGGGGCCATCCCGTGTCCTTCGACATCGGGGTGGCCAGCACCGACAACAGGTAGAACGAGGAGCCCCAGGTCAGGATCTGGACGACGCCTAGGGCCGAGATCACGGGCCAGCGGCGCACCGGGGTCATCGGTCCGCTACCGGGCCCCAAGAACGGGTAGCCACACTGCAAGGGCAGCCAGGGTGACGAGCAGCACCGGAGGGGTGATCACGAGGCCGACCCGCATGTACTGACCCCAGGTGATGCGCTGGCCCTTGATGTCGAGGACGTGCAGCCAGAGCAGGGTCGCCAAACTCCCGATGGGCGTGAACTTCGGGCCGAGGTCGCAGCCGATGACGTTGGCATAGACCATGAGCTCCCGGGTCAGTGGCGAGAGGTCCGGGGCCTGCTGGATTGAGAGCGCGCCCACCAGCACGCTCGGCATGTTGTTCATCACCGAGGACAGGATGGCGGCGGCGAACCCGGTCCCGATGGTGGCGACGAACGGGCCAAAGCCCGAGAGCCATACGAGCCCCTGCGCCAGGTAGCCGGTCAGCCCGGCATTCTTCAGGCCGTAGACCACGAGGTACATGCCGAGGCTGAACAGCACGATCTGCCAGGGGGCGCCGGTCAGGACCTTGCGAATGGGGATGACGCGGCTGCGGTTGGCCAGCGCCAGGAGGATCAGTGCGCCGGCACAGGTGACCACCGAGACCGGCACGCCGAACGGTGCGGTCACAAAGTAGGCGACCAGAAGCAGACCGAGGAGCGGGAAGGCCGCCCGGAAGACCAGCGGGTCCTTGATCGCGTGGCGCGGCGCTTCGAGCTCGGCTACCGGGTACGTGGCCGGAAGGTCGCGCCGGTAGAACAGCCACAGCACCACCAGGGTCGCTGCCAACGAGACCAGGTTCACCGGCACCATCACGGCCGCGTAGCGGCTAAAGGAGATGTCGAAGAAGTTCGCCGAGACGATGTTGACGAGGTTCGAGATCACCAGCGGCAGGCTCGTCGAGTCTGCCACGAACCCGCAGGCAACAATGAAGGCCAGCGCGGCCGCCGGCTTGAAGTTCAGCCGGAGCAGGATGGCGAGCACAATGGGGGTGAGCAGGAGGGCCGCCCCGTCATTGGCGAACACCGCCGCGATGGCTGCACCCAGGAGGATGAGCAGCGGGAAGAGCAGGCGTCCCCGGCCGCCGCCCCAGCGGGCGATGTGGAGCGCCGCCCAATGGAAGAAGCCGGCTTCGTCGAGGAGCAGCGAGATGATGATCAGCGCCACGAAGGTGAAGGTCGCGTCCCAGACGATGTGCCAGACCACCGGGATGTCGCCGGGGCTGATGACCCCGGTGGCCAGCGCCACGGCGGCCCCGATGAGGGCGCTCCACCCGATGCCGAGCCCCTTCGGCTGCCAGATGACGAAGACGAGGGTGACCACGAAGATGGCAAGGGCGAGCATCGGGACCGTTTCTTGTTCTTGTGTACGTGGAGCGGATCAGGCGGTGGCGACGCGGCGCCCGTGCTCGTCGACGACGCGCTCGCCGTCTTCCTTCACGAACTCGCCCTGCTGGGCCGGGAGGAGGTCGAGGACCGCCTCGGAGGGCCGGCACAGGGCAACGCCCTTCGGGCTCACCACCAGGGGGCGGTTCAGCAGGATCGGGTGCTCGGCGATGGCGTCGAGAAGCTGGTCGTCCGTCAGGCTCGGGTCCGAGAGCCCGAGTTCGGCGTAGGGCGTGACCTTCTCGCGGAGCAGAGCGCGGACGGTGACGCCAGCCCTGTCGGCGAGTTGGCGCACCAGGATCCGGTTCGGTGGCGTCTTGAGGTACTCGACCACATGCGGCTCGATGCCGGCGTTGCGGATCAGGGCCAGGGTGTTGCGGGACGTGCCGCAATCCGGGTTGTGGTAGATGACGACGTCCATCACGCGACCTCCGGGCGGGGCGAGGTGGCGCCGGCCCGCTGGCCGATCTCGCGCACCTTGGACGAGAGCGCCACGCCACTAAGGCTGTCGAGCGGCAGAGCGACGAAGGCTCCGATCCGGTTCTTCAGGTAGCGTTGGGCGGTGATGAACGCCGCCTTGCGCTGCATGTCGCTGCCTTCGACGGCTGCAGGGTCCTCGATGCCCCAGTGCGCCGTCACCGGCTGGCCGGGCCAGTAGGGGCAAGCCTCGCCGGCGGCGTTGTCACAGACCGTGAAGACGAAATCCATGACCGGCGCGTCGGGGCCGGCGAACGCGTCCCACGACTTCGAGCGCAGCCCCTCGGTCGGGTACTCCGTCTCGCGCAGAACCTGAACGGCGAGCGGGTTCACGTCCGCCTTCGGCTGGCTGCCGGCGGAAAAGGCCCGGAAACGACCCTGGCCCTCCTTGTTGAGCATGGCCTCCGCCAGGATCGAGCGAGCGGAGTTACCGGTGCAGAGGAACAGGACGTTGTAGACGCGGTCAGGCATGAGCGGTGTCTCCGGTGGGCAGGCAGCAGGCGGCGAGCGCGGCGACGGCGGGGGCGCAGACCTCGGGTCGCCCTTGGCAGCAATCGCGCATCAGAAATTGGATGAGCTCGGACAGGTCCGGGTAGGCGGCGCTGTAGATGATCGAGCGTCCCTCGCGCCGCGAGGTGACCAGCCCGGCATGGCTGAGCTCCTTCAGGTGAAATGACAGGTTGGTGCCCGAGACGCCGACCGCCTCGGCCAGCATGCCGGCCGCCATGCCTTCAGGGCCGGCGGTGACGAGCTGGCGCACGATGCGTAGGCGATGCTCCTGCCCAAGGGCCGCGAAGGCGGCGACGGCTTGCCGTTCGTCCATCATGATGTCAATATCTCAACCATCGTTGAAACGTAAAGGAACGAAGCGTCTTGGACAAGCCCCAACAGCCTTTCGCCGATGGATTGCCCAACCTCAGCGAGGAGCACTTCGTGGTCCCGGCGGCGACCGACCTTCAGGTGCAGGCACCGTTCACCCACGCCCCACGCTTCCTGATCCTGTACGGCTCGCTCCGGGAGCGTTCCTTCAGCCGCTTCCTGGCCTACGAGGCCGCGCGTCTCCTGGAGGCGATGGGAGGCGAGGTGCGGATCTACGACGCGCACGGCCTGCCGCTGCCCGACGACGCCACGGCCGATCACCCCAAGGTCGAGGAACTCCGGAACCTCTCGATCTGGTCCGAGGGCCACGTCTGGGTCAGCCCCGAGCGCCACGGCGCCATGACCGGGGTGATCAAGAGCCAGATCGACTGGCTCCCCCTGTCGGAAGGGTCGGTGCGCCCGACGCAGGGCCGGACCCTGGCCGTGATGCAGGTCTCGGGCGGCTCGCAGTCCTTCAACGCGGTCAACGGCCTGCGTGTGCTCGGGCGCTGGATGCGGATGATCACCATCCCGAACCAGTCTTCGGTCCCGATGGCCTATAAGGAATTTGACGAGGCCGGCCGGATGAGGCCTGGGCCGCTCTACGATCGGGTGGTCGACGTCTGCGAGGAATTGGTCAGGTTCACGCTCCTGACCCGCGAGCGCTCCTCCTATCTCGTTGACCGCTACTCCGAACGGAAAGAGCGAGAGCCTGAGCGCCTCAAGGCCGTCGCCGTCGACATCGGGTTCGTCAAGCGCTGAACCACTGCCCGTGGGGTGTTGGATCAAAGCCGAGTGGCCGCGAGTTGCGTTAGACAGCCCTTCGACGTCACAGCGATATTCGGTTCAGGATGGCATCCGAAGGCAAGATCGGCGGATGATCTCGCTGCCTCCGGCCGTCACATCCCCGGTTGGGGTGTGTCGTCCTCATCATCGGTCAGGTCGAGATCGACGGCCAGCCTGAGACGCGGCTCCATTCTGTCGGGCAGCACTCGGAGGATGACGACCTCAGCGTGCCCATGCCCGTCCCCCTGCACCCGATAGTACAGGACATGGGACGGCCCTCCCTTCCGTCCGGTCGCGAGTGCAACGTGGAGGGAACGCGTTTCGGGACCGAGGTTGGGCCTGGCTTTCGACGAAGGTGTATCTGATGCGTCGGCGACCATGCCAATCGCCCGGTCTATGTAGCCCACGTTAGCTTCGAGTTGGCGGGTACCGAACTCCTGGTGGGTTTCGACGAGTATGCGTTCGATATCGCTTTTCGCGGCGCTCCAGGGGTCAGAGTCGAGGGTGGCGGTCCCTGATTTTCATCGTGTGAGCGCTTCTTGAGGCGGCGGTGATCGCATCGCGGGCCCAAATCCCGCAAGCTCGGAGCGGGAGAGATCCACAGCGCAGGATGAGCGCAGGACGACTGGAACAAAACGTGTTCAGACGACATTATTCCTGAACTTGGCCGCCGCCTGGGGGGCTCATTGCGCACGAAATCCGGGCCAGGGGCCAGGAAGGCTACACCACCCAAGACGAAAGGGGCGGCGGTCGCGTGCGCCTCCAGTCCGCCAAAGCCGAGCGCACCAAAGGCGAAGACGAAGAAGCCAACGGTTCGGATCTTCGTGTCCTACAGCCACGCGAACTCAGCACAGCAGGCAAAGCTGCAGGTCCACCTGGCGCAACTGAAGCGCGACGAGGTCGAGACCTGGTTCGATGGCGACATGGAAGCCGGTGACGCACTGAACAGCAAGATCTCCCGTAAGCTTCGGGAGGCCCACGTCTTCGTGGCGTTGATGAGCCCCGAGTACATCCACAGCCACTGGTGCCAACTGGAGTACCGCCGTGCGATGGGCCGCCGGGCCAGGGGCGCAATGCGTGTGGTGGTCGTCGTGCTCCGCCATTGCGACTGGAAGGATACCGGCGCTTCGGCGCTAAAGGTGTTGCCGCGAGACGGCCGGGTGGTGAGCAACTGGCGAACCGCGGACGAGGCTTTTCACGACGTGACCCAGGGCATCCGCGGGGCGGTCAGGACGGTGCGCGCCTCGCTGGCCGAGGATGCCAAAGCGAGGCCTGCCAGGGCGGCCAGGAGCAAGGCATCCACAGGGAACGCCAAGACCGCCGGCGCTCGACGGATGAAGGGGGCCACGGGCCCGAAGCGGACCAAGGACGGTCCGCCGACGCGAAGTCGGGTTTCCGGTTGAACCATATAATTCGGGGGGCGGCCCGTGGGGTCGGAATGGGCATGCCGAAGAACATTGTCGTCTTTTCGGACGGGACCGGCCAGGAGGGCGGGCTGCGCGAGGAGCAGCGCCTCAGCAACGTCTACAAACTCTATCGCGTCTGCCGGGTTGGCCCGGACAGCGGCATCGACCCGAAGGATCAGGTGGCGTTCTACGACCCCGGGTTGGGGACCGACGGCTCAGCCACCGGGTTGCTGAGCGCCTACCGAAGGCTGCAGAAGCTCCTGTCCTCGGTGACGGGCCTCGGCATCACGAAGAACATCGCCGACTGCTACGCCTTCATCATCGACCACTACGAGCCGGGCGACCGTATCTTCCTCGTGGGCTTCAGCCGAGGAGCCTACACGGCCCGTTGCGTGGCAAACGTGCTCTTCCTGTGTGGCGTCCCGACGATTGCGCCCGGGGGCGAGTGCAAGGCCCCAAGCCTTTGGGCGGCGGTTGGCCAATGGATGAAGGAGAAGCTTCCAGGCCGGAAGCACGCGCTCCCGCCGCCGGCCGAGGCACTACCCCCCGGCAGTTACCTTCCACGGTTTCGGAAGACGACCCGCGACATCGCCAACGAGGCGGTGATGGGAGTCTACGAGTATGGCGCCGGGTCCCCTCGGGGCGACTACGACCGGGAGCGCCAGGAGCTGGCGCGTCGGTTCCGGCACCGATACGGGTCAGGCGACGACCTGAGGTCGAACGTGGCTCCTCATTTCGTAGGCGTGTTCGACACCGTCGCATCCCTCGGATCGGTCGGCGTACGGCGTTGGGGCCTCGCGGCAGGGCTGTTCGCGCTGGCCGCCGTGCTCGCCGCCGGGCCGTCGGTCGTGCTCGACCTTGCATTCCATACGGGGTTCTGGAAGCCGTTCGCGGTCGTCGCGATCCTCGGCGCGGCTTTCGTCCTGTGGCGCTGGCTTCCTACCACCATCAAGTTCATCGTGAACTCCCCCGTCAACGGCAAGACGCGCTTCAACCTCGCGCAATGGCGGTCCGGGAACTACGACAGGTTCCTCAGCGGCCACGTCGGCTACGGTCGGCACGCCCTGGCAATCGACGAGACCCGCGCCGACTTCCCCCGTGTCGAATGGGCGAAGAAGGACGCCATTCGCCAAAGGGTCGGCGACGAGCCCGATCCGCTGATCCAGATGTGGTTCGCAGGCAACCATTCCGACGTGGGCGGGAGTTATCCCGAGGTCGAAAGCCGGCTCTCCGACATCGCGCTGGACTGGATGGTCGAGGAGGCCACGACCATTCCGTATCCGCTCCTGGTCGACGGGATGGAACCGGGCAAGACGGGTACCGGGCGATTGCACCTGCACCCGGCCTTCGACGGCATGCAGCACTGCGAGGTCGCCGGGATGCGCGACACCATCGCGGGCATCGTCCCCGGCTGGCTCCTGCCATTGGCCGGCAGGCTGGGCTGGGCGGTGAAGCCACGCTACGTGCCGCCCGGGGCGCCTGTCCATGAGACCGTCTACCGGCGCTTCCGGTTGGCCGAGGTGACGCAATGCACCGGCAGGGGCCCCTACCGACCGGAGGCGCTGGCCACCCACGGGGATTTCAACGACGGATCTCCGGCCGCCCCTGCACCCGCGCAGGCTTCGGCTCCGGGCACGCCCTAACCATCATCCTTTCACATGCAGGCCTCCGCCGAGGCCGACCGGACAACGAGGTCTCGGATGAAGCTCGACAGTTTCAGGGTCACGAATTTTCGCAGCGTCGAGGATTCCGGCGAGATCACCCTCGGCGACATGGCCTGCCTCGTCGGCAAGAACGAGGCAGGCAAGACGGCACTGCTTCACGCGCTCGCCGGCCTGAAACCTCATGCGTCGACGCCTATCACGTTCGACCGTGAGCGGGACTACCCGCGGCGTTACCTGAACGAATACGAGAGGCGTCACGCGGACGACGACGCCATGGTCATCGCGACCCGGTGGACCTTGTCCGACGCCGAGATGAACGACCTCGCCGCATCTTTCGGGCCCGGCTGCCTCGCGTCGTCCCAGGTGACCCTCAGCCGGCGCTACGGTGGCGGGATCGGAGTGACCGTGCACCTCGACGAGGCCGCCTGCATGGCCTTCCTCACCGACAGGCATGGGCTAACCGAGGATGAGCGACGCGCCTTTGCGGCCTCCGGTTCGGCGGCAGCGGTCCGGAAGGCCCTGGAGGGCCTGGAGGAAATATCCGCAGCCCAACAGGCGCTACTGGATGCCCTGGAAGCCTTGCCAGGCAAATCGGTGCTCAACGCTATTGCGAGCCACGTTCGCTCGGCCTGCCCAAGCTTCATGTACTTCTCGCACTACGACCGCATGGCCGGCCAGATCCGCGTCGACGACATCGAGAGGGACGAGGATGGCGGCGTCCATCGATTTGGTCGCCGCCCGCATAGGTCGAGCGAGCCTCTCGAAGTCCCCGAGCTGGTTTTCCTCGATTTCCTGGAGTTCGCCGGGACCTCGGTCGAGGAGATCCGCGAGTCGAAGACCTACGAGTCGCTGAACGCGAAATGCGAATCCGCGTCGAACGCGATCACCGACCAACTGCGGGAATACTGGACCCAGAACCCGTTCCTGGAGATCGAGGTCAGGGTCACAAAGGCGGAGCCGAACGACCCCGCGCCGTTTGACGAGGGCGTGATCGCGCGCGCCCGCGTCAAAAACATCCTGCATCGCGTCTCGGTCCCCTTCTCGGAGCGGAGCGCCGGTTTCATCTGGTTCTTCTCGTTCCTGGTGAAGTTCGCCCAGGTCAGCAAGCAGGGCGGCAGCCTGGTGCTCCTGCTCGACGAGCCAGGGCTGACCCTTCACGGAAAGGCCCAGGCCGACCTGTTGAGGTACTTCGGCGACAAGCTGGTGCCCCACCACCAGGTGGTGTTCTCGACCCATTCGCCGTTCATGGTTCCACCCGACGACCTGACGCTCTCGCGCATCGTCGAGGACCAGATCGAACAGCGGCCGAACGGCTTCCCGACGACGAAGGGCACCAAGGTGCGCGATGACGTCCTGGCGACCGATCCGGACACGCTGTTCCCGCTCCAGGCGGCGCTGGGCTACGACGTGACCCAGGCCCTGTTTATCGGCAAGCACACCTTGCTGGTCGAGGGGCCCGGCGACCTCGTCTTCCTCAATGCGCTCTCGGCCCAGTTGAAGCGCCGCAAGCGTATCGCGCTCGATCCGCGCTGGACGATCTGCCCGGCCGGCGGCCTCGACAAGATCCAGTCGTTCGTCTCGCTGTTCAAGGGCGCGAAGCTGCACATCGCGGTGATGTCCGACAGGGCTCAGGGCGACAAGCGCAAGCTGGAGCAACTCCGGGCCGCAGGTGCGATCCCCGAGAACCGCATCATGAACTACCCCGACGTGCTCGGCCTGCCAGAGGGGGATGTCGAGGACATCTTCGACCCGGAAGTCTACCTCGCCATTGTCAACGGAGCCTACGGCCTGAAGGGCCGCGGTGTGCTGACGACCGCCAAGCTCGACAAGGAGGCGGGGGGTATTGTGCGACTGGTCAAGCGGGTGGAGGCGGCCTTCAAGCTGCTGCCTCCCGACACGCCAGAGTTCGATCACTTCACGCCGGCGGACTGGCTTATTCGCAATCCCGCCGTTCTGGACGAAAAGACCCCCGCCATCGAGGCCACCCTGGACAATGCGGAGAAGGTGATCCGGGCGATCAACGGCGCCCTGCCTACGTAGTCCACCCCTACCGTCCGTGGCATCCCTTCGCGGACGGCGGGTGCATGAACCGCCTCTATCGCGGGAGACGGGTTTTCCCCACTCCACCATCGGCGGGACCTCATCGAATTGTGGCTTCGCACCCAAGCGTAGCCGCTATACGGAACCGGCCAAACGTGTTCTGCTTTTGTTCCTGGACTCTTGGAGGAGCACCATGCAGATCACTGGCATAAACATCGGCTTTTCCATGCCGGTGTCCCTTCTCGCCAAGCCTGTCCAGGCCGGCTTCCCGAGTCCGGCCGACGACTTCATCGAGGAAGAGATCGACCTCCAGCGCCTACTGATCGTCAACCGCCCGGCCACCTTCCTGGTCCGGGTCGCCGGCGACAGCATGATCCTAGCCCGCCTGTTCGACGGCGACCTCGCCGTCGTCGACCGCTCGCTCACCCCGCGCAACGGCGACATCGTCGTTGTCGACATCGACGGCGAGCGATCCTTCAAGGTCTGGAAGCGCCAAGGGCCGCGCATCTCGCTGCACTTCGCCAACCCTCGCTTCCCCGAGTTCCAACTCTCCCCCGACGCTGTCATTGAGGTCTGGGGCGTCGTCTCCGGGTCCGTCTGTGCGAAGCGCCGCTGCGAATGAGCGCCCGGGCCTACGCGCTCTCCGACGGCAACTCGTTCTACTGCTCGTGCGAGCGGGTCTTCGATGCTCGGCTGGCGAAGGTGCCGGTGATCGTGCTGTCCAACAACGATGGCTGCGCGATTGCCCGGACCAACGAGGCCAAGGCGCTCGGCATCCGGATGGGCGAGCCCTGGTTCAAGATCCGGGACATGTGCCGGCAGCAGGGTGTCCAAGTCTACTCCTCGAACTACGCCCTTTATGGAGACATGTCGGCCCGGGTGAACGCGGTCTACCGGGACTTCTCGCCCCGCATCGAGATTTACTCCATCGACGAGAGTTTTCTCGACATCTCCGACGTGCGCAACCAGGACCGGGCGTCCTTATGCAGGGACATGCGGGCGACCGTACGGGCCTGGACGGGCATCCCCACCTGCGTCGGCATCGGGTCGACCAAGACGTTGGCCAAGCTCGCCAACCACATCGCCAAGAAGGTACCCGAGCTCGAAGGGGTCTGCGACCTGACCGACCCGGAGCAGTACGACCACTGGATCATCCGCATCCCGGTGGGCGACATCTGGGGTGTGGGGCCGGCAAACGCCCGGCGCCTGGAAGCCCTGGGATGCGACAGCGCCGCCGATGTCCGCGACTTCGACCCACGCGTCGCCCGCAAGGCCATGACAGTCGTGGGCGAGCGCCTCGTCCACGAGCTGCGGGGTATGGCCTGCCTAGACCTGGAGACGGTAGCCGCCACCCGTAAGGGATGCGCCGTCACCCGGTCGTTCTCCGAGCGCGTCGAGGATCGCGCCACCATGGAGCAGGCCGTCGCCACCCATGCCTCCAGACTCGGCGAGAAGCTCCGCCGCGAGGGGTTGGCGACCAACCACGTGACGGTCTTCTTCCACACCTCGGAGCATGACCGCGACCGGCCTCAACGCTCGGTCTCGACCGTCGTGACGCTCCCCGAGGCGACCAGCGACACTCTCGCCCTGGTGAAGGCCGCCACCCACGGCGTCCGGAAGACCAGGCGGGACGGGTTCCGCTATTCCAAGGCCGGGGTGGTCACCACCGACCTGATGCCGCTGGCCGCATCGCAGCGTGCGATGCCGGGCTTGGGCCAACTCGACCGCGAGATGGGAGCCGCCCTGATGGAGGCGCTCGACGCCTGCAATCGCCGCTTCGGACGAGGCGCCGTCGTCCCGGGCGCCGCCGGGTTCGCCCCGAACCGCGAATGGTCGACCAAGTTCAAGATGCGGTCGCCCCGTTACACGACCCGCCTCGACGAGATTCCGATAGTCGCCGCGGCCTG
This sequence comes from Methylobacterium marchantiae, assembly GCF_042679825.1. Classification (NCBI taxonomy): domain Bacteria; kingdom Pseudomonadati; phylum Pseudomonadota; class Alphaproteobacteria; order Hyphomicrobiales; family Methylobacteriaceae; genus Methylobacterium; species Methylobacterium marchantiae. The sequence continues at coordinate 25,011 of NZ_JBHTND010000005.1, read as the reverse complement.
ACAAGCTTCTCACGCCCCTTGCGTTCGGGGACCGGCCAGGCGATCACGCGGAAGCTTCAAGGATAGTAACGATGAAACGCATGGCGCCGCCCCCGACCGACTAATCCCGGAGAGCGATGCCGCGCGCGAAGCCTCCGCAATTGCGAGAGGTTAAAATGCCAAAGGTACATTTTACGGCCGACAGCCACGTTGGCCATCAAGCTCTCATCCTCAGCCCGAGGATGCAGACCCAGCGACCGTTCGCTTCGCTTCACGAGCACGACGAGACCCTGGTCGAACGTTGGAACGCCGTCGTCCACCCGGATGACACGGTCTGGCACCTGGGCGACTTCGCATACCGGTGCACCGAGACTTATGCGCTCGCGATTTTCCTACGCCTTAACGGTCGCAAGCTCCTGATCCGTGGCAACCACGAGCGGATCGGTGAACGCCTCCCCTGGGCCGAGCCCGTCCGGGACGTGGCGATGATCGCCCTGCCGGACCCGGCGGGCGTGATGCGCTCCATATGGCTGAGCCATTACCCTCATGTGAGCTACCCTCGCTCCCACCGGGGTGGCCTTCACCTGCATGGGCATTCCCATGGTTCGGTCCCGGGCACGGCGACGCGTGCCGATGTCGGCGTGGATTGCTGGGACTGGGCCCCGGTGACGTTGGACCGGATCCTGGCGCGCTTGGCGACGAACGGAGCGGGGTCATGACTGCCCCTGGCCTTCGCCTATGGGTGTTCTCGGACCTGCATCAGGACTGGAAGGAGAATGCTTGGGACCCTGCCGCGCATGCGCCGGCGGGTGGTTTCGACGTGGCCGTCGTGGCCGGTGACGTGCACATGCCCCTGGTTCGGGCGCTGGACTGGCTCGGCGACCACTTGTCCGGCGTGCCGGTGGTCTACGTGCCAGGCAATCACGATTTTTGGTGGGACCGGGGTGAGGAACGCTACACGATTCACGACCAGTTGACCCGGGGGCGTGAGCGGGCGGACGCGCTCGGCATCCATCTCCTGCTCGACGACGCGGTCATCATCGACGGCGTTCGGTTCGCCGGCGGTACCCTATGGACGGACTTCCGCCTGGGGTCGTTCAACCTGAACCACGGTATCCGGACCGCCCAGGGGCGTGGTGGGATGGTCGATTACCGCCGGATCCGCACGGGTCCGAGGTCGCGCAATCGCATCAAGCCCGAGGAGGTGCTTGCGATGCACCGGGTCACCCGTGGCTTTATCGAGAACACCCTGGCCGTCAGCCACCCCGGTCCCACGGTGGTGGTGACCCATCACGCCCCGCACCCGGCGAGCCTTCCACGGAGCGACGCGGACCTACGGTGGTGCGATGCTTCCGACCTGACTGACGTCATCCTGGACCAAGGACCGGACGTCTGGGTCCACGGTCATGTCCATTATGCCTCCGATTACCGGGTGGGCCGGACGCGGGTGGTCTGCAACGCAAGGGGGCATTCAGATGAGCGAACCAGGTTCAGACATGGGCTCGTTGTTGAGGTCGCCCATTACATTCCTTGACCAGCCCCCTCGACGGATCCCAGGACAGGCCACAGTAGCCTCTCAGTCGGCTCGGTCCAAAATAACGGTCAGGTCACGGCATTCCGGACCTAAAAAATTCCCGAACGGGATACGGGCCTTGCGTTAACCGGGAGGCGCGGGGGGGGCTGTATCAAGGTGACCCAAACGGCCTGTCGACCCGGGGGCGCCCAGGCATTTTGCCGCCAGCGACCCTCGGAATAGGTAATTTGCCGTCCGCCCAGGCGTTTTGCCGCCCGCCCGCCTCCCGACAGGCGTTTTGCCACCACCGCCCCGGCCGGGCCGTTAACGCTTGGGCTACATAAGGTCCACGTTCGCGCATCCCTCCGGGTCCTGGCACCGGCCGAGGCGGACCAGCCCAGTCGAGTAGCAGTACGCCCATCCCGCCGCCGCATCGAAAGCCTGGACGGTCGACGTCGTTAGGCCCGTCCCGTCGGGGAACTTGTCATGCCCGTAGACCGTCCCGGTGAGCACGGTGCCATCCGCGGACCGGTTGTCGGGCTGTATGATCCAGTCGTGAAACAGGGGACGGTCGCCGAGCTCAGTCAGGTCGAAGCGGCTGCCTGGGTACCGGTTTCGCTGTGCCATGCCCTGCCGTCCTCGTCGAAGAAAATTGAGGCGGCCGCCACGACGGGCCGACCGCATTCGTCAGTGAAATGACCGGCAAGGAACGGCCGGTAATAGAATCTGACGGCCCTCGCGGGGACGCCTGCATGCGGGACGAGGGTGCCCTTGATCCACGCGTGAACCTCGCGATTGCCGGTGGGGATAACCCGGGCCCGCGACCCTGGCCGGACGACCATCACGGCGTCGGCCAGGGTTACGGTTTGGGCGTGGGCGACGACGCGGCCGCGTTCACGGACGGACCAGCAGCCGCGGGTCAGATTCCGGTAGACGTCTGTCATCGCGCTTCAAGGCGATCCTCAGGGATCGGGATGAGGCGGCCGCATGCCACGACGGCCGCGTTGGCGGCGGCGAGGCCCTCAGACAAGGTGACCTGGCGTGTCGCGACACAGCGGGCCATATGTCCGACGTACTCATCAAGCACGACCCCGACGCGGTGATCGACCGTGCCGGCGAGGCGATGGGCTCGGATGGACGAGCGGAGGTAGTCCCAGACGGGGGCGTGCGTGGTCATCGTCACCCTCTTCAATGCCGGGCCGCGAGGGTCTCGCGACCGGCGAGGACGGTGTCGACGAGACGCTGGAGACGTCGGACGCTACCCCCACTCCAGTGCTCCGCGATGAGCCCGAGCTCGTCGCCGTCGAGGTCCGGGAGCCACGACGCATCCGTCCCCCTCTCGCGCCGGGCGTCCCCCACGATCCCCCGTGCGAGGGCAGGTAGGTCGGCAAGCGTGGGCTCGGGCATCTGGAAAACTCGGAAGCGGTCCAGCAGGGGCCGGGGCATGCCCCTAGTCCCGTTAGCCGTCGCCAGGAACGTGATGCCCGAGAGATCGGTCGCGCACTCCAGGTAGGGGTCCCTGTAGTCCTCGGCATGATCCAGCATGGGCAGGAGCCCGTCGAGGAGATTGCCGTTCGTCATGCTGGTGCCGGCCTTCTCGATCTCGTCGAGGACCACCGCCACCGTCGCGAGGCTCTCTTGCCGGATCGTCTGAAGCGGCACCGAGGCCCTGCCGGATGACCACTGCCGGGAGGTCCCGATGAACGAGGCGTCCGCCACACCCGAGCACGAGTAGACCGTGCTTGGGAGGCCCAGCGCGGTGGCCAGGCTGGTGGCCAGTCGCGTCTTGCCGGAGCCCGGGGGCCCGACGAGCAGGATGGGTGGAAGCCGGGCGAATGACCTACCGACGAGTTGGTTCAGGATGCGCTCGATGAGCGATGCCGCGTGCGGGTACTGATCGACGAGATCCCGACGCGCGGCCGCGAGATCGGGCACCGGCCGGCGCGGGAGAGTCACCCCCGCGATAGGCGCCCACTCCGCGCGGGGCGTGGTCCCGCCGCTGCTACGTGCGCCGTCCTTCGCGGACCCCGGCAGGTGCTCGACGCTGCGCACGACGAGGAGCCCGGCGCCCGCTGCCTCCGGCAGATCGTCCTCGTCTTGATCGCGGGGATCGAAGCCGGTGTCGTCCCGGACGGGGCCGCGCTTGACGTTGTTGGGCCACTCTACCTTCACGACCGACCGGGCAATGATCTGTAAGGCGGTCAAACCGTCCCCCTGGCGGCGGGCCGACCGGGGCTCGCGCCTGGGTGCCCACTGCTCTCCATCGCAGTACGCGGCGATGCTCATCATCTCGGCATGCGTTCGGAGGAGATTTCCCAGTCGTAGGTCGGTATGCCCGCCCGCCATGGCGATCTGCCAGACCCTGACGGCACACCGCAGGGCACAGACGTGGTCGCCCAAAAAAGCTTGGTAATAGACGCACCTCGTCGACCAATCGGCATACGTGTCGCGGTCGTTCTGCCCCAGCTTGAGGTCCTCCGAGGCATCGTCGCACACGCTCTCAGCATGCGAGAGCGACGAGAGCGACACGCGGCACGACGACAGCTTCTCAAGCGCGGCACGCACGGGGGGGGGCAGGTCCGGCAGGTCGAGCAGGATGCCGGTCGACCAGTGGATCGTATCCGCGAGCGGGTCGCAGTCGAGGAAATCCAGGCCCTGATCGAGCCAGTCTACGGACGGGGGATGATTGGGTGCGAACGGATCGCTGGCAGGCGCACGGGGGCGCGCACCCCGAGGGGGGGTCTTCGTCATGGCCGGGTTTCTCCAGACGCCCTGTCAGAGACAGGGCTTCAGGGTGCCAGCCATACACACGAATCGTTAACGGAGCGTTGCCTTGAGCGCGGCCGTCCGGGCCCGGGCCGCGGCCGTCTCCCCCTGCATCGTGGCGACCATCCCGAGCGCACGGTCGAGGATCTCCTCACAGCGCTGCCCGAGGGCCTCGCGACCCTGGGCGGAGAGCGGCCCTGGGCCGGTCTCGCCCATTCCATGGGAGATGACGTGCTCGTCCCAAAGGTACGCGACTGCTTGGAGCATATACCCGGTGGCCCTCGGGTGTGCGGTTGCGGCCGCCCGGCCGAGCATGTCCAGGAGGGGCGCCGGGAGACCATGGGAGATGAGGCGGCCGCGTGCCAGGGAGCGCACGTTTAGGCCCGAGGCCAGGCTCAGGGGCCCCACGAAATCAGGTCCGAAGACCCTTTTGGCCACTCGCTCGATCTCGGCGTGGAGGGCCTCCGAGATCTCCGCATGATCCACCGGCTGGCCATCGATCAGGGCCTGCCGGCCATCGTAGGACAGCAAAGGCCCCGCCGGGGGGGCGGCCCCCGCGAGGTTGGAGAGCGGCGAGCCCGAGACGTACCCGACGGCGTGCCCAACGGCGGGGGTCCCAGCCGGGACGGGGTAGAGCGTTATGCGCACGGGAGAAGGTCCTGGGTGGGGCCGGCCAGGTAGATCACGTCAACGCAGAACCGGCCGGGATGGTCATTCGCGACGGGCCACATGCCAAGGCGCTGCCCCCATGTGTACCCCCTGATGATGATGGTGGTGCCCCTCATGACGCCACCCGCTTCAGGCAACGCGGGCAGGTCGCAGGGACGCCTTCGACGTCGCCCCATCCGACGGAACGCCGGCCCGGCGTGGCACCGCACAGCGCGCTCCCGGCCCCGCCCATCGGGCCGCAGCCGTCCTCGGAGACGATATGGTACAGGCGGCCGCGGTCGCGCTCACCGCCGTTGCTCAGGCGTCCGAGCATCTGTGCCGAGCGCCACGCGGAGCCGTCGGGGAGGACATACCGGGGGGCGGCCGTGAGGAATGCCTGGCGCTCCTCGGCCTGGCGGACCTGCCTGGCTTTCTCCTCAGCCTGGTACTGGGCAGCGGCCGCAGCCCGTTCCTCCGGCGAGGGGCCGGGGCCGGCGCGCACCATCGCCACCATTCGGTCGATAATCAACATGTGGGGTTCCCTGCTGTACCGGGCAGCTTGTGGGCAAGCCGCTTCTGGTATTGTCCTATCTATACTGACAATCATTACTCTTCAAGGGTAGCGCGTCGTCAACGGCTAGTAGTGTCGGTGAGCGTCATGAGTCTGCGGATCATCCTGTCCTGGGCCGCGCCACGGCCGTCGCACCAGCCGTCGAAGGTAGACCGTGAGACCTGCAGGGCGTCGGCCGCGGCGTCGCGCCCGCCGCGTGTCTTGGCCCATGCCTTTAGACACTCCGACAGGGGGCGGGCGTCCTTTTCCCAGTCCGGTGCGGCCTTGGGCTTGGACGCCGGCGCGGGGGAGTACACTGCGCTTTTCGCATCGTATGCGTTAGCCCAAGGGTCAAGCCGGGGGTCGTCGGGACCGATGCGGCCCGCCCCGAGAGGCTTGTCGAACCGCGAGAACCACGTCGCGGCGTTCCCGTCGCCGGTCGCATCCCGGGGAGGCTTGAACACCGCGGCGACCGGTTGCCCGATGAGGTCCTCGCGCCCGAGCAGGAGGCGATAGGCGTCAATGGCTGCGTCGGGCGAGCCGTAGCTCGCCCTCTCCAGAAGCTCGCCGCCATCGTGTGCGCGTAGTCGGACCATCCAGGTCATGAGCGGATACTCTCCAGGATGTCTTTGACCATGTCGTTGGCGTTGCAGCGCTTGTTGCCGCTGTTGCAGAACCCGCCGTACGCCCAGAAGGCCTCGCCGGCATCCGTCTCGGTGTACGTGCCGTGTCCGGTTCCCTTGCGCAGGATGAAGAGTTTGATTGGACCCTTGCGGTCGTCAGACCACATGCCGCTCGTCTCCATCTTGATGTAGTCGCGGACCTGCGCGCCGTCGGGCGAGGTCCAGCGCTCGACGGAGACGATGGTGTAGAGGGCCTCACCACCCGCAAGCGCAAGGGAGGCGGTCTTGCCGACGAGGGCCTTGGCGAGGCCCTCGGTGGTGGTGAGGTCGGCCGGCGCGACGGCCTGGGCCTGCTGCTGCTGGACGGGCTGGGCGACCATGCGGGCCTCGGCCCAAGCCTGCCGGAACGCGGCGCCGAGCGCGGCACGGACGGCGGTGCCGGCGGAGGCCGCGGCTTCGCGGGCGATCCGCCAAGCATTCCTCAGGAGGGCGGAACGGTCGATTTTGGTGGTGGTCATCGGGTGGCTCCATCATCGGCCCGGATCGCCCCGGGAGGCCTCGGCTTGCGCCGGTGATCTAAATGTACCGCAATTTGCGGTAGTCGCAAGGCCTCCACGAGAGAATTCTTTACGCCCGATGAGGCCGTGTCGCGCGTCGTAAACCGCGATGGCGTTCTCGATGGGCCATCCGGACGGCCCGTCCGGTTTCCCTCTAGGCGAATCTGCGGGAGCTGCTTCGATCGTCTCTGAAGCGATCTCGCGAACGCGAGACAGGGACCCGGACCAGCATGCCCACAGAGATCGAGATCCGAGAGTTCGCCCGGCTGTATGCCGGCATGACACCCGAGCAAGTGGCGGCCCATGAAACGTGGGTCGCCAAGTACCGGCTGGAGATGGCCGAGGAGATTGCGCAGCGAGCGGTCGCGGCACAGGAGCGCCGTGACGCCCTCCGGGCAATGAGCGATGCCGACGTCGTCGAGCAGACCGTCAACGCTTACAGCGACGCCGACTTCGACCCGGCGCCCGCCCTGCAGGTCCTGCAGTATGCCGGGTTCATCCGCCGGCGAGATCTCCACGAGGCCGTCTCGCGTGTGAAGACCGTCATCAAGGAGTTCGATCTCGCGACCGCAGGGCATCATCTCTACGGCGTCCCCGGGATCCGCCATGACCTGTATCGGGTCCTCGATTTCCTGACCGGCGAGGACCACTCGGGCTGCACCCCGAACCCCGCTCCATTTCGGGGGGCCCAGTCATGAGGCGGTCCACAATCGACGAGATCGCCCTCGGGGCTGCTCGTGGGGTCGAGCGGATCATCGCAGAGGAGCACCCCGGCGGGGCCCCCCAGCGGCAGGCCAAGGTGCAGGTCATGTTCGCGGACTGGATCAGGCACGCCGTCCTCCGCGAGGTCAGGAATGACCGGCGCCGTGTTTCGAGGAGGTCCTCATGATCAGGACCTCCTCGCCTCGCGACGGGTTCGACCTCTGGTTCCTGTTCATCGGCATCGCCATCGCCGCGGCCGTCCTGCTCACGATCCTGCAGGCCCTCTCGCAGGCAGCGGATCCCGCGTGGTCCAACCAAGGCGGCGTCCGGGTCTGGACGGACCCGGCGACCGGGTGCCGGTACACCCAAGCCGAGACTGGCATGCAGCCGCTCGTGGGACCGGACGGGCGCCCCGATTGCCTGAGGAGGCCGCAGTGAACGGTCGGGGCATGCAGAGCTACCGGGTCAAGGCAACCGACTGGCGCCGCATGCCCGGACAGGGGACCGTCGTCCTGATCAGGGCACCTTTCGACCGCCACGCCGTCGGCGACGTCATCACGATCTATACCGAGGGCGTTGGGGAAGATGCCGGTCGGGAGACCGCCGGGCACTGGAAGGTCACGGGCAAGGAGGGATCGGTCGGGTTCGCCATGAGCGCCCTGATAGTCCGGCTGGCGAAGCTTGAGGAGGTCCACTCGCCCGAGCCGGACCCGACGACCATGTCCGAGGCCGACCGTCTGAAGGAGGCGGCGCGCCAGATCTACGCCATCACCGGCCACCTGGCCGGGTGCATCGGTCTGGAACGGAACGGCGTCAACGAACTCCGGGACAAACTCTACCGCCTCAAGGCCACCATCGTCGGTATCGAGTTCGAACCTGATTGCGAACATCGCTGGGACTGGCCGGACGGCACCACTCGGCACGGGCGGCCGCCGGAAGGAGACAGGGCATGATCGAGCGCATGATGAACCCGACCATCACCCTCACCCGCAAGCACTTCGCGACCGAGGAGGACTGGCAGCGCGCCATCCGCGAGGGAGGCACCTTCACGCTCGCCGGCGGCATCAGGGTTCACCTCACCCTGGGCGAGGAGATGGACCTCGATGACGACTGGGGCGTGAACCTTGGCGAGCCAGTCGCGAAAGTTTCCATCTCTGGCAGCCATGACGTGGAGGTGACCACCTACACCGAGGAGGTCACCTTCCATCCCGATGGCAGCTATTCGCGGAGGCTGGGATGACCGAGTCTGACGAAGTCATGCAGCAGACCTGGTGCTGCCTCACGTGCTCCGCGAAGTTCCGGTGGGGGGAGGTCCGGATGGCGGCGGGCGGCCTGCACTGCCCGCGATGCGATGCCGTCTCGCTCCACCCGGCCGGGGGCGAGGTCCGGGTGCTTGATGGGTACGACGGCGAGATCGGGACCCTGAACTGATGGCCCGCCCCGAACGTGTAAAACGATTCCCAAATCGCGTTTGTGGAATCGTTTTACACGTTCGGGGCGGCCCAAAGCGAAAGGGCCCGGGTTCTTCGATCAAGGCAGGAGCGCTGCACGAGCCTCGGCCACCAGGGCGTTCCACCGCTCGACCTCCGGGCGGACCGGATCACCGGCGCTACGGGGCGTCCATCCCACGCGGCCGCGCCGGACGATGCCCCTGGCACCACAATCCGTGCAGCGCACGAACCGGGAAAGGCTGCCAACGGCGATGAGGTCGTGAACCGGATCAGGGTGGCGGTCGTAGAGGCGGGCCGGGGTGTGGGTGCAGCGGGGCATGGCGATCTCTTTCGATCACCATCATTCGTGCGAGCGGGTCCGAGTTCGACAAGGAAACTTGCGCCCGATACCGATTCGTCTGCGGTATCCATGCGGTATCCACCGCCCAGGCAAACAGCCACTGGATACCGCGCCCCTGCCCTATCGGGCTGAGGTTGCTAGTCTTTTCGGGAAGGGGGGAGTGGAGCGGGTACCGGGAATCGAACCCGGGTATTCAGCTTGGAAGGCTGCTGCTCTACCATTGAGCTACACCCGCATATTGCGCCCGATAGCATGGCGACGATACTTTGAGAATGTGAACCCTCTCTGTGTCGTCGTATCCTGCCGGTCGGTATGGCTTGGTGGGGGAAGTAGGACTCGAACCTACGAAGCTTACGCAGCGGATTTACAGTCCGCCCCCTTTGCCGCTCGGGACATTCCCCCAAACCACCGCCTCTCGGCAGCGCGCGGGCCCTTATGGTGAGGGCTCGCGCAGGTGTCAACAGATCGAGCGCATGCGGCCGCGCAAAGTTCAAGGAATGGCGAGATCGTTGATGCGAAGCTGGACCCGCTTACCACCGCGCCAAGTGTCGATCGCGAGCGTTCCAGCCACGTGGAATTCCATCCCGATACCCTTGAGTAGCGCTTGCCCTAGTGGCCCCCGTGCCGATCGAAAGGCGATGGCGCCGATTGCCTGGCCGTCCCGGCTCCTGAAGCGCGCGCGCACATGACCGTTGCCGACGACACCCACATCGACCAGCCGGTGGTGGGGCATGGCGAAGACCGGCTCCGGTGCTCCGGCGCCGAATGGTCCGGCTCGCTGGACGAGACGAACCACATCCGCAGTGGCACCGCCAGCACTGACTGTACCGTCGACGAGTAGCGCCTCCATCGCTCTTGCCTCCATCACGGCTGTGGCGAGGTCGGCCGCCAGGAAGTTTGCGAAGTGCGTGGTATCGTGGCTCGGCAGGGTGGCGCCGGCGGCCATGGCGTGTCCTCCTCCCTTCGCGAGGAGACCGGCAGCCACAGCCTCGCGCACCGTGTATCCCAGATCGACCCCGGCGATAGAGCGGCCCGATCCCGTGGCAGTTCCATCGGGGCGCAGGGCAAAGGCGAAGGCCGGACGGTCGAAACGTTCCTTGAGTCGTGCCGCGACAAGCCCGACTACCCCCGGATGCCAATCCGCCGAGGCAGTCACCAGGACGGACCTATCCGGATCGATGGTGAGGACCCTGTCAATCTCGGCCTCGGCTTCGAGCACGGCCTGCGCTTCGATACTCTGGCGATCCCGATTGAGGAGGTCGAGTTCGGCGGCGATTCGGGTTGCCTCGGCGGGGTCGATGCTGGTGAGGAGGGCTGCGCCGAGGCCCGCATGACCGATACGCCCGCCCGCATTGATGCGCGGACCGAGCAGGTAGCCGAGATGCCATGATTCTGGTGGCTCGTTCAGGGAGGCAGCGTCGAACAGGGCTGCGAGACCGATCCGGCCTCGACCCCGCATCACCTTCAAGCCCTGGGTCACGAACGCCCGGTTGAGGCCGGTGAGCGGAACCACATCCGCGACGGTGGCCAGGGCTACGAGGTCGAGGGCCTCCGCGAGATCGGGAAGGTCAGCGGCTCCTCCTCGCCTCAGCCGACGATTGAGGGCTACAAGGGTGAGGAAGACGATTCCCGCTGCGCAGAGATGGCCTAGCCCCGAGATATCATCGAGGCGGTTAGGATTTACCAGCGCATGCACCGGAGGCAGAATCTCTGGTGCGCCGTGGTGGTCTAGGATGACCACATCGAGGCCGAGCCTCTCCGCTACCGCCAGGGGCTCATGGCCGCTTGTGCCACAATCGACGCAGACGAGCAGTCTTGCCCCGCCCTCCGCCAGCGCCGTAACCGCTGCGACGTTGGGACCGTAGCCTTCAGTGATTCGGTCCGGGATGTGGATCTGCACGTCGAGGCCGAGCGCGCGCAGATGGCCTGCAATCAGGGCAGCGCTAGCGGCGCCGTCGACGTCGTAATCGCCAAATACCGCCACGCGCTCGCCGCCCTCGACGGCACGGGCCAGTCTCTCTGCAGCAGCCTCCATGTCCACCAGACAGGACGGATCCGGCATTAAGTCGCGCAGGCGCGGTTGAAGGTATCCCTCGGCTTCATTGGGGCGTATCCCGCGCGAAGCCAGAACCCGCGCCAGAAACTCGGGCTGGCCGTGTGCCTGCACCATCGTGGTGGCATAGGCCTGCACAACCTCATCGTTGCCTCGGTCGCGCCAGGGCCGCCCCATGACGGAACGCGTGACGTCGAGAAAGGCGCGAGACGGCGCGAGGACTGAAGCGGATGACACGCTCACTACTCTACCAGCGTCGAGCCGTCTGGCGCCACTTCGTTAAGCGTTCCGCCTCGGCTCATCCAGCGCGAACATCGCACTTCGCGGATCGAGAGCGTGGAGGATCCAGGCCCACCAGACACCTGATGCGGACCGGCGATAATCCTACCACCGCTCGTGGCGACCCGCTGTCCTGCCGCGTCGATATCATCTATGGATTCCGTCGCAGCCGGCATCGGGATCGGAGGCTCCGAACAGTTGGTAGAGTTGGTAGGTGCCCTGGGACCCATACCATATCCACCACATCGGTCTTCTTTCCAGTCGAAGAGAGCTGCGTAAAAGCTGAAGGCCACTTCTCCATTGCGGGCATGCAGTTCGTGCCAACCGACATTTCCGGACGTCCCGGGCGCAGGTGCCGACAGTGGCGCGCCGTCGCCGCGGAACAGAACGAACACGGCGCCCTCAGGGTTCGCCGCTTGAATGGATTATGTCAAAGATACGTCCCTTCGAAACGACGCTTCATATCCGCGACTATTGTTTGTGGCTACCTACCCAGAGAGCGGCAGGAGGCTTGGCACGGCGATTTGAAGAGTTGCTCCGGTCCGTGGGGCTAACGAACTGGCAGTTCTCGTTACTGAATGCCACTGAATCGCCCTGAAGCGCCGACCCTCGGTTCCTTGCGCCGCTCCTTGCCATGGACCGCACAACGGTGACTGTGGCCCTGAAGCCGTTGGAGTGACGCTTCGTCGTAGCTGTGACCGCGGATCCAGAAGACCGACGCAGTCGGCGCCTTGTTCCGACTGCTGCGGGCCAAAGCACTCTCGCCGACGCCGTTCCGATATGGTGCGAGACCCATGTTTTCATCGAAGCACGCCTACCTTTGCGAGGTCGAAGCTGAAGGCTTGCGGCTCCCGCTGCGCGCTCCTTACGATCCGGTACCGCAATCCGGAACGAAACAAGGACTGGCGGGTAATGCGCCAGCCCCTGCTTCTCGAGCATTCCGAGGTTCTAAGCCCCTTAGGTTCAGAGGTTCTTGACGATCGAGTCCACGACCTTCTTGGCGTCGCCGAACAGCATCATCGTGTTGTCACGGAAGAACACCTCGTTCTCCACGCCGGCATAGCCGGAACCCATGCCGCGCTTGATGAACAGCACGGTCTTGGCCTTCTCCACGTCGAGGATCGGCATACCGTAGATCGGCGAAGCCTTGTCGGTCTTGGCGGCGGGATTGGTGACGTCGTTGGCGCCGATCACGAAGGCCACGTCCGCCTGTGGGAACTCGCCGTTGATGTCTTCAAGCTCGAAGACCTCGTCGTAGGGCACGTTGGCTTCCGCGAGCAGCACGTTCATGTGCCCGGGCATGCGGCCTGCAACCGGGTGGATGGCGTATTTCACGTCGACGCCTTCCTTCTTGAGCATATCCACCATCTCACGCAGCGAGTGCTGGGCTTGCGCCACCGCCATGCCGTAGCCGGGTACGATGATCACGCGCTCGGCGTTCTTCATGATGTAGGCTGCGTCGTCGGCCGAGCCCTGCTTGACCGGACGGGTTTCCACCGCTCCACCCGCGCCCGCCGCGGCGGCATCGCCGCCGAAGCCGCCGAGGATGACCGATATGAAGGACCGGTTCATCGCCTTGCACATGATATAGGATAGGATTGCCCCCGAGGAGCCGACCAGCGCCCCGGTGATGATCAGCGCAAGGTTGCCAAGGGTAAAGCCGATGCCGGCCGCCGCCCAACCTGAGTAGGAGTTCAGCATTGACACGACGACGGGCATATCGGCGCCGCCGATCGGGATGATGAGGAGTCCGCCGAGGACGAAGGAAAGAATTACGATCAGCCAGAAGATGGCTTTGCTTTCCGTCCCTATGAACACCGCGATCAGGCCGACCAGAGCGATGCCAATGGCAATGTTGATCGCATGACGCTGGGGCAGCATGATCGGCTTGCCGGACATGCGTCCGTCGAGCTTCGCGAAGGCGATGACTGAGCCAGTGAAGGTAATAGCGCCAATCGCAACGCCAAGCGCCATCTCGAATAGCGATTCCTTATGGATATGCCCGTTCTCGAGGATGCCCACCGCCTGCGGCGCGTAGAGCGTGCCTGCGGCGCCTGCCACCGCAGCGAGGCCGACGAGAGAGTGGAAAGCCGCCACAAGCTGCGGCATGGCGGTCATCGGTACCCGCTTGGCGATCACCGCACCTGCGCCGCCGCCGATAGCAAGGCCGAGAAGAACGATGATCCAGGCGCCGAAACCGGCCGGAGGATGGCCGACCAGGGTAGTCAGAACCGCAAGGCCCATGCCGACCATGCCGTACAGGTTGCCCTGCCGCGATGTGGTGGGGTGCGAGAGCCCACGCAGCGCCATGATGAACAGGACGCCGGAGACGATGTAGAGAAGGGCGGAGACGTTCTGGGACATCGTCTCAGGCCTTCTTCTTGTACATGGCGAGCATGCGCTGTGTGACGAGGAACCCGCCGAAGATGTTCACGCTGGCGAGCACGATGCCCACGAAGCCGAAGAATCGCGCCCAGCCAGTTCCCTTCTCTATCAGCGGTACGCCGGCGGCCAGGAGGGCACCGACGATGATGACGGAGGAGATCGCGTTGGTGACGGACATCAAAGGCGTGTGGAGCGCCGGGGTCACCGACCAGACCACGTAGTAGCCGACGAAGATCGCGAGCACGAAGATCGCGAGTTGGAAGACGGTGGGGTCGACTGCGCCGTGAGTGGCGGCTGCGATGCCGTGGCTGATGCCATGACCGAGGCTGTCCGCGAGGCTCTGAGCCTGTTCGGCGGCCGTGCGCGCGGTAGCGGCGGCGGCGCGCGCCTGTTCGGCGGCCTGTTCGGGAGGAAGGGTGGCCATCTGTCTCTCCGGCGCGATCAGGCTGCTTTGGGCTGGAAGGACGGGTGGACCACCTGTCCGTCCCGGGTGAGGTTCGTCGCCTTCACCAGTTCATCGTCCCACTGGACGGCGAGAGCCTTGGACTCCTTGTCGATCAGGGTCTCGACGAAGGCGAACAGGTTACGCGAGTAGAGGCTCGACGCAGTAGCGGCCAAACGGCCTGCGACGTTGACGTGGCCTACGATCTTGACGCCGTTCTCCGTTGTGACGATCTCTCCAGCCTCGGCGCCGGCGACGTTGCCGCCGCGCTCCACAGCGAGATCGACAATCACCGAGCCGGGCTTCATCGAGGCGACCATCGCTTCCGAAACCAGCTTGGGAGCCGGGCGTCCCGGGATGAGTGCGGTGGTGATGACAATATCCTGTTTGGCGATGTGGGTCGCCACCAGCTCGGCCTGCTTCTTCTGATATTCTGCAGACATTTCCTTGGCATAGCCGCCGGAAGTCTCGGCCTGCTTGAACTCGTCGTCTTCCACCGCCACGAATTTGGCGCCGAGGGATTCGACCTGTTCCTTGGTGGCGGGCCGCACGTCGGTGGCGGTCACCACCGCGCCCATGCGGCGGGCGGTAGCGATCGCTTGGAGGCCGGCAACACCGACGCCCATGACGAATACGCGTGCTGCAGGCACAGTGCCGGCCGCGGTCATCATCATCGGCATGGCGCGCCCGTACTCGGCCGCACCGTCTACCACAGCGCGGTAGCCCGCGAGATTGGCCTGCGATGAGAGGACGTCCATCACCTGGGCGCGGGTGATCCGCGGCATCAATTCCATCGAGAACGCACTGACGCCGGCATCAGCCATGGCTTTCAGTGCGGTTTCATTTCCGTAAGGATCCATAATAGCGATCACGGTAGCGCCGCTCTTAAGAAACTTCAGTTCTTCCTCGTTCGGACGTCGAACCTTGAGGACGAGGTCTGCATCCGCTGCAGCATCTCTCGACGTGGCAGCGATGGTTGCCCCCACCGCCTCGTACTCAGCATCCGGAACACCTGCCTTTAGGCCGGCGCCGGATTGGACCGTTACGTCTACGCCAAGGCCCTTGAACTTCTTGATCGTATCAGGCACCGCCGCGACCCGCGGCTCTGCGGGATCCGATTCTGTCAGTACAGCGATGCGCATTCAAAGGCCCCCTTCGGCAATCGCCCTCGATCGCCGTAGCTAAGCAGAAATATAGAGCCTTAATCTCTGGTATGCCAGAAGATTAAGGGTACGTCACGCGAAGGCGAGGTAGAGAGCCAGCAGGATGCCAACAACGAGCGGCGCCTTCCATCCGATGGCCGGTGCGAACGCTCCCACGGCCCCAGCTACACCCGAGAGGAGGACGCCGAAGATCGCGGTGAGCCAAGCCTCGCGAATGCCGCCCACAGCTAGCGCGAGTACCCAACAGATTACCACGCCGGTGCCGATTTCAACGAACCGTACGAAGCCACGGTAAGTTTGCTCGTGGGTCTTCTCATCCATCGCCGGGCTGTAGTGCACGCCGGTCACACTCTTCGCATCTGCCATCTTGTGCCCGTCCCCTTGGTCATCATCTTGATTGGTTCCAAGCGGATTTAGCGCAAGCGTTGATCGCTCGCAATCGAGATACCGACTCGCGAAAATATGGAAAGCGGGTTTTATCCAAGGGAATGACAGTGCATCCCCGCTTGTCACGCGAAGAAGGAAAAGCCGACCCCCTACCTAGGCCGGTAGAGGCAGGCTCGCCGCAGACAGAGCCGAGCTCTGGCGCTCCGTTAGCGTCTCGAGCGAGAATCTCTCGATCTCGGTCTCGAAAAGCCTATGATAGTTCAGCTCTGACTTGAGGTGTAGGAACACGGCTCCGAGCCCTACTGCGGCGCGGTCCATGAAGACGAATTCCTGGGGCACCGTCACAGGGCCGCGCTGCTTGAGCGCCTGATGCACCTCGAAGGCCTGGCGCCGGCCATACTCGCCGGGCTTCACGCCATCGGCCACGGTTCGCGTGCGATCCTCCAGAATCGGGCCGTAGATGAACCGCGCCCAGATGTTCAGAATCTCGATCAGTTCCTTGTTCAGATTCTTGAAACCCCATACCTCGTAGGCATGGACGATCCGGGCGTGATCGTTCTCAAGGAGTCCGCGGTAGAGATCGACCACGCCGCCGACGAAGCGTGGATGGAAGATGCGGACGCAGCCGTAATCGAGCAGGTTTATTCCTCGCGCCTCGTTCTCCTCAGAGAAGACCGTGTAGTTGCCGAGATGTGGGTCGCCGTGAATCACGGCGGCACGGCTGAAGGGGTGCCACCACGCCTTGAACATCGCCCGGGCTAGGCGATTGCGGATCTCGATTGGCTCTTCGGCGAAGTTCAGGATCCTTTCGCCATCGAGCCAGCCGAGAGTGAGCAGACGTTTGGTCGAGAGGTGCGTGTGGATTCCCGGCACCCTTACCTCGGTGATGTCCTGAAGGACGGCCCCGTAAAGAGCGGCGTGCTTAGCCTCTCGCTCGTAGTCGAGTTCCTCGCGCACGCGAGCCCCGATCTCCTTGGCGATCTCGCGGGTGTCGAGCCAGGAACTGAGTCGTCGATGCAGGGCGAAGGCGACCTCCAACTGCTTCAGATCTGCCTCTACGGCCGACTGCATGTCGGGATATTGGAGCTTGCAGGCGAACGGTGTCCCGTCCAATCCGGTGGCGCGATGAACCTGACCGAGGGAAGCGGCGGCGGCGGGTTTGAGATCGAAGGTTCCGAACCGCCGCTGCCAATCTGGCCCGAGCTCGGCCATCATCCGGCGCTTGACGAAAGCCGCACCCATGGGCGGCGCATCCGCCTGCAGCTTCTGCAGTTCGGAAGCATATTCCGGCGGCAGCAGATCCGGCACGGTGGCGAGCAGCTGCGCCACCTTCATGATCGGCCCCTTCAGGCCGCCGAGGGCCTGAGCCAAGGCAGCGGCATTGGTCGGAGATTCGCCCTTACCGAAGAGTTTAGCGCCGGCCATGCGCGCGGCGACACCGCCGACATTGGCGCCGACACGGGCGTAACGGCTGGCGCGGGCCGAGAAGCGGTTGGCTTCGCTGTCGTGATCGGCCATCGGGTCCATTCTGCGCGACTAAAAGGAAGTGCCTACGAGATAGGTCCTTTCCGGTAGGGTACCAGGGCGGTGGGCCCTTGCGTCGCGGCGCTGATGCTTGCCGGGTGTCGCAGGTCTGGCATGGATATCACCGCTTCACACCGGTCCCGGGCGGACGAAGGCTTCAACCTAGAGTAGGCTTCGCCATGCCGGCTCAGCCTTCCATCGACTCCAAATCGATGATCATCCCCTCGATCATGTTCAGGCCGATCTGCCAGAAGGCGGGGTCGCTGGCATTGAGACCGAAGGGGGCAAGGAGGGCTCCATAGGGTTTGGCTCCGCCAGCCGACAAGAGCGCGAAATAGCGGTCCACGAAGCCTTCCTCCGCCTCGGCATAGACGCCGTACAGCGAATTCACGAGGCAATCCCCGAACGCGTAGGCGTAGACATAGAACGGCGAGTGGATGAAGTGCGGAATGTAGGCCCAGAAAGGCTCGTAGCCCGCATCCAGCGAAATCGCCGGTCCGAAGCTCTCTGCCTGCACCGACATCCAGAGTCCGTTGATTTCCTCCGCGGTGAGTTCGCCCTTGGCCCGAGCGAGATGGACCTTCCGCTCGAACAGATAGAACGCAATCTGGCGCACCACCGTATTGATCATATCCTCGACCTTGGCAGCCAACATGGCTCGTCGCTGCACCGTGTCGGTGGTGTTGGCGAGCAGACGGCGGAATGTCAGCATTTCGCCGAACACGCTCGCCGTCTCGGCGAGAGTCAGCGGCGTCGGCGCCATCAGCGCGCCGTTGGGCGAGGCAAGAACCTGGTGCACGCCGTGGCCGAGTTCGTGTGCGAGCGTCATCACGTCCCGTGGCTTGCCCTGGTAGTTGACCAGAACATAGGGATGCGCCGATGGTACGGTGGGATGGGCGAATGCGCCCGGAGCCTTCCCCGGCCGCGTCGGCGCATCGATCCAGCGGCGGTCGAAGAAGGTCTTGGCAATGGCGGCCAGCCGCGGCGAGAAAGCACCATAGGCATCCAGCACCACGTCACGCGCCTCGGTCCAGGGGATGGTGCGCTGCTCGACCCTCGGCAGGGGCGCATTGCGATCCCAGTATGGCAGCACATCGACGCCGAACCACTTGGCCTTCAGCTTGTAATAGCGGTGCGATAGGCGCGGGTATGCGGCCTGCACTGCCTCGACCAAGGCTGCCACGACCTCTGGCTCGACCCGATTGGAGAGGTGGCGGTCATCGGCGACGTCTCCGAAGCCACGCCAGCGGTCGGAGATCTCCTTGTCCTTGGCCAGGGTATTGGTGATGAGCGCGAAGGTGCGCAGGTTCGCGCGAAACACCTCACCCAAAGCCCCGGCGGCCTCCTTGCGAACGGCTCCGTCGGGATCTTGAAGCTTGTTGAGCGTAGGCTCCAGGGGCAGCATCTCACCCTGGACCGGGAAGCGCAGGGACGCGATCGTGCCATCGAATAGTCGATTCCAGGCGGATCGTCCGGTGACCGATTTCTCGAGGAAGAGCTTCTCCGTGCGGTCGTCCAGCTGAAACGGCTTCTCTCGGCGCAAGTCCTCGATCCACGGGCGGTAATGCGCAAGCGGCCCTTCTGCCATGGCCGCGTCCATCACGGCATCGTCGACCCGATTGATCTCCAGTGCGAAGAAGAGAAGATGCCCCGAGGCCGCTGTCAGACGCTCCTGGGTATCCCCGTAGAATTTCTGGCGTCGCTCGTCGGTGGTGTCGCCGGAATAGACGAGGCCTGCGAAGGACATAAGACGGCCGAGCCGATCCTCTATCGCTTCATAAGCGGATACCGCCTCGGCGAGGCGGAGCGAAGCATCGGGCCCGGCGGCGGCCTCTGCGATTGTGCCGCTCCAGCGCTCGGAGAAATCACGGCATTCGCTCTCCGCTCGCTCCAGGTCGGCGCGAAAATCAGGGGAATCGATACCGGAATAGAGGTCGCTCAGGTCCCATTCGGGAAGAGGGCCGAGATCGAGGGCGAGAGCCGCAGCCCGCGCGACGTTCGTCCCCTCCGATCGTTGGCCGCCCGGCGCCCGGACTGCGCTCAAGAGGCTGGCATAGGCGGCGGCTCGACTCGACATGGCGGCTTTGATCCTGAGGCGGCGTTCTCGCGCCGCTGGCGCTGATATCGAGCGCCGATCGCCGCGATCAACCAGGTCGGCGGATTCGGTCGAAACGAATCGGCGGCCTCCTCTATCCGACGGCCCCGCGGATCGGGTCGAAGAACGGCACAGGGAAAAAGTCGGATCGTCGTTAAGCGCAGCTTTACGCTCTTCCCTCACCCTGCGGATCGAAACGAAACATCTGGTGGTCGACCTGCGGTGCATCTCCGCCAGGTCGCCTCCTCCCACACCACACGGTCGAGGCTCTCCGCATGTCGACAACGATCCTGATCGTCGACGACGATCCCGTGCAGCGCAGGCTCGCCGAAGCGATGGTGCGTCGCCTCGGCTTCGACGCAAAGGTGGCCGAGAGCGGCGAGGAAGGGCTTGCCGTGCTGCGGTCGGGGGAGCCGATCGACGTCGTTCTCCTCGATCTCGTGATGCCCGGCGGTCTCGACGGCTTGGCCGTCATGGCCGAGATGCGCAAATCCGGCGTCGACACGCCGATCATCGTCCAGACCTCCAACGGCTCCATTGATGCCGTCGTCACCGCCATGCGGGCTGGTGCCACCGACTTCGTGGTCAAACCGGCCGGAGCCGAGAGGCTGCAGGTCTCGATCAAGAACGCACTCAAAGTCGATCAATTGGAGGAGGAGGTGCGCCGCATGCGCCGACGTGCCTCCGGTTCGCTCTCCTTCAAGGATTTGTCGTCGCGCAGTCCGGACATGGAACGCGTGATCCGGCTGGCCGAACGCTCGGCGAAATCCAACATCCCCGTGTTGATCGAAGGGGAATCCGGTGTCGGCAAGGAAGTGCTCGCCCGCGCGATCCAGGGGTCGGGCGACCGGCGCGGCAAGGCCTTCGTCACGGTCAATTGCGGGGCGATTCCCGACAACCTAGTGGAAAGTACCCTGTTCGGGCACGAGAAGGGCGCCTTCACCGGCGCCACCGAGCGCCACATGGGCAAGTTCGTGGAGGCGTCGGGCGGCACGCTGTTCCTCGACGAGATCGGCGAACTGCCCCTCGACGCCCAGGTGAAGCTCCTGCGCGCGTTGCAGGAGGGAGAGGTCGACCCCGTGGGTGCCAAGCGCAGCGTCCGCGTCGACATCCGGCTGATCTCGGCGACGAACCGTTCCCTGCTCGACCTCGTCAAGCAGGGTCGTTTCCGCGAGGACCTGTATTACCGCCTCAACGTCTTCCCGATGACCCTGCCCCCTCTCCGGGCGCGTCGGGAGGATATCCCGGATCTGGTGCGCTCGTTCTGCGCGCGCTTCGCGGCCGAGGAAGGCAAGCGCGTCCGTGCGATCACGCCGGAGGCGATGGCACTGCTCAGCCGCTACGGCTGGCCGGGCAACGTCCGCCAGCTCGAGAACGCCCTGTTCCGCGCCGTGGTCCTGGCCGATGGCGACGAACTCACCGTGGCCGAGTTCCCGCAGATCGCGGCCCAGGTCGAGGGATTCGACGTTCGCATTCCCGCCGCTCCGAGCCAGCCCATGCTTCAGGCCGGCATCCCCGAGCCGGTGCGCGAGATCGTCCGCGTCGAGGTCCGCGATCCCCACGCCATGACCCTCGTCACCGAGGAGACCGGCGAGATGAAGCCGATGGATGCGCTGGAAGCGGAGATCATCCGCTTTGCCTTACAATATTACCGCGGCCGCATGTCCGAAGTGTCGAGACGCCTCGGGATCGGCCGGTCGACCCTGTATCGCAAGCTCAAGGATCTCGGTCTGGACGGCGACGACAAGGCTGACGAGGCCGCCGCCTGAGGCCGGCGCATCGCTTCGACGGAACGGGTGAGATGGTCGGGATGTGCGTCAAGGCACGAGGTTTCCCGCCACCGGCTCTCGGCGAGGCGCCACTGTTGCCGGCCTGCCGTTGCAAGCGGCTGCGCCAGCAGCGATGACTTGGTTTCAACCACGGCCGGTACGGTCGTTCCCCGGGAGTAGCATCATGGGCGCTTCGCGCTCCGCCTCCGTCGCACTGGCCGCCCTGATCGCCGGTTGCGTCGGCTATGCGGCCAGAGCCGAGCCGCGGCTCGATCCGACGCCGCCCGTGGTGCAGAACGCCACGGCTTCTGACGTCTTGTCGGAGCCGGCGCAGGGCGATGCCGTCGCGACCGGCGCGATCTCCGCGACGCCACAGCCAGCGCCCGAACCAGCGAAGCCCGCTGAAGCGGGAGAGACCGTACAAGCTCCCTCGCCCCTCCCCTCGCTCCCTGCCGAAGCGGGGAAGGAAGAGAGCGCCCAGGGTATGCCGCCGGTCGGTGGCGCCGCCCCCGAATCCGCAGTCACGGCGGCGTCGGCTCCGGCGCCGACCGATCCCATCGGCGCGGCCCTCGCTGCCCGCCTCGCCGATCCCGCCCCCCTGCTCGCCCGCCTGACCACGAAGGATCGGGAGGCGATGCAGGCCTTCTACGGGCTCGGCGCCTTCAAGCCGGTCTGGGTCGTCGACGGCGCCTTCACTCCCGCGGCCAAGGCTGCCGCATCCCGGCTCGCCCTCGCCGCAGAGGACGGCCTCAACGTCCAGGCCTATCCGGTGCCCGTCATCGGGACGCAGGGGCTGAGCGAGGCGCAGACCGCCGAGATCGAGCTGAAACTCTCGGCCGCTATCGTGCTCTATGCCAAGGATGCCCGAGGCGGACGTATCAACCTCGCCGCCGTGTCACGCCTGATCACGCCCACCCTCGACATTCCCGGTGCGGATGCGGTCCTGACGCGCATCGCCAGTGCGGGGCCGCAAGCCGGTGCCGTGCTCCAGAGCTACAACCCGGCGCAGGCGGGCTATCTCGCCCTCAAGACCCGGCTCGCCGGCCTGCGCGACCTGCACAGCGCACCCGTCGCGGCGTCGCCCCTGACGATTCCCGCGGGCCCGGTGCTGAAGATCGGCATGCACGATCCCCGCGTACCCGCATTGCGCAGTCATTTCGGCCTGCCGACCCGGACCGCCGGCACCCTCGACGCCGCTCCCGGCGAGCCGGATTCCTATGACGGGAACGTGGCCGCGGCCGTGGCGAAGTTCCAGCGAAGCCGCCTCCTGCCGGCCACCGGCACGCTCACGGCGCAGACCGTGGCCGCTCTGGGACGGGCCGAGCCGGCGGCGCGGACCGGCGGCGACGAGGAATCGACGATCCTGGTCAACATGGAGCGCTGGCGCTGGCTTCCGAGCGATCTCGGCCGCGACTACGTCATGGTGAACATCCCGGAATTCCGCTTGCGCGTGGTCCGCAACGGCACGCAACGCGACGAGGCCCGCGTCATCGTCGGCAAGACCGAGACGCCGACGCCGGTCTTCTCGGGGATGATGGAATACGCCGTCGTCAATCCGTCCTGGAACGTGCCGCCCTCGATCCTCAAGAACGAGTTCCTGCCCGCTCTCGCCCGCGACCCGAACTACGCGGCGCGCCGCGGCTACGAGGTGGTCTATCGCAACGGCAACATCTCGGTGCGGCAGCCGCCGGGTGAGCGCAATGCCTTGGGATTCATCAAGTTCCTGTTCCCGAACAACCATGCGGTCTACCTCCACGACACGCCCAATCGTTCGCTGTTCTCGGCCTCGCAGAGGGCGATGAGCCATGGTTGCGTGCGCGTCGACGACCCCTTCCGCTTCGCCGATTCGGTCCTGCCCGAAGCCTGGTCGAGCGAGCGGCTGAAGAAGCTCATCGGCAAGGGCGAGCGCACCATCAGGTTGCCCGAGAAACTGCCGGTCCACCTCGCCTATTTCACTCTGGCTCCGGACGATTACGGCTCCCTGCGCTCGTATCCGGACCTCTACGGTCACGATGCGCGCATGAAGATCGCCCTCGGCCTCGCGCCGGGCAGTCTGCTCGTCGCCAAGGCGCCCGCCAAAGTACCCGCGAAGACCCCGCCGAAGGTCGTGACCAGGACACCGGCGGCGACCTCCGCGACGGCGGAAAATCGCCGGGCAACGCCTCGCCCGACTCTTCCCGGCACGGCGCCTTCGCGGGCGGCAGGAGCCCCGGCCGCGCGATCCGCGGCGGCGGCGGGGTCCGATCCGTGGGGGCCCGCGCCCGCCCCCGTCTCTCGCGGCTGGTGGTAGGGGGAAACGGCCGGCGTTGCGCGAATGCCACGCCGGTCGGAATGTGCGATGCCGCTCTTGCGGATGTCGAAATCGCACCCGGAAGGCGGCACGATTTCGCCATGGTTCAGACTTAGCCGTTTTCCCAACCGGCGAGCGGCCGAGGACCCGATAACCTTACGTTTACGGTTTTCGGCAACCTTGCGTTCACCATGATCCGCGCGACAACGCGCGGTCTGGCAGAGGTGAGGACGATCGTGGGCATATCGCTGCGAGATGAGGCCGTGCCGGCCGACCGACCCGCCCACCCCGTCTCGCGCCTCCGGGCCCGCCTTCGCGGCGCTTTTTCCGCTTCACAATTTCGCCGATCCGCGATCGTTTTGTCCGGGATTGCGATGGCCTTCGGTGCAGGAACGCGGGGCACTCAGGACGCGATCGCGAACGGCGATACCCGTACTCTCTCGATCTACCATACCCACACCAAGGAAAGCGCCACGGTCACGTTCAAGCGTGACGGACGCTACGACCGCGCGGCGTTGGAGCAGCTGAACTGGCTGCTGCGCGACTGGCGGATGGACGAGCCCACCAAGATGGACCCGCGCCTGTTCGACACGGTGTGGGAGGCCTATCGCTCGGTCGGCTCGCAGGAGCCGATCAACGTCGTCTCGGCCTATCGCTCGCCGGGGACCAACGCCATGCTGCGCCGTCGGTCGCGGGCGGTGGCCGAGTTCAGCCAGCACATGCTCGGCAAGGCGATGGATTTCTACCTGCCGGACGTCTCCATCGACCAGATCCGCGCGATCGGGATGCGGATGCAGCGGGGCGGCGTCGGCTGGTATCCCCATTCCGGCTCGCCCTTCGTCCATCTCGACGTCGGCTCGGTCCGGTCCTGGCCGCGCATGAGCCACGAGCAGCTGGTCCGCCTGTTCCCCGACGGCAAGACCGTCCACCTGCCCGCCGACAACCGCCCCCTCCCCGGCTATGAGCTGGCCCGCGCCGAGGTGCTCGCCCGCGGCGGCACCGTGCTCGGCGTGACCCAGGTGGCCATGATGGACGAGGATGACGGCCCGAGCATCAAGGGCTTCTTCGCCAGCCTCTTCGGCGGCGGCGCGAAGGCGCCCGCCGCCCAGGCCGAGGCGCCGGTCGCCGCCCCGGCGCCGGCCCGCGCGAAGCCCACGATCCTCGTCGCCAGCGCCGATCCCGACGACCAGACCGGTACCCGCGAGGCCTTGGGCGCCCGCGAGGCCTTGGGCACCCGCGAGGCTTTGGCCTATGCCGCCCCGGCCGCCTCCGATGCTCTCAAGGGCACCCTCCTTCGCCGCGACGGGCGTGACGCGCAGAGCCTCCTGACGCAGGAGGCCCCGAAGCCCGACGGCGCCATGGCGGCCGGATCGAACCAGATCGACGTGCCGCTGCCGCCGCGCCGGCCCTCGGAACTCGCCGCCGTCGCCGCCGCCCTCACCATGCCCCTGCCGCCGCCGCGGCCCGCCATCCAGGTGGCGAGCCTCGGCCCCAC
>NZ_JBHTND010000004.1:0-206257 GCF_042679825.1 Methylobacterium marchantiae | reverse complement strand
TGTTAAGCCTGCCGCCAGCGTTCGCTCTGAGCCAGGATCAAACTCTCAAGTTGAAGAGTTGATCTAGCTGATCACATCATAACGGAAGCACACAAACGTACTGGGCGTTTCCACCACAATACGTGTGAGCTCTCGAAACGTGTCAGCAATCGTCTCACATGATCTGCTCTCGCAGATCCGCAAGGACAACGCCGCCCACGCTTCTCTTTCTCAGATACACTTGTCAAAGAACAACAACCAAAGCAATAATGCCCGGTCAAAACCCAGGACACAAAAACAGACAATCATCCAGCTTGAGGCCGGACAATCCATCCGAAAAGTATCCAGAGACACAAACAACGCCCGCCGAACCGAAGTCCCCGCTGGCCGCCGCCGATGAACAGGCTTCTAGGGATAACCAGACCAAGCGTCAATCGGAAAATCACAGAGCAGGCCAAATTTCCGAGCCGGCTCGTCAGCTGTCGGACCGCCCTCGCTCAGCGGCGACCCGCGAACCGGCGCCGGGCCCAATCCCGGAGAAGTTCGCGCTCATAGGGAAAGCTGCTGGACTGGGCGGACCGTGCGCCGAGCAGGAAATTGACATCGGTCAGTCGCTCCTCGCCTGCGGCGACGCGCTGTCCTCGGCTCGTCGTCAGCGTGTAACGGAAGCGGAAGGACGGCGGCGTTGCATCCGTGACCACACGCAGGCCGTAGGGGAAATTCGCACCCGGATTGGGGAAGCCCGCGAGATCCACATCCAGCACGTCGACGACGAGACGCTCGTCCGGAGCGAGCAGGGGTGAGGCCGCCTGATCGATCAGGCGGCGAAGCTCGGCCAGCGTCGCCTTCGGACCGATGCCGGACTCGAAGCGGTTGTTGGCATCGCTGTAACGGTCGGGCTCGATGAAGCGCACCTCGACCGATCCGACGGGGGCCGCCATCGCGGAGCCGGCAAAAGCAAACAGACCGAGGGTCAGCAGCAGGCTCCGTGCACGCACGGCTCAGTACCCCCTCTTCACATCCGCCAGGGCGCGGGTCAGACCGTCGGCGATCCGCTCGCGAACGGGGGGAGACGCGTCGCGCGCCACCACCACGTATTCCCGGCGCGACACCAGGGTCAGGGTCTGGAGACCGTATTCCTCGTCCTCCACCCTGGTGAGTTTCGTCCAGAGCGGATTGAAGCGCCATTCGCGGCGCTCGCCCCGATGGGTCACGCGCGCCAGCATCACCTCGATCGGCGAGATCATCACCTCCTCGAAGGAACGTCCGCGCTTGAGACTCGTCTTCAGCGCCACATAGAGCGCGATCATATCGAGGCCGAAGAACCCGGCCACCGGCCAGAACCCGGCCTGCACGCAGGCGACGGAGGTCACCAGCGAGACCGCGCCGCATCCGATCATCACGTTCCGGAAGCCGTCATGGCTCAGGGATTGATGCGGACGGATGGTGGCCTGAAAGACCGGGACATCGATGCTGTTGGGGTCGAGCCCGTCGGGATGGGACTGTATCGTGTCGCTCACCATGTTGCCGCTCTCCATGGGACACATATAACCTACCCATGAAGAGCCGACAGTCGAACCCTCCAAAGAAGTCCGCGACGTCGACGACATCCCGGACACCGAAGACCGCCAAAATCACGAAGGCGAACGCGGCTCTGACGACGCCGATCATCGCGCGGGTGGAGACGGTGCCCTCCCCCGTCGATGCCGCGACGGTGGCCGAGATCTTCTCGCGGCTGAGTGCCGCCGACCCGGATCCGTGGACGGAACTCGCCTATCTCAACCCGTTCACGCTCCTCGTCGCCGTGGTGCTGTCGGCCCAGGCGACCGACCGGAGCGTGAACCTCGCCACAGCCCCCCTCTTCGCCATCGCCGACACGCCGGCGGCGATGCTGGCTCTCGGGGAGGAACGGGTGCGCGATTTCATCCGCACCATCGGCCTGTTCAACACCAAAGCGAAGAACGTCATCGCCCTGTCGCGCATCCTCGTCGAGGAGCATGGCGGCCAGGTCCCGGCCTCGCGGGAGCATCTCGAGATCCTGCCCGGCGTCGGAACCAAGACCGCGAGCGTGGTGATGAACGTCGCCTTCGGTGTCCCGACCATCGCCGTCGACACCCACATCTTCCGGGTCTCGAACCGCATCCCGCTCGTGGTGGCGCCGACCACCGACAAGGTCCAGGCGGGGCTGGAGGCGATCGTGCCCGAGCCTCTCCGCCTCAACGCCCATCATTGGCTGATCCTGTTCGGCCGCTACGTCTGCAAGGCGCGGCGGCCGGAATGTCCCACCTGTCGCATCGCCGATCTCTGCCGCTATCCGAGCAAGACCGTCGCGGCCTGACAGGCTTTCCGGCGACGGAGTGCCGGGAGCCCGGCGGACAATCATTCACTCCCGCCATTCCTGCATTCACTCCCGCCATTCCTGTCCGGCCATGCACATCCGCGTCGCCCTGCAAGGCCGGGCTGCGGGCGGATGCGTTGTACTGCAAACCCGCTTCGGGTAGTTTGCGCCACGGTCGTCGAGGCTTTCGACAAACGATGTGTTCTCGCGGCCCGGTCTCATCGAGGCCGCCACGCCGCGGATTCCGCACATCGACTGTCCGAAGGAGTCACGGCCCATGGACTTCCTCAAACCACGGTATACGCCTATGAACCGCCGCCGTCGCATCTACGAGGGCAAGGCGAAGGTCCTGTACGAGGGACCCGAGCCGGGGACGCTCATCCAGCACTTCAAGGATGATGCCACCGCCTTCAACGCGCAGAAGCACGAGGTCATCGACGGCAAGGGTGTGCTGAACAACCGGATCTCCGAGTTCGTCTTCCAGCACCTCAACGATATCGGCGTGCCGACCCACTTCATCCGCCGCCTCAACATGCGCGAGCAGTTGATCCGCGAAGTCGAGATCATCCCACTCGAAGTGGTGGTGCGCAACGTCGCCGCCGGCTCTCTCGCCACCCGCCTCGGCCTCGAGGAAGGCACGCAGCTGCCGCGCTCGATCATCGAGTTCTACTATAAGAACGATGCGCTCAACGACCCGATGGTGTCGGAGGAGCACATCACCGCTTTCGGCTGGGCGACGCCCCAGGAGATCGACGACATCATGGCGCTCGCCATCCGCGTCAACGATTTCCTGTCGGGCCTCTTCCTCGGCGTCGGCATCCGTCTGGTCGATTTCAAGATCGAGACCGGCCGCCTCTGGGAAGGCGACCTGATGCGCATCGTCGTGGCCGACGAGATCTCCCCGGATTCGTGCCGGCTGTGGGACATCAAGAGCCAGGACAAGCTCGACAAGGACCGCTTCCGCAAGGATCTCGGTGGCCTGATCGAGGCCTATACGGAGGTGGCCAAGCGTCTCGGCATCATGTCCGAGAACGAGAAGGTCCAGTCCGGCGGTCCGCGCTTGGTACAGTAGACGCTGCAGCGAAGAAGACGAAACGAAGAAGGGGCCCCACGCCGAGCGGAGGCCCCTTCTTCGTGTCTGGACGATGATGCTCGCCTTACTGAGACGCCTCGGGGGCCGACTCCGCCGGCGCCGCGGAGGCGGCAGGGGCGGTCTTGCGCCGGCGCGTCGTCGCGGCCTTTCCGGGCGCTCCGTGAAGCGAGACGCCGATCTCGTAGCTCTCGCTCAAGGGGCGCGGGATGACGAAATTCTCCTCGATGACCGAGAACAGTCCCTGCGCTTCGCCGGACGCGATCGAGACCGGCACCTTCCGCGCCCGCGACACGATGATCTGGTCGCCGGCCTTGATGGTGAAATAGACCGGGGCCTCGAACCGTCCCGGCCGGCCCTGCGGCCCGAGCAGGACCTGCCCCTCGACGCCGACCTTCACGCTGACCGAGCCGTCTCCCAGGCGCACGCATTCGCGGGCGAGACGACCCAGGGTGATCTGACTGCGCAGGCTGGCATTGTCATCCGCGCGGCCCCCATAGCTGCGCAGGGCGGCGCCGTTCTCACCGACATCCACGGTCGGGCAATAGACCTCTCCGAGATCCTGCGGCTGCGACGGCGGCACCGTGGTCCCGCCGTACTTCAGCATGTTGCTGAACCAGTTGCCGTCCTCAGCCAAGGCCGCCCGGGGCATCATGGCTGCCCAGGGCAGACAGACCGCGACCAGGGCCAGCCCGACCGTCTTCGTGCGTGTCCTCATCGTCCGATCCCGCTGAAACGCCGGCGTGATGAGCCGGGACAGGCCTATTTCAGGCTGGCGAACCCATCGCCAAAGCCCTTCATCGAGAGGGGGATGCCAACCCCCTCTTCCGGGGTCTGGAACACGATGAACGTGGCCTGGGCCCCGGCGCTGAACTGCTTGATGAGATTGTCGTCCATCACCACCTCGGCGACACATCCCGTAGTCAGGCAGCGCACGAACCCTGCCCTGCCGACATCGGTCTTGTCGATCTTCAGACCGAGGCCCGAAGGCAGCAGCACGCCGAGCGGCGCCACCACGCGCAGCAGGTATCCGCGATTGTCGGCGGTCTTGAGGACGATGACGACCAGGGTGAGGTTGGGCCGGTCCTCGGCGGCGAGATACTGGACCATGGCGCATTGTTCGGCCTTGGCTCCGGCCGGCGTCTCGCAGCGGAGCTGCCAGTCACCGAAGGTGTTGCGGACCATGCCCTGCGCCTCGGCACGGTCGCCTCCGCTGGCGATCGCTCCGGCCAGGCCAGCGAGGCCGACCCGCGCGAGGCGCCCGAGACCGGTCGTCCGACCATCGACGACCGGTCTCGGGCGCCTCAACATTCCTCGAAACCCCACGCGCCGATTCCTCTCGCCTCACCCCTCGTGGCCAACCTCATGGCCAGGGGGCACCGGATGAAACCCGCGGTGTTCCGACCATGCGCGGCTATTCTGTGTCAAGCGTGACCACTAGTTTACGATCGCGGACTATCGTTTCACGAAAAGACGCCCTAGTTCCCTGGAGAAAGCTCCAGACGCCAACGGATCGAGCCCATGCGATTTAGCGCCACCGCCGCATTCCTGATCCTTGCAGGGATCGTTCCCGCCTCGGCCCAGCCCCTGCCTGTGGACGAGACCACCTATGTCGAGCGCTCGCTCAACCGCGATGGTCCGCTCGTGATCGAGCACCGGCCGATCCGGCGCATGCCGGGTGGGCGCGTCAACACCAACTCCGCCGAGATCGCGGGCTTCTGCCGGGATGGCGGATATGTCCGCCGGCTGGACGAGTTCGGGAACCCGACGATCCTGCGCCAGCGCGAGGTCTGCGACAGCGTGGCTCCCAGGACCATGCGCCCGGGTGACGTCGACGCGCGCCCGACCTGGCCGGCGGAGCGGATGGCCCGCGACCGTGTCCTGCGGGTGCGCGGTTAGGCGCAAGCGTCCGACGTCTTCCTGTCCAATTCCTGCACCTTCGTCCCCGGTTCCGCAGCGGGATGGAGACAGGAGTCCTTCCGTGCTGCAGCCCGCTTCCGGGTACGATTCCCTCTAGCCGTAGCGATGGAGGCTCGCCCCGTTGCGCTTGAGCCAGCGTTCGGCATCCTCGACATGCGGGCACAGCGATCCCAACAGGGCCCAGAACTGGGAGGAATGGTTCATCTCCCGCAGATGCGCCATTTCGTGCGCCACGAGGTAGTCGAGCACCAGCGGTGGCGCCAGGATGAGCCGCCAGGAAAAGTTCAGTTCGCCGCGGGCCGTGCAGGATCCCCACCGTGAACGGGTATCGCGGATCGTCATCCGTTTCGGACCCTGTCCCAGCTTCTCGGTGTAGATCGTCACCGCATGTGCCAGGTCCCTGCGCGCCTCCCGTTCCAGGAAGTCTCTGACCCGGCGCGGCACGTGCGGCGCCTCGCACGCCACCGAGAGCACGGGCACACCTCCATCATCCGCCACCTGCGTCACGCCGCTGCGCTCGCTGCGGTGAACGATGCGATGATTGACGCCGCGCAGGGGCAGTTCGGCCCCCGATTCGAAGGCAACACGGCCAGGAACCTTGGCGAGCCGCATGGCGATCCAGCCGCCATGGCTCGCCGCGAACGTGCGGGCGACCGCGAGGGACGTGCACGCGGGCAACGTCATCACCACCTCGCCGGTGGCGCTCGACACACGCAGGGTCAGCCGTCGCGCGGTGGGGCGGCGTCGCAACGCGACGCGGAGCTTCGCCCCTTCGTGGAGGATGTCGATATGGTCGGGATCGGACCCGCGCAGCGCAGCGACTCTCATGGCGGGAGCTTAGCGGCAGCCTTCGCTCGCCGCCATTCTCCCGCCGCCTGGGTCCATAACTTTCACAGCCCTCGTCCAGCGCATCACGCGGCGGGGCGCACCTCGATCGCCGGGAGGGCCTGCATCTCCCGGATGAAGGCCGCGATCCTCGGCGCGATGACCGTGCGGTAGCGCGAACCGTTGAAGACGCCGTAATGGCCGACCCGTTCCTGCAGGTGATAGGCCTTGCGC
The DNA here is from genome assembly GCF_042679825.1 of Methylobacterium marchantiae. Taxonomy (NCBI): domain Bacteria; kingdom Pseudomonadati; phylum Pseudomonadota; class Alphaproteobacteria; order Hyphomicrobiales; family Methylobacteriaceae; genus Methylobacterium; species Methylobacterium marchantiae. The sequence goes on along the minus strand of NZ_JBHTND010000004.1, from coordinate 199,871 downwards.
TCGGAAGGAAGGTTCGGCGTCAGGTCGAGGGACGCCTTGGTCTGGCCGACACCGGAGATATCGTCGTTCTCGCCCTCGATGGCGAGGATCGCGCAGGTGCGGATGGCAGTGAGATCCACCCGCTCGCCGCGATGAAGCATCTCCCCCTTCGGCAAGGCATGATCGACGAAGACGGTCTTGACGGTCTGCAGGTAGAATTCCGCCGTCAGGTCCATGACCGCGAGGTACTCGTCGTAGAATTCACGGTGCTTCTCGGCGGAATCGCCATCCCCGGTGACGAGGTGGTCGAACATCTCGGTATGGGCGTTGACGTGGCGGTCGAGGTTCATCGCCATGAAACCGCCGAGCTGGAAGAAGCCGGGATAGACGCTGCGAAGGGCCCCCGGATACATCAGCGGAACGGTGGTGATGCAGTTGCGCTCGAACCATTCCGTGCCTCGCTCCTGCGCCAGGCAGTTCACGGCGGTCGGCGAACGACGAGTGTCGATGGGGCCGCCCATCAGGGTCATGCTGCGCGGTACGGACTCGGCGCCCTGCGCCTCCATCAGGGCGATCGCGGCCAGGACCGGCACGGCCGGTTGGCACACGGCCATGACGTGAAGGTCTGGACCGAGGGCGAGGAAGATTTCCTTGAGGTAGTCGATGTAGGTGTCGAGATCGAACCGCCCGGCAGTGATCGGCACAAGGCGCGCGTCGGCCCAGTCGGTGATGAAGACCTGATGATTCGGGAGCATCGCCTCGACGGTGCCGCGCAGGAGCGTGGCGTAATGCCCCGACATCGGCGCAACGATCAGCAGCTTGGGTTGCGGCTCAACGGGACCGCTCACCAGACCACGATCGAAGGTGACGACCCGGCAGAACGGCTTCTCCCAGACCACCCGCTCGCTCACGGGAACGCTCGCTCCATCGACCCAGGTACCGGTGAAGCCGAAGGTCGGCTTGGCGTAGCGGCGGGTGCCGCGCTCGAACATCTCGCAGGCTGCCGCCATGGATTTGGCATAGGGGGAATAAGCGAACGGGTTCGCCGGGTTCTGCAGGCTGTGCTTGATCGCATCCGCCGTGAGGCGCGCCGGCGCCGTCATCAGGCGCCCGAACTCGTACCAAGTATAGGCCAAGCTCATATCTGCCGCTCTCCCTGGCACTTTCATGTCAAAGCATGACGAGGAAACATCGACGCGGTTTTTCCAAGAAACGCCCCGCGAGTGCAACACTCTGGATCACTGAAAAATTTTCGCGGGCCCCGGCCGGTGGCCTGGAGAACGTCGGAACCGGCCGAACGTTCGCCTCGCGCGGCGCGGCGGACCGAACAATCGATGCGAGGGGCATGGATTCCGGGAGTGGGAGCGCTATCGTTCCAGCACAGATGATCGACATGAGCACCAACGGCTTCGTGCGTGACGCCAGACACCTGCGGCTGGACACTTTCGTTCGCCTGCGCTGGCTCGCGATCACCGGACAGAGCGCCGCGGTTGTGGGCGCGCAATTCGGGCTCGGTCTGCCGCTCCCGTTCGGCTGGTGCTTCCTCGTCATCGCCGCCTCGTCCTGGCTCAACCTCGCCCTGCGGATCCGGTTTCCGGCCAGCTATCGCCTGAGTGACGATTCGGCGGCGCTGTTGCTCGCCTTCGACATCATTCAGCTCGCCGCGCTCCTGTTCCTCACCGGCGGCCTGCAGAACCCGTTCGCCCTGCTCTTCCTCGCCCCCGTGCTGATCTCGGCCACCGCCCTCCCCCCGGAACGGACACTGGCTTTGGGCCTCCTCGCCATCGGGCTCGCGACCATGCTGGCGCTGATCCACAGACCGTTGCCGTGGTTCGCCGACGGACGGCTCGAACTGCCGTTCCTCTACGTCTCGGGGGTGTGGACGGCGATCCTTCTCGGCACCGCCTTCACCGGGGTCTATGCCTGGAAAGTGGCCGAGGAGACCCGCCAGCTCGCGCAGGCGCTCGCGGCGACGGAACTCGTTCTGGCGCGCGAACAGCACCTGTCGCAGCTCGACGGGCTGGCGGCGGCGGCGGCGCATGAACTCGGAACGCCGCTCGGCACGATCATGCTCGTCACCAAGGAGCTCACGCGCCAGCTCGCACCCACCGCCTCCCCGGCCGTGAAGGAGGACCTGAACCTCCTGCGCGATCAGGTCGACCGCTGTCGCGGCATCCTTTCGAAGCTGACCTCCCTCGACGGGGACGAGGCGGGCATCCTCCAGACGGTGACGTTGAGCCACCTCGTGGAAGAGCTGGTGGCGCCCCAGCGCGCCATGGGCATCGAGCTCGACGTCTCGAGCCGCGGCGACGGCATCGAGCCGGCCTGTCGGCGCAATCCCGGCGTGCTGTTCGGGCTCGCCAACATCGTCGACAACGCCGTCGACTTCGCCACGAGCCGCGTCGTCATCGAGGCACGCTGGACCGCCGAACGGGTCTCCCTCGAGATCAGCGACGACGGACCGGGGTTCTCCAGCGAAATTCTCCTGCGGGCGGGCGAGCCCTACGTCACCACCCGCAGCCCCGACAAGTCGCGCGGGGGAAACAGCGTCGGTGCCGGGCTCGGCCTCGGCCTTTTCATCGCAAAGACCCTGATCGAACGCTCCGGCGCCCTGCTCACGCTCTCCAACGTATCGGGCCACCAGACGACTGGAGCCGTCGTGCGCGTGTCCTGGGCGCGGCACATCTTCGAGCGGGACGCCCTGCTTCGGCGCGGCGCCGAATTCAGTACTCAGCAGCCCCTGACGGAACGCAGTCCGGCGCCTATATAAGTTGCTAACAATTCAATCTCGAAAACGGAGGAGCGTCAGATGCTGACGCAGAGTGGAAGTCCGGCCCCTGTCACCGATATCTTGCAGAGCTCGGAATCCGACCCGCTGGCGGCCTATGCCGATCGCTCGCTGCTGATCGTGGATGACGATCGGCCGTTCTCGACACGCCTCGCGCGGGCGATGGAGATGCGCGGCTACGAGGTTCAGGTGGCCGAGAGCGTGGCCGAAGGCGTCTCGATGGTCGATGCCCGCGCTCCTGCCTTCGCGGTGATCGACATGCGCCTCGGCGACGGCAATGGCCTCGACGTGATCGCACGGCTGAAGGAGAAGCGTCCCGAGGCGCGGGGCGTGATCCTCACGGGGTACGGCAACATCGCCACCGCCGTGACCGCGGTGAAACTCGGTGCGTTCGACTATCTCGCCAAGCCCGCCGATGCCGACGAGATCCACGGCACGCTGATGGCGCAGCCGGGCGAACGGGCCGACCCGCCGGAGAACCCGATGTCGGCGGACCGTGTGCGCTGGGAGCATATCCAGCGGGTATACGAATTGTGCAGCCGCAACGTGTCGGAGACGGCACGTCGCCTCAACATGCATCGGCGCACGTTGCAGCGTATCCTCGCAAAGCGCGCACCGCGCTGAGCCGCCTCCCGGCCACGGCCGGGGGTGATGTTGCGCGAGACGGAGCCGGCGCTGTAAAGCTCCGGCTTCCCGACGCTGCATCGGGATCGACGGAGACGCATGACCGTGAATACCCGCAACCTGATCACGATCCTCAGCATGATGGTGCTGGTCGGCGTCGAAGTCTTCGCCGCCGCCATCGCGGCCGGTTGGGCGCTCGCCGGCCTGTTCGAGCTCGGCGATACCGTCGGCCACGTCCTGATGGCTTTGTTCAGCCTGACCGCCGCCTGGATCATGCTCCAGCTCTGGCGCAGGGCCACCAGCATCGAGCCGATCCGCAACACCGCGCCGTCGGCCCGCCGCTAGGCGTGCGACCGCCTCATCGTCGGCCTGGATCGGTTGTGGCGATGCGCGGCGAAAAGCTCTGACATCGCGGGCTCGGGAGTGCGCTCGCGTTGCAAGGGCGGCATTTCCCGACTATCGCCTGACGGGCCGAGCCACAGCACCGAGTCCGAGCCCCATGAAAGCCCGCATCATCGTCACCCTGAAGACCGGCGTGCTCGACCCTCAGGGCAAGGCGATCGAAGCCGCGCTCTCTTCGTTCGGCATTTCCGGCGTGGAAGGCGTGCGCCAGGGCAAGGTCTTCGACGTCGAGATCGCCGACACGGATGCGGCGAGCGCCGAAACCACGCTGAAGAGCGCCTGCGAAAAGCTCCTCGCGAACACAGTCGTCGAGAATTACGAGATCGAGATCGTCTGATGCGTGCCGCGATCGTCGTCTTCCCCGGCTCCAACCGCGACGGCGATGTCGCCCGTGCCCTGCGCCTGGCCGGAGCGGAGGTCGTCAAGGTCTGGCATACCGAGACGTCGCTGCCAGACGGCACCGATCTCGCTGTCCTGCCCGGCGGCTTCTCCTACGGCGACTATCTGCGCTGCGGCGCCATCGCCGGACGGGCGGGCGCCATGGATGCGGTCCGTGCCCATGCCGCGCGCGGCGGCTTGGTGATCGGCATCTGCAACGGTTTCCAGATCCTGTGCGAATCGGGTCTGCTCCCCGGCGTGCTGATGCGCAACGTCGACCGGCGCTTCATCTGCCATCGGCAGATGCTGCGTGTCGAGCGCGCCGACACCCGCTTCACCTCGGCCTATGCCAAGGGGCAGGTCATCGACGTCTGCGTGGCGCATGGCGAGGGCAACTACTTCGCCGATGCCGACACGATCGCGCGCCTCGAAGGCGAAGGTCGCGTGGCCTTCCGCTATTCCGATGCCGACGGCAATCTCACCGTGGATGCCAACCGGAACGGATCGCTGAACTCCATCGCCGGCATCTATTCCGAGAAGCTCAACGTGCTCGGGATGATGCCCCACCCTGAGAACTTCGTCGAAGGCCTCGTCGGCGGAACGGATGGGCGCGGGCTGTTCGAAAGCTTGGCGGCGTAGTGCGCGACTACCCTCTCCCCTTTGCGGGAGAGGGTAGTCGCGGAGCGACCGGGAGAGGGGCGACTTCTCCGGATATGCCGCTCCCCTCATCCGACTTGGCTCGCGGGCCACCTTCTCCCGCAGAGAGGAGAAGGAAGCGACGCGCTCAATGCCCGTCGAATTCCATCAGCGTCCGCACGGGCACGTCGAGGTCGCGCAGCTTCTGTGCTCCGCCGATCTCCGGCAGGTCGATGACGAAGCAGGCCGCCACCACCTCGGCGCCGATCTGGCGCAGCAGGTTCACCGCAGCGCAGGCGGTGCCGCCCGTGGCGATGAGGTCGTCAACCAGCAGGACCTTGTCGCCCGGCTTGATGGCATCCACGTGGATTTCCATTTCGTCGGTGCCGTATTCGAGCGCATAGGCGATGGAGACGGTTGTGTGGGGCAGCTTGCCCTTCTTGCGGATCGGCACGAAGCCCGATGAGAGCTGATGCGCCACCGCGCCACCCAGGATGAAGCCGCGTGCTTCGATCCCCGCCACCTGGTCGATCCGCCCACCCGCGAAGGGATGGACCAGGGAATCCACCGCCCGGCGGAAGGCGCGCGGGTCGCTCAGCAACGTGGTGATGTCGCGGAAGATGATCCCGGGCTTCGGATAATCCGGGATCGAGCGGATCGAATCCTTCAGCGCGGAGTGGCGGCGGGCTTCCATTCGGGCGGCTCTCGTCAGGGTCGGCAAGGGATGGGCGGGTTAGAGCAGACGGTGCGCCGGCTGGAAAGCCGGCGCACCGGGCCCTCAGGCGTTGGCGCGGCGCAGGAGCTTCACCAGCTCGCCGTGCAGGTTTTCGTTGCCGCAGGCCACCGAGCGGGCGGCGAGGGGCTCCGCTCCGCCATCGGCGCTGGTGACGAAGCCGCCGGCCTCCCGCACCAGGATGATGCCGGCCGCGATGTCCCAGGTCTGCAGGTCGCGCTCCCAGTAGAGGTCCGAGCGGCCGCAGGCGACGTAGGCGAGGTCCAGGGCGGCCGAGCCGAAGCGGCGGGCACCTCCGGTCACCGCCATTACGGCGGCGACTTCGCGCAACAGCTTCGGATGGTCGCCGCGCCCGAGATAGGGCGAGCCATAGGCGACCAGCGCGTCGGCCATGTCGGTCCGGCCCGAGACGCGCAGGCGGCGATTGTTGAGATAGGCGCCCTTGCCGCGCTCGGCGACGAACAGTTCGTCCTTGGCCGGGTCGTAGATGACGCCGGCGACGATCTGACCGTCACGCTCGAGGCCCACGGAGATCGCGAAATGCGGAATTCCGTGCAGGAAGTTGGTGGTGCCGTCGAGGGGATCGACGTGCCAGGTATGGCTCTTGTCCTGCCCCTCGATGTTTCCGGATTCCTCCAGGATCAGGCCGTAGCCGGGGCGCGCCTTCATCAGCGCGTCGCGCAGGACTTCCTCGGCCTTGCGGTCGGCGGCGGAGACGAAGTTGCCGGGCCCTTTGCGCGAGACCTGAAGGTTCTCGATCTCGCCATAGTCGCGCTTGAGGCCTTTCGCGGCCTTGCGGACGGCGTCGACCATGACGGTCATGAGGGGTGAGCTGATCATCGATGCAAAGGTCCGGGTCGATTCAAAGAACGATATCGCGCGGCCATAGCACGTTTGCCGCCCGCCTCACCCCTCGCGGATGCGGGGCAGAGACGAAGGACGCGCACGCTCCGGCCAGCGCGAAGACGGGAATCGCGGCCTACTCGACCTTGGCGCGGTCCGCGGCCAGACGCTCGGCGCGTGCCCGCTCGTCGGCGGTGAGGCCGGACAGGGTCTGGTCGAGCTTCGGGTCCGAGCGTCCCTGGGCGGCGGCGGCGAGGTTCCAGGCCGCGGCTTCGACCGGGTTCTTCGGCATTCCCCGTCCCAGGGCGTAGAGGATGGCCACGCGGTTCTGCGCGATGGCGTTGCCGCGCGAGGCCGCGTGCAGGAAGTAGCGACCGGCGCGGGCCTCGTCCTTCTCGACGCCGATGCCGTTGAACAGCAGGATCGCGAACTCGACCTCGCCGGCGAGGTCGCCGTTATCGGCGGCCCGGCGGAACCATTCGGCCGCCTGTTTCGGATCTTTCTGCACGCCCCTCCCCTGGAGGTAGAGCACGCCGAGATCGTGCTGTGCCGGGCCGATCTCACCCTCGGCCGCCTTGCGGAACAGCTCAGCGGCCTTGACTTCGTCCTGGCTCGCGCCTGTGCCGATCAGGATCAGGGCGAGATTGTAGGCGGCAGTCGTATCGCCCTTGTCGGATGCCTGTTCGAGCCAGCGGCGGCCCGCTTTCGGATCCCTCGCGCCGCCGCGTCCGTCGATGGACATCAGGCCGAGCGAGGCCATCGCGTGGGTGTCGCCCTGGTTGGCGGCGAGGCGGTACCACTCGGCCGCCTTCACCGGGTCCTGCTTCACCCCGAGACCCTGGTTGTAGAGTTCGCCGAGCAGCGTCATCGCCGCGGCGTCCTTGCTGTCGGCGCCGATGCGTTTCGTCGCTTCGCGGAAAGCGGTGGTGTACTGGCCGCGCTGGTAGGCGCCGAAAGCGATGTCGGGCTCGGTCGTCGAGCGGGGCGGCACGGCACCGATCGCGCCGATGGAATAGGGCGTCGGCAATTCCTTGACCGGCCCCTTCAGGGTCTCCTTCGCACGCGGCGTGAAGGATTGAGGGGCCGCCGGATCGGTCGGCATCACCTTCGGCGCCTCGGCCAGGGCTGCGAACGCCCAGGCCTCCGCCAGAGCAAACCCGAGGACGATCCGGCGCACGAGGCTCACGTATCGGCCTCCGATGCGGCGATCATAGCCTGGACAACGGAGACATCTGCGCCCTCGCCCATCCAGAGCGCGCTCTCCAGCCCGAGAAACTCGGCGCCGGTGGCGATCAGGCCCGCCAACTGGGCCCGGTCATGTGCCACCGCGATGCAGGGGGTCTCGAAGATCTCGACCCACCATTGCGCCCGCTCCTGCACGGTCTCGGCATCGGGCGCCATCCCGTCGGCGTAGAGGCCGCCGAACATCACGTAATCGACACCGGCCTCGCCGGCTTCCATCGCGGCATGCTTCTGCTCGTGGCCACCGGCCCCGAGGATGCGTCCGTCGCCGAGGCGACCGCGCAATTCGCGCAGGGCGCCGTCGCGCGCCTTGTCGAGATGGACCCCGTCCGCGCCCCCCCGCGCCGAGATGCTGACGACGTCGCCGGCAAAGTCGGCGATCGAGACGACCATGGCGGCACCCGTCGCCTGGGCAGCCGGAGCCAAACGCTTGACCAGGTTCACGAGGCTGCGCTCGTCGGCCGGCGCGAGGCGCAGGATCACCGCCGCCACGTCCCCCGCCTCGCAGGCGGCGGTGATCGCCTCGGCGAGGGCGTCGGCCTGATGGGCCTCCACCCTGTGCGGGGACAACAGAGCGAGGCGGGTGCGGGGATCGGCCATGCGTTTCGTCCCGGCGCCTTACGCCGCGCCGATCTTAGGATCGAGCGAGCCATTCGCGTAGCGCTTGGCCATCTCGGAGACCGAAATCGGACGGATCTTCGAACCTTGACCGGCGGTGCCGAACTCCTCGAAACGCTGGCGACAGAGCTTCGTCATCGCGTCCATGGCGGGCTTCAGATACTTGCGAGGATCGAACTCGGCCGGATTTTCCGTGAGGATCTTCCGGATCTGTCCGGTCATCGCCATGCGGTTGTCGGTATCGATGTTGATCTTGCGCACGCCGTGCTTGATGCCGCGCTGAATCTCTTCCACCGGCACGCCCCAGGTCGGCTTCATCTGGCCGCCGTAGGAATTGATGATGTCCTGCAGGTCCTGCGGCACCGAGGAAGAGCCGTGCATGACGAGATGGGTCGTCGGCAGCCGGCGGTGGATCTCTTCGATCACATTCATGGCGAGCACGTCGCCGTCGGGCTGACGGGTGAACTTGTAGGCGCCGTGGCTGGTGCCCATGGCGACGGCGAGCGCGTCGACCTTGGTGGCGGAGACGAACTTCACCGCCTCCTCCGGGTCTGTGAGGAGCTGGTCGTGGCTGAGCACGCCCTCGGCACCGTGGCCGTCCTCGGCCTCACCCTGTCCGCTCTCCAGAGAGCCGAGCACGCCCAGTTCGCCCTCCACCGAGACGCCGGCCCAATGGGCCATCTTCGTCACGTTGCCGGTGATCTCGACATTGTAGGCGTAATCGGCCGGGGTCTTGCCGTCGGCCTTCAGCGAGCCGTCCATCATCACCGAGGTGAAGCCGTACTGGATCGCGGTGGCGCAGGTGGCTTCGTTGTTGCCGTGGTCGAGATGCATGCAGACGGGAATGTGGGGGTAGATCTCCACGAGACCGTCGATGAGCTTGGCCAGCACCACGTCGTTGGCATAGGCGCGGGCACCCTTGCTCGCCTGCAGGATGACGGGCGAATCGGTGGCATCGGCCGCCGCCATGATGGCGAGCCCCTGCTCCATGTTGTTCAAGTTGAAGGCCGGCACGCCGTACTCGTACTCGGCGGCATGATCCAGGAGCTGCCTCAGGGTGATGCGTGCCATTGGTGTCTCCTAAACGATGGGGCCGACCCCGACAGGTCGCCGTCCGCTGAAATTCTTCTGCCTTTTCGGACCTTACCCGGCCCGTCGCAACTCGAAACGGCAGGGCCCGCTCGTGGTCCCTTACCATTTCCCGTCTGCTACCTCATCCTGAGGTCCCGGCACGAAGCGAAGGCCTCCTTCGAGGCCAGCTGACGCGGGCGTCTCAGGATGAGGTGATGGGATGGACGATGGAACCGGTCACCCCTTGACGCGCAGAGCCTCGACGCCGGGGAGGACCTTGCCTTCCAGCCACTCGAGGAACGCGCCGCCCGCCGTGGAGACGTAGGAGAAATCGTCGGCGACGCCGGCATGGTTGAGGGCCGCTACGGTGTCGCCGCCGCCGGCCACGGAGACCAGCTTGCCCGCCTTGGTGCGTTCGGCCGCATGGCGCGCCGCCGCCACTGTCGCGGCGTCGAACGGGGTCAGTTCGAACGCACCGAGCGGGCCATTCCAGACCAGGGTGGCCGCAATGTCGATGGCGGCGGAGATTTCGGCGACGGTGGCGGGGCCGGCATCGAGGATCATGACACCCTCGGAGACGGAATCGACACCGACGGTCTCGTTGGCGGCATTCGCCTTGAATTCGGAGGCCACCACCGCATCGACCGGCAGGATGATCCGACAGTTCGCGGCCTTCGCAGCCTCGATGATGCGCAGGGCCGTGTCCGCCAGATCCTTCTCGCAGAGCGACTTGCCGACGCCCTTGCCTTGCGCATGCAGGAAGGTGTTGGCCATGCCGCCGCCGATGACGAGCATGTCGACCTTGGCGACGAGGTTCTGCAGGAGATCGATCTTCGAGGAGACCTTGGCGCCGCCGACGAGGGCGATCACCGGCCGGCTCGGCGCTTCCAGCCCCTTGGTGAGCGCGTCGAGCTCCGCCTGCATCAGGCGCCCGGCATAGGCCGGCAGGACGTGGGCGAGGCCCTCCGTCGAGGCATGGGCACGGTGGGCCGCCGAGAAGGCTTCGTTGACGAAGACATCGCCATTGGCCGCTAGCGCCTTGACGAAGTCGGACTCGTTCTTCTCCTCGCCCGCATGGAAGCGGGTGTTCTCCAGGAGGAGCACGTCGCCGTCCTTCAACGCCGAGATGGCGGCCGTGGCCGTCTCGCCGATGCAATCCTCGGCGAAGGCGACCGGGCGACCGAGATGCTCGGACAGGACGGGAATGACCTGCCTGAGCGAATCACGCTCCACCGGCTTGCCCTTGGGGCGGCCGAAATGCGCCAGCAGCACCACGCGGCCGCCGCCATCGGCGATCTCGCGGATCGTCGGAACGATCCTCTCGATGCGGGTCGCGTCGGTGACGCGTTCGCCCTCCATCGGCACGTTCAGGTCGACGCGGAGGAGCACGCGCTTGCCCTGGAGGGAGCCGGCATTGTCGAGGGTGCGGAAAGCGGTCATCCTGGCCTTCAATATCACAGGTGAGAGGTCAGCGCGGGGGCAGGAGCCCGTCGAGATGGAAGCGCTGTGCGGCTATGGTCAGCACGACGGTCAGCACGGCGGTGATGATGGCCGTCAGCACCAGCGCTCCGGAGCCCGGCAGGCGGCGCGTCCGGTCGGCGACGGCGCGGACCTCGCTGCGCAGGGCGGCGAGGTCGGATTGGCGCGCGGCCTCGCTCATGCGGGTCGTCGCACCCTCGATCTTCTCCTCCACGCGGGAGAGCAGGGCCTCGGAGCGGGCGTACTTGTCCTCGATCCGCGCGCACTTGTCCTCGATCCGGGCCAGCTGGTCGCCGCCGGGCAAGGATTGAGGCAGCGTCTCGGCCTTGCCGACGACGGGATGCGGCACCGCCTGCTGGTTGGCGATCGCCTGCGTCTCGGGCACGGGCGCAGGCGCTCCGGCGGTCGAGGATGCCCTCGTCTCTGGCGCCTTGCTCTCGGGCGCCTTCGCACCTGGAATGAAGCCCGTTCCGGTCGACGGAGTCGGCGAAGTCTCGGTCATGTCAGACGCACCATTGATGGTCGATCACGGGGTGTCGTGCAGCAGGTTTCACGGGCGGCCCGATGGCCGCCCGGAAGCGCGGTCGCTCAGAGCAGCTTGCCCATCGCCACGGCCGTGTCGGCCATGCGGTTCGAGAAGCCCCACTCGTTGTCGTACCAGGACAGGATTCGCACGAAGGTACCGTCCATGACCTTGGTCTGGTCGAGGTGGAAGGTCGACGAGTGGGGATCGTGGTTGAAGTCGATCGAGACGTTGGGCTGGTCGGTATAAGCGAGCACGTCCTTCAGGGGACCGTCCGCGGCGGCGCGGATCGCGTTGTTGATCTCCTCGACCGTGGTCTGGCGCTTGGCTGTGAACACGAGGTCGACGGCCGAGACGTTGGGGGTCGGCACGCGGATCGAGGTCCCGTCGAGCTTGCCCTTCAGCTCCGGCAGGACGAGGCCGACGGCCTTGGCGGCGCCCGTGGAGGTGGGGATCATCGACAGGGCGGCGGCACGGGCCCGGTAGAGGTCCTTGTGCATCTGGTCCAGCGAGGGCTGGTCGTTGGTGTAGGAGTGGATCGTGGTCATGAAGCCGCGCTCGATCCCGACGAGGTCGTTGAGCACCTTGGCCACCGGCACGAGACAGTTGGTGGTGCACGAGGCATTCGAGATCACGAGATGATCGGCGGTCAGCTGGTCGTGATTGACGCCGTAGACCACGGTCAGGTCGGCGCCGTCGGCGGGGGCCGAGACGATCACGCGCTTGGCGCCGGCATCGAGATGGGCCTTGGCCTTGTCCTTCGACGTGAAGATGCCGGTGCATTCCAGCGCGATGTCGACGCCGAGCTCGCGGTGCGGCAGCTCGGCCGGGTTGCGCACGGCGGTGACCTTGATCCGCTGCCCGTCGACCACGATGAACTCGCCGTCCACCTCGACCTTGGCATTGAACCGGCCGTGGATGGAGTCGAAGCGCAGCAGGTGGGCATTGGTCTCTACGGGGCCGAGATCGTTGATCGCGACGACTTCGATATCCTTGCGGCCGGCCTCGTGGATGGCGCGCAGGACGTTGCGGCCGATGCGTCCGAACCCGTTGATGGCAACCTTCACCGACACGGCGTCAATCCTTCTATGAACCGGGCGCCGACCTGGCGGGGCCCGTAAGCAGCGAGAGCGGGACAGCGGACCGGAGGGGCGGGGCCGCCATTCGGCGTCGCTGTGTCATGGGCATCGTTGAACGTCAGATGAACCACATCGCCCACGCACAGATCCGCACACGTCCTCGAACGGAACGATGCAGGATCGGTGGCTGAACGGGTCACGGGCTCGAATTCCCAATCTGGCGGTCGGTTCGAGGGGCGCGCGGTCTCTAACATGGGGGGAACCGCTGGCAAAGGTTTTGCCCGGTCGATTCGTTTCCTCCCCCGCATATGATGTCGAACCGCCGATTTCGCGCGCGAAACGATCGTTGTTTGGCTACAAACCTGCCTTCTCGAAACACGATGGGCCGGGCACCCCATGATCCTTCGGAGGGCAAGAGGATGAATCAGTCCCCCGAGCGGCACGATGTGGACCAGGCGCTCGCTCGGCTCGACACGGCGCTGACCCGCCTCGAGGCCTCGGTGGCGCATCGCCTGGAAGCCGAGCGCGAGCCCGGCGACCTGGAGACGGAACTCGCCATCATGGCCGAGGACCGCGCACGCCTCGCCGCGGAACTCGATGCCGCCAGCGCGCGGCTCGCCACGGTGGAGGCCACCACGACCGATGTCGGTCACCGCCTCGGGCGGGCGATCGAAGCGGTGGAGGGCGTGCTGGCCCATCCCCGGGCCTCGCGCTAATCTCCGTCTTTCACACCAACTCCTCCGGACATGCCCCAGATCAGCGTCACCATCGACGGCAAGAGCTACCGGATGGCCTGTGCCGAGGGCGAGGAGGCGCATCTCTCGGCCTTGGCCGCGGATCTCGACACCCGCGTCACCGGCATGCGCCAATCCTTCGGCGAGATCGGCGACATGCGCCTGCACGTCATGGCCGCGCTGATGCAGGCGGACGAACTGGTGGAACTGAAGCGGCGCCTGGCCGATCTGGAGGAGGAAGCGGCCGCGCTCCGCAAGCGGGTCGACACCGCCGATTCGCTCCGCACCGAGGAGGAGGCCCGCATCGCCGAGGGACTCGGCCGGGCGGCGGACCGGATCGAGCGACTGGCGCACGCGCTGGCTGCGGGATGAGGGCTTCGCGCACGATTGGCCATCCCACCCCCTGGCGCGGATCGTGAGCCGACGCTACATGGGTAGAGCGGTGCTGCCGGGTTCGTCAGGAGTATTTTTCCTCGGGGCCTTATCGACTCCCCAGGGAGCTGTCCCTGGCCTTGTCCCTGGACTTGGCCAACACGGCGCCCACCTACACTGTAGGTTTCCCGGGATCGCAACTCCAACGGCTCACGTGGCTCCGCACTCTGATTTCCCTGCTCTGAAAGCCAATCTCCGCAAGCAGGCCCTCGCCCGTCGCGACGGTCTCGACCACGAGACCCGCCGGGCCGGAGGCCTGCGCATCGCGCAGGGCGTGATGCAGATCGAGCAACTGGCTGAGGCCGCCATCGTCGGCGCCTTCTGGGCGATCCGTAGCGAAGTCGATCCCCTGCCCCTGATCGAGATGCTGTTCGCGCGCGGCCAGCGCGTGGCCTTGCCGAAGGTGACGCCGGACGGCCTCGTCTTCCGCGAATGGCGCGCCGGAGAGGCGCTGGTGCCGGGCTCCTTCGGCCTCAGCGAACCGCGCGACGACCTGCCCCCCCTCGATCCCAGGGCCCTCATCGTGCCGCTCGCCGCCTTCGACCGGCGCGGTCACCGGATCGGCTACGGACGCGGCTATTATGACCAGGCCATAGACCGGCTGTCCCGCAACGGCCCGGTCCTGACCATCGGAATCGCTTTTTCCGTGCAGGAGGTGGAGCGCGTACCTTCCGAGGCGCACGACCAGCCCCTCGACCACCTCATCACCGAAGCGGGCCAGGTCCCGCTCGTCCGGGACTGACATCGACGCATGCGACTTCTCTTCCTCGGCGACGTGGTGGGCCGCCCCGGTCGCAACGTGGTGATGGACCGGCTGCCGAAGCTGCGCGAGCGCTGGCGCCTCGATTGCGTGGTCGTCAACGGTGAGAACGCGGCCGGCGGCTTCGGCATCACCGAGGCGATCTGCGACGAGCTCCTCCAGGCGGGTGCCGATGCGGTGACGCTCGGCAACCACTCGTTCGACCAGCGCGAGGCCCTCGTCTTCATCCAGCGCCAGTCCCGCCTCGTTCGCCCGGCGAACTACCCGTCCGGCACGCCGGGGCGCGGCGCCACGATGGTGGAGACGCGGGACGGCGCGCGCGTCCTTGTCCTCAACGTCATGGGACGCATCTACATGGATGCCCTGGACGATCCGTTCGCCTCGGCCGAACGCGAGATCTCGGCCTGCCCTCTCGGCGAGGTCGCCGACGCGATCGTCGTCGACGTCCATGCCGAGGCGACGAGCGAGAAGCAGGCCTTCGGGTCCTTCCTCGACGGCCGCGCCAGCCTCGTCGTCGGCACGCATACCCACACGCCCACCGCCGACCATCGCATCCTTCCCGGCGGCACCGCCTACCTGTCGGATGCCGGCATGTGCGGCGATTACGACTCGATTCTCGGCATGCAGAAGGACGAGCCCCTTCGTCGCTTCCTGCAGAAGACCCCCGGTGCGCGCCTGGAATCGGCGCAAGGGAAAGGCACCCTGTGCGGAATCGCGGTCGAGACCGACAATGCCACGGGGCTCGCCACTATGGTGGCGGCGGTACGCCTCGGTCCGCATCTCGAGGAAACCTGGCCACTGGCCTGGGATTAGGCCCGAGTGGATGGCTGCTTTGCCATGCGGTCAGGCTGATTTCAATCTGAGATTGCCGATTTCAACTTGACCGCGATAGCGCCACTCAATACAACTTATAGGGGATTATTAGTATATAAATAGCTCTGAGGTTGTCTAGATGGCCGAACCCGACTTCGATCGCATCAACGCGGCGATCATGCGCGCAGGTGCGAAATGGGACTCGGGCCCGACCATTGTCAGCGAGTTCTACGATGCCGGCGCGTCAGCGACTGAACGGTTCGGTTTGTCGTTCGACCCAGAGCGCGCCAAGCGAGATGTCGTCGCAACGCGCAATGCCGAATCCGCCTTGTTCAAAGTCGTGGCGCCTCCGCCGCCACATCTCGATTGGCGAGGCGTCAATGGAGGCGACTACGTCACGTCCATCAAGGACCAGTCGAATTGCGGCTCCTGCGTTGCGTTCGCAACCTGTGCAGCCATCGAAAGCCGAATTCTCATCGGTACAGGCAATCCCGGTGGATCCATCGATCTTTCCGAGGCGCACCTGTTCTATTGCGGCGCGGTGAACGCCTGTGAGTCGGGCTGGTTTTACACGAAGGCGCTCGCCTACGCGAAGAAGCCCGGCATCGGTCTGGAAGCCGATTTCCCTTACGTTCCGGGCAATCAGCCGTGCAGGAACATCAAACCCGTCGTCACCGTGCCGCGTTACCAGACGGCAGCATCTCAGATCGCTCGCAAACAAGCGCTTCAAAAAGGGCCGGTCATCGGAGGCTTTCGTGTCTTCCAGGATTTCTACACCTACCGGAGCGGCATCTACACACACGTGACCGGCGATTTTCTTGGATGGCATGCCGTCTGCATCATCGGATATGACGACAACGACCAATGCTGGATCGCCAAGAACAGTTGGGGGACCGGTTGGGGCGAGACGGGGTTCTTCAGAATCGGTTTCGGCGAATGCGGTATCGATTCCGACGTCCTTTTCTACGATCCGGAAATCTCTCTCCTGAAGTCCAACGTCGCTGCCACGAAGCCGCTCCGCAGCCGCAAAAAGGCGACGGCCTGAGGTCGGGCGACGATTTCTCCAGCTTGAACGGGGGACTTGTCTGCGGATGAGCCGGTACGCGATAAGGAATCGCACTGGAGTGGACCTCAATGGAGCTCGAACGGCGCGGTCCCATCAAGGCGTATTCAGGCGAAACAATCGAGGTTTCCGCTCCTGGCGAGGGAATTGGCGGATTTCTCTGGCATGCCGAGGTCCCGCGTCAGGCGGCGACGATCGTGAGTGAGGCCTTGGGGCCACCGGTCGAAGGCGTAGGGTCTGCCCGCTCTAAGGTCTTTCGCGTTCGTTTGGAGCGTTCCGGCGACACAACCGTTCGCCTCATCCAGAAGCGCCCCTGGGATTCGGCTCCCCGCCGCATCATCGAAGTGCCGATCAGATGCGTTTAGCGGCGACGATCAGGTTGCACTCGACGCTTGTCGGCTCGACGCGTACGGCCAGGGGCGCTGCTACCCCGGCGCCCACTCAATTCCGTGTACAGCCGGCGTTCGACGGATTTCGAGGAGCACTGCCGCTTGATCGCAGGCAAGGATGCGGCGAATGTACGTGCATGTCAGCTTGAGCGCATGCACGGTGCTTTTCGTTTTTCGCAGTTAAGCGCCTGATCCAAAATCAGCGTCTTCAGAGTCCCCGACAGCCCATGGCGACCCGCTCCGCGACTGCCCCCTTGAGCCGCCCGGGCATCTACCTGATCCGGATGCTGGTCTTCCTGATCCTCGTCGGCTTCCTGGCCTTCGTCCTGTTCCGGCAGATCACGCCGGCCTTCCTCGCCAATGCCGGCCTGAACGGGCTGATCCTCGGCATCCTGCTGATCGCGATCCTTCTCGCCTTCGGTCAGGTGATCCGGCTCTTCCGGGAGGTGGCCTACGTCAATGCGGTCGCTGCCGGCGAGGGGTCGGCCAAGGCGCCGTCGCTGCTGGCGCCCCTCGCCCCGGCGATCCTGGCGCGCCGCGAGGGCGCGACCCAGGCCGGCATCCGCTCCTATCTCGATACGGTGGCCGCGCGCCTCGACGAAGGCCGCGAGATCCTGCGCTACGTCGCCGGCCTCCTCATCCTGCTCGGCCTGCTCGGCACGTTCTGGGGCCTCATCGATACGCTGAGCGCGGTGGGATCGGTGATCCAGAGCATGCGCGGCGGCGGCGAGGCGAGCGCGATGTTCGACGAATTGAAGAACGGCCTCGCCAAGCCGCTTTCCGGCATCGGCCTCGCCTTCTCCGCGTCGCTGTTCGGTTTGTCGAGCTCGCTCATCACCGGCTTCCTCGATCTCCAGGCCGGCCAGGCCCATGCCCGCTTCCACAACGAACTGGAGGATTGGCTGGTCTCGGGCGAGGAGCAGGCGGCGGTCGCGCGGCCGATCACGGCGCAGGAGCCGGCCTCGGCCCGCGAACTGACCGAGGCCGTGGACCGGCTCTCGGCCATCGTCTCGGAAGGCGCCAACGGCCGCGTCGCGACCCAGGCGATGACCAACCTCGCGGAAGGCATCCAGGGCCTCGTCCAGCACATGCGTGCCGAGCAGCAGATGATCCGCGACTGGGTCGAGGCGCAGGCGACGCGGGAACGCGAGTTGAAGCAGGTGCTCGACCGGCTCGGCCGCGAGAAGGCCTGATGGCCTCCCTGCGCACGCGTCGAGACCGCAGCCTCAACGTCTGGCCCGGTTACGTCGATGCCCTGGCGACGCTGCTTCTCGCGGTGGTCTTCCTGCTCACGATCTTCGTGGTGGGGCAGTTCTTCCTGTCGCAGGAGATCACCGGGCGCGATTCGGTCCTGAACCGGTTGAACCGCCAGATCGCCGACCTCACCGACCTCCTCGCCCTCGAACGTTCGAACCGCCGGGCGCAGGAGGAGAAGGCCTCGAACCTGCGCACGACGCTGCTCGGCACGGAAGCCGAGCGCGACAAGCTGAAGGAGCAGGCCGGAAGTGCGGCGGGCAGCGAGGGCCGCCAGAGCGAGCTCGACAAGCAGTTGGTGGCCGAGCGCGCCACCAATGCGCGCGCCGCTTCGCAGATCGACCTCCTCAACGAGCAGATCGGCGCCATGCGCCGCCAGCTCGCCGCCCTAGAAGACGCGCTGGCGGCGAGCGAGAGCCGCGACCGCGAGAGCCAGGCCCGCATCGCCGATCTCGGCAGTCGCCTCAACGTGGCGCTCGCCCAGAAGGTCCAGGAACTCGCGCGCTACCGCTCGGACTTCTTCGGGCGCCTACGCCAGATTCTCGGCAATCGTAGCGACATCCGCGTCGTCGGCGACCGTTTCGTCCTGCAATCGGAGGTGTTGTTTCCGGTGGGCTCTGCGAGCCTGAAACCCGAGGCAGCGCCCGAGCTCGACCGGATCGCCACCGCGATCCTCGATCTCGCCAAGCAGATCCCGGCGGATATTCCCTGGGTCCTGCGCGTCGACGGCCATACCGATGCCCGCCCCATCGCCAGCTCGCAATTTCCTTCGAACTGGTCCCTTTCGGCGGCGCGTGCCATCGCCGTCGTGCAATTCATGGCGGGCAAGGGCATTCCGCCCCAGCGCCTGCTCGCTGCCGCCTTCGGCGAGTTCCAGCCCCTCGAGGCCGGGACCACCGAGGATGTCTACGCCCGCAACCGCCGCATCGAACTGAAGCTCACGGAACGCTGATGCGCTTCCCTCAGCGCAGCGGCGCAAGCGCCACCGCCCAGACCACGAACGCTCCCGAAAGCAGGCCGAAGGCCATGAACTCCACCGCTCCGGTCAGGATCATCCGCTTGAACATCGCGATCGCCTCTCTTTGACGCGTCGATCTTTGTTCTTGTTTTGTTCTGTGTAAAGCGGGGATTGGAAGCAAGCGTGAGCATGGTGAAGAAGCAGTTATCGGCGGCCCGATGCAGTTAAGGTGGCGACATCACATCATTCGCCCTATCGCCGGCACGGCAAAATTTCGCCGGCTCGGTCGGCATCGGTAGAACTTGTCGACGAGGCAATGCTCACCGGTGAACCTGCGGAGACCAGCAGACTTTGAGATGCACCCTGGCAGGCCGCGGTTTGCCGGTGCCAGTGGGGTCGCATGGCGTCGCGGATGAATTCGTTGACACGACGCAGGGTCGCCCGATCAATCGCCCTCTGCCGACTCAGCCTGCTCTGATCCCTTCGTCCTCGATCGAACCCTACGCCAGTTGCTCGATCAACCCGTCGCGGATGGTCACCCTCCGGTCCATGCGTGCGGCGAGCTCCATGTTGTGGGTGGCGACGAGCGCCGCGAGGCCCGAGGCGCGGACCAGCGAGACCAGGATCCCGAACACATGCGCCGCCGTGTGCGGGTCGAGATTGCCGGTCGGCTCGTCGGCGAGCAGCAGGCGCGGCCCGTTCGCGACCGCACGGGCGATGGCGACGCGCTGCTGCTCGCCGCCCGACAGCTCGGCCGGGCGATGGACCAGGCGCTCCTTGAGGCCGAGAAAGCTGAGGAGCTCGGTGGCGCGCGCCTTTGCTTCCCTGGCTCCGAGGCCGCGGATGAGCTGGGGCATGACCACGTTCTCCAGGGCGGAGAACTCGGGCAGGAGATGGTGGAACTGGTAGACGAAGCCCATCTCCTCCCGGCGAAAGCGCGTGCGCTCGGCATCGGGCATCGCGGCGGTGGGTTGGCCGCCGATATAGACCTCTCCCCCATCGGGCCGCTCCAGCAGGCCCGCGAGGTGGAGAAGGGTGGATTTGCCCGCGCCCGACGGCGCCACCAGGGCTACGAGTTCGCCCGGCCAGATCGCGAGATCGGCACCGCGCAGGATGTCGAGGGCTCCGGTCCCTTGCGCGTAGCGGCGTTCCACCTTGGCGAAGAACAGGGCCGGGACCGGCTGCGCGCCGGCCGCCTCGGCTTGGGTTGTCATGATGTCCTGTCTCCCCTCAGCCGTAACGCAGGGCCTGCACCGGATCGAGCCGGGCCGCGCGCCAGGAGGGATAGAGCGTCGCCACGAGCGACAGGGCGATGGAGGTAAGGACCACCACCGTGATCTCGCCGGAATTCATCTCGGCGGGGATCTCGGCCAGGAACCGCACGGTGGGGTCCCAGGCGGAGGGAAACAGCACCCGCTGGATCGGCTTGATGTTGAGGGTGATGAGCGTTCCGAGCGCCAGCCCGCTCAGCGTCCCGACCACGCCGATGAGGGCTCCGTTGATGAGGAACACCCGCATCACCGTGCCCGGCGTCGCTCCCATCGTGCGCAGGATCGCGATGTCGCTGGACTTGTCGCGCACCAGCAGGATCAGGCCGGAAACGATGTTGAGGGTCGCCACCACCACGATGAGGCTGAGGATGAGAAACATCACGTTCCGCTCCACCTCCAGCGCCCCGAAGAAGGTCCGGTTGCGCTGGCGCCAGTCGGTGAGGAGGACGGGCCGCTCGGCCGCCATTTCGAGATCGGGCCGCAACTGCGCTACGGCGTCGGCATTGTCGAGATAGACCTCGATCAGGCTGACATCGGCGTCGCGGTTGAAGAAGGCCTGGGATTCGGCCAGCGGCATGAACACGAAGGTGGCGTCGAACTCGGTCATGCCGATCTCGAAGATCGCCTTGACCGTATAGGCCTTGGTGCGCGGCGCCGTGCCGAACGGGGTCGTGGCGCCTTTCGGCGTGGACAGGGTGATCTGGTCGCCGGCCTGGAGGCCGAGGGATTCGGCGAGCCGCCGCCCGATGGCGACGCCGGTCCCGTCGTCGAACCCGTCCAGCGTGCCGCCGCGGATGGTCTTGGCGATGGAGCCGATGGAATCGATGTCCTCGCCGCGGATGCCGCGCACCAGCACGCCGCTGCCGCCATAGGGCGAAGAGGCGAAGGCCTGGCCTTCCACAAGCGGGATCGCCGAGCGCACGCCGGCCACTTTCGAGAGACGGTCGGCAAGATCGACATAGTCGGTGAAGAGCTTGTCGATGGGGGTGACGAAGACGTGGCCGTTGATGCCGACGATCTTGGACAGGAGTTCGGTGCGGAATCCGTTCATCACCGACAGCACGATGATGAGGGTGGCGACCCCGAGCGAGATGCCGAGGACCGAGAAGAAGGCGACGACGGAGACGCCGCCGCCCCGCCGCCGGGCCCGAAGGTAGCGTCCGGCGATGATCCACTCGAAGGCCGCGAAGGGCGGCGTGCTGCCGCGCTTGAACAGGCCGGACAGTCCCGCCAGCCGTTCCTTCACCGTCTCTGCGAGAGCCATGCCGGCCTCAGCTCCGCTTCAGGCGCGAGATCAGGTCGATGGGAGCCACGCTCTCACGCTCGCCGCCGGCGCGACGCTTGATCTCGACCTTGCCCTCGGCCAGCCCACGAGGACCGACGACGACCTGCCAGGGCAGGCCGATGAGGTCGGCGGTGGCGAACTTCGCGCCCGGCCGCTCGTCGCGGTCGTCGTAGAGGACGGTGAGCCCATTGGCCTCGAGATTGGCCTGGATCTCGGTGCAGGCGGCATCGGTGGCGGCGTCGCCGGTCTTGAGGTTGATCAGCGCGACGTCGAACGGCGCCACGGAATCCGGCCAGATGATGCCGGCCTCGTCGTGCGATGCCTCGATGATCGCGGCCACCAGCCGGCTCGGGCCGATGCCGTAGGAGCCCATATGGACGGCGCGGTCGACGCCGTCCGGCCCGGTGACCTTGGCACCCATGGCCTCGGAATACTTCGTGCCGAAATAGAAGATGTGCCCGACCTCGATGCCGCGCGCGGCCATCTGCTTGTCCTCGCCGACTTCGGCGAAGGCGGCCGGCTCGTGCATCTCGGAGGTGGCGGCGTAGAGCGAGGTCCAGCGGTCGACCGTGCCTTGCAGGCCGGCGACGTCGTCGAAATCGGTGGTCACCGGCGGAACGTCGAAATCGAGATACTGCCTGTCGCAGAACACCTCGCTCTCACCGGTCTGGGCCAGGATGATGAATTCGTGGCTGAGGTCGCCGCCGATCGGGCCGGTATCGGCGCGCATCGGGATCGCCTTGAGGCCGAGGCCGGCGAAGGTCCGCAGATAGGCGACGAACATCTTATTGTAGGCGTGCCGGGCCGTCGCCTGGTCGATGTCGAACGAATAAGCGTCCTTCATCAGGAATTCACGCGAGCGCATGGTCCCGAAGCGCGGCCGCACCTCGTCGCGGAACTTCCAGGAGATCTGGTAGAGGTTCTTCGGCAGGTCCTTGTAGGAGCGCACGCTGCCGCGGAAGATCTCGGTGATCACTTCCTCGGCGGTGGGGCCGAACAGCATCTCGCGGTCGTGGCGGTCGGAAATGCGCAGCATCTCCTTGCCATAGGCCTCGTAGCGCCCGGATTCCTTCCACAGATCGGCCGACTGGATCGACGGCATCAAGAGCTCGATGGCGCCCGAACGGTCCTGCTCCTCGCGGATCACCGCGCAGACCTTGTTGAGCACGCGCAGGCCCAGCGGCAGCCAGGCATAGATTCCGGCCGCTTCCTGGCGGACCAGGCCCGCCCGCAGCATCAGGCGATGAGAGATGATCTCCGCTTCCTTGGGCGTCTCGCGCAAGGTCGGCAGGAAATAGCGGGAGAGACGCATCGCGGGCCTTGAATCCTTGGGACGCGGTCGGGCCGCGCATCGTTGCGGGGCACACAACACATTGCATCGAGAAAATACAAGCGCCGTGCGGAGTCAGGGAAAGCTCGGAATCGTCACGGAAGCGCGTCACAGGCTCGCTCAGGGACGGAATCCGTCGACTCTTGCAAAAAAACGTGAGGAATCATCTCCGGAGGCGTGACAATGCGCAGTCCAGTTCCTATAAGCGCCCCGTGATGGTCGCGACGCCCGGAGAGGCAGCGCGAGGTCCGAGTCTCGGGAGGAAATTCCAGCCGCCACGCCGTCAGAAATGCGTGAGACAAAATAGGCTGACACGTCATCTATGTTCTCAAAAGCAAGGCGCGAGCCTTGCTTTTTTTATTGTCGACGCGGTCGCTCGAATACGGACGCAGAACGATCCGCTTCGTCGCCGTTTCGCGGATCTACAGTCCCGACAGTTCGAAGATCGGGATCGCCGCCAGGAAGACGGCGCTGGCGAGGAGCGTCGTCCAGATCGCCTTCTCGCGCAGGCGCGGGGCGGCCGGAGCCCCCGGATCCTGGCCCGGCACGATCAGCGCCGGGTCGGTCTCGACCTGGTTGCGCAGGGGCAGGATGACGAAGAGCAGGGTCCACCAGACCACGAAATACAGGGCGAAGGCCCCGAACACCGTGAGCTTGAACAGGATCACGGCGAGAGCCGCCACGGCCGAGATGACCACGAGCATGGCGGCGAGCGTCCGCCAGGTCGTGGCCGAGACGGCCCGGATCAGGGCGTTCACGCCGCTCACACCTGCTCCAGCTCGACCAGGGTGCCGAGGAAGTCCTTGGGGTGGAGGAACAGGACCGGCTTTCCGTGCGCGCCGATCTTCGGCTCGCCGGTCCCGAGGACGCGGGCGCCCTGGGCCTTCAGCTTGTCGCGGGCGACGATGATGTCGTCGACCTCGTAGCAGACGTGATGAACGCCGCCATTGGGATTGCGCTCGACGAAGCTCTCGATCGGCGAGCCCTCGCCGAGGGGCGACATGAGCTCGACCTTGCTGTTGGGCAGGTTCACGAACACCACCGTCACGCCGTGCTCGGGCTGGGGCAGCGGCTCGGTGATCGTGGCACCGAGGGTGTCGCGATAGATGGCACAGGCCGCGTCGAGGTCACGCACGGCGATGGCCACGTGGTTCAGGCGTCCGATCATTGGTTTGCTCCCTCTTTTCGTTCTGTTGATCCTACTCATCCCCCTCATCCTGAGGTGCCGCGTCAGCGGCCTCGAAGGAGCCCTCCAGTGATCGTGACGCGCACTGGAGGGCTCCTTCGAGGCCTTCGCTGCGCTCTGGACGCCTCAGGATGAGATCGCGAGGTGGAACGGCGAGTTCATGCGCCGTTCCACCCTTACTGTCTCAAACCTCCACCACCTGCACGTGGCAGGCGGGCTTCTTGCCCCAGGCCTCGTTCACGGCGGAGCGGATCGCCCGATCGACGGCCTTCTCCACCGCCTCGGCATCCTTGCGCTTCTGCTTCGACAGGCCGCTCAGGGTCCGCGAGACCGCCTCGACGGCCACGTCCAGCATCGGCTGGCCGTTCTTGCCGCGATTGGGCAGGCCCATGATGTCGATGGCCGGCTCGCCCAGCACCTCGCCCTGGACGTCGATGGCGATGGCGACCGACACGACGCCGGCCTGCGAGAGCTTGCGGCGCTCGGGGATCGCCCGGTCCTTGGCGTCGATCAGGACGTTGCCGTCCTTGAACAGGCGCCCGGCCTTCACGTGATCGACGATCTCCGGAGTGCCGGGAGCGAGGCGCACGACGCTGCCGTTGCGAGCCTTGACGACGTTGCCGACACCCTGCGCCAGGGCGAAGCGGGCATGCTCGTCGAGATGGAGCGCCTCGCCATGGACGGGGATCGCCGTCTTCGGCCGGGTCCAGGCGTACATCTCGGCCATCTCGTCGCGGCGGGGGTGTCCGGAAACGTGGACGAGCTTCGTCCGGTCCGTCACCACCTCGATACCGGCATTGATCAGGTCGTTGATGATCGCGCCCACCGCCCGCTCGTTGCCGGGAATGGCACGCGAGGAGAAGATCACGCGGTCGCCCGAGGCGAGGGTGACGTCGGGATGGTCGTCACGGGAGACGCGGGCCAGGGCCGCGCGCTCTTCGCCCTGAGAGCCGGTGAGCAGGCAGACCACCTTGTCGCGGGGCAGGTAGCCGTAGCTGTCGGCCGAGCGGAAATCGGGCAGGCCGTCGAGGAAGCCGCATTCGCGGGCGACGCCGATGACCCGGTCCATGGCACGGCCCACCGCGATGACCTCGCGACCGCAATCGCGGGCGGCTTCGGCCACCGCCCGCATGCGGGCGACGTTGGAGGCGAAGGTGGTGACGGCGACGCGGTGCGGCGCCTCGGCGATCAGCTCGCGCAGGGTTGCGGCGACCTCGGCCTCGCTCGGGGAACGCCCCTCGCGTACGACGTTGGTCGAATCGCTGATCATGGCGAGGATGCCCTCGTCGCCGAGCTTGCGGAACGAGGCCTCGGAGGTGACGTCGCCGAGGATCGGCGTGGCGTCGAGCTTCCAGTCACCCGTATGCAGCACGAGGCCGTGCGCGGTGCGGATCGCGACAGCGTTCGATTCGGGGATCGAGTGCGAGACCGGGATGTACTCGATCTCGAACGGCCCGACCCGGACGGGCTTGTGGGCGGCGATCTCGCGCAGGGTCACCTTGGGTGCGCCCGGCTCGCTGAGCTTGCGGGCTTCGAGCAGGTTCTTGGCGAAGCGGGTCGCGTAGACCGGCGCCTTCAGCTTGGGCCACAATTCACCGATGGCGCCGATATGGTCCTCGTGCGCATGGGTGATGAAGATCGCCAGAAGATCGTCCCTGCGCTCCTCGATGAAGCTGAGATCCGGGAACATCAGGTCGATGCCCGGGAAACCCTCTTCCCCTGCGAACCCCATTCCACAATCGACCATGATCCATTTGCGGTTCTTCACCGGCCCAAAGCCGTAGAGTGCCGCATTCATGCCGATCTCGCCCACGCCGCCGAGCGGCACGAAGACGAGTTCGTCTTGCCCTGTCGTCATCACTGTAAAACCTCAAGCCGCCGTCGCGGCCGAACCCAAATGCACCTCGCCCGCCGTCACGGTCCGTCGCGTCCCATCATCCGATCGGACGACGAGCCGCCCCGCCTCGTCGATCGTCTCGAAAATTCCTTGCACGAAGTCGCCCCCGACCCGCACCGAGACCGGTGCGCCGATCCCGGCGGCGTTGTCGAGCCAGCGCTCGCGGATCGATGAGAATCCACGGCCCCGGTTCCATAATCGCGCAGCAGCGACGATCTCGTCCGACAAGTGGTCGAACAGATCTTCGGCGCGCGTCTCGTACGGTATCTGACTGAGGCTTGTAGCGGGATAAGGCAAGTCCTGCGGTGACGCGGCGACGTTGACGCCGAATCCCATCACGGCCGAACGGCGCCCGCCGGGATGGGATTCCGCCTCCAGGAGAAGCCCCGCGAGCTTGGCACCGGAGGCCAGGACGTCGTTGGGCCATTTCAGGCGGAACGGGCACCCGCCACCAATCTTCCCACCGCCAACCTCATCCTGAGGGGGTTGGATCGCTCTCTTCAGTGCGGCGATCAACGCTACTCCTGCCACGAAGCCGAGGCTCGGGACATGCACCGGATCGACATCTGAGACCGGCCAGAGCAGGCTCGCGGTCAGGTTGCCGGGCAGGGATGCCCATGCGCTCCCCCTGCGGCCGCGCCCGGCCTCCTGCCTGTGAGCGACGACCCAGAGCGGCCCTCGCTCGCCTTGGCGCGCGAGTTCCATCGCCTGGGTGTTGGTCGAGCCGAGGCTTTCGTGAACATGAAGCCGATGGCCGGCAGCTTTCGCCGCCGCGCCGAGCCGATAGTCCGGCCGATGATCCGCCAAAATCCTAGAACAGCGACTTGGCCGCGGCACCCGCCGCGCTGACGAGGGGAGACGGCACGAGGAAGAACAGCACCACGACCGCGCTCGACAAGCCGAGCACGATGCGAAGACCCGGCGGCATCGCCTCGTAGGGGGCGGTCGGTTCGTCGAAATACATCACCTTGACCAGGCGCAGGTAGTAGAACGCGCCGACCACGCTGGTGACGACGCCGACGACCGCGAGGCCGACGAGATCCGCCTTGATGGCCGCAGCGAAGACGTAGAACTTGCCGAAGAATCCCGCGAGCGGCGGGATGCCGGCCAGCGAGAACATCATTGCGGCGAGGCAGAAGGCCAGGACCGGATGGGTCCGCGACAGGCCCGAGAGGTCGTCCACCGTCTCGTACATCTGGCCGCCGCGGCGCAGGGAGAGGATCACCGCGAAGGCACCGAGCGTCATGGCGAGGTAGATGATCATGTAGATCACCACGCCACGGATGCCTTCCTCCGAAGCGGCAGCCAGCCCGATCAGGGCGTAGCCGATATTGCCGATGGAGGAATAGGCCATCAGGCGCTTGATCGAGCGCTGGCCGATGGCAGCGAAGGAGCCGAGCGCCATGGAGGCGATGGCGACGAAGACGATGATCTGTTGCCAGATGGCGGTGACGTCCGGGAAGGCGCCGATGAAGATGCGCACCGTCATCGCCACCGCGGCCATCTTCGGCGCCGAGGCGAAGAAGGCCGTCACCGGCGTCGGCGAGCCCTCGTAGACGTCAGGCGTCCACATGTGGAACGGCACAGCCGACATCTTGAAGGCGACGCCGGCGGCCACGAAGACGATGCCGAGGACGATGCCGAGACCGGCATTGTCGTTGAGTGCCGAGACGATGCCGGGGAAGGAGACGGTCCCGGTGAAGCCGTAGACCAGCGACGAGCCGTAGAGCAGCATGCCCGAGGACAGCGCGCCGAGGACGAAGTACTTCAGCCCGGCTTCCGTCGATTTCAGGTTGTCGCGATGGAAGGCGGCGATGACGTAGGCCGCGAGCGACTGCAGTTCGAGGCCGAGATAGAGGGCGATCAGGTCGTTGGCGGACGCCATCACCATCATGCCGATGGTGCAGAGCACAATCAGGATCGGGAACTCGAACCGGTCGATGCGCTCACGCTGAAAGTAGTCGCGCGAGAGCAGGATCGTGGCGGCCGAGCCGAGTAGGATCAGCGCCTTCATCACCTTCGAGAAATTGTCGATGATGAACGAGCCGTTGAGGGTGGTGACCTTGGCACCCGATTGCGACACGACCACGAAGAAGGCCAGGATCAGCAGCACGAGCGCGCCGACATTGACGCTCTCCACCGAGCGTTCGCCGCGGAAGGCGCCGTAGAGGATCAGCGCCAGAACACCGATGGCGAGGATCAGCTCCGGCATCACCGGCGAGAGCGAGGGCAGGACGGCCTGGATAGCGGTCATCGACGATACGACCTTCAGCGCGCCACGGGCGGGACGACCGCCGCGGTCTGCGTGTTCGAGAGCGCGGTCCTCATGCTCTGCATCAGCGCCTCCGTCGAGGGGGCGAAGGTGTCGAGGATGGGCGCGGGATGCACGCCGTAGTAGATCGTCAGGGCCACGAGCGGCGCGATGATGATCTTCTCACGGAGATCGAGGTCGAGGATGCCCTGCAGGTTGGGCTTCTCGAGCTTGCCGTAGATCACCCTCGCATAGAGCCAGAGGGCGTAGCCCGCCGAGAGGATGATGCCGAAGACCGAGAAGAACGCCACGGTGGGGTTGGCCTTGAAGGCACCCATCATGGCGAGGAACTCGCCGACGAAGCCCGACGTGCCCGGCAGGCCGACATTGGCCATGGTGAACACCATCATAGCGGCCGCATAGAGCGGCATCCGCTTCACGAGGCCGCCATAGGCTGCGATCTCGCGAGTGTGCATCCGGTCGTAGACCACGCCGACACAGAGGAAGAGCGCGCCGGAGACGATTCCGTGGGAGATCATCAGGAACAGGGCGCCCTGGATGCCCTGCTCGTTGAGGGTGAACAGGCCGAGCGTGACGAAGCCCATATGGGCCACCGACGAATAGGCGATCAGCTTCTTGATGTCGGTCTGCATCAGCGCGATCAGCGAGGTGAAGATGATCGCGGTGACCGAGAGCGCGAAGACGAACGGCGCGAAATAGGCCGAAGCGTCCGGGAACATCGGCAGCGAGATCCGGATGAAGCCGTAGCCGCCCATCTTGAGCAGGATGCCGGCGAGGATCACCGAACCGGCGGTGGGTGCCTCCACATGCGCATCCGGCAGCCAGGTATGGACCGGCCACATCGGCATCTTCACCGCGAAGGAGGCGAAGAAGGCGAGCCACAGCCAGTATTGCATGCCGACGGGGAAGCGGGTGTGCAGCAGGGTCGGGATGTCGGTGGTGCCGGCGTGCCAGTACATCGCCATGATGGCGAGCAGCATGAGCACCGAGCCGAGCAGTGTGTAGAGGAAGAACTTGAAGCTGGCGTAGATGCGCCGCTTTCCGCCCCAGATGCCGATGATGAGAAACATCGGGATCAGGCCGGCCTCGAAGAACAGGTAGAACAGCACCAGGTCGAGGGAGCAGAACACGCCGATCATCGTCGTCTCGAGGACGAGGAAGGCGACGAAATACTCCTTCACCCGGGTGTTCACCGAGAGCCACGAGGCGCCGATGCAGAACGGCATCAGGAACGTGGTGAGCAGGATCAGCGGCATCGAGAAGCCGTCCACGCCCAGCTTGAACTTGATCGTCTCGGCGAGCCAACCATGGGTCTCGATGAGCTGGAAGCTCGAGGTCGAGGGGTCGAACCGGCCCCAGGCGACGAGGCTGAGGAGGAAGGTCACGATGGTGGTCGCGAGCGCCGCCCAGCGGGCGTTACGCTTCACGCTCTCGGATTCGTTGCCGAGGGTCAGGATGAAGGCCGCACCGCAGAGCGGCACGATCAGCAGGCCTGAGAGAATGCCGAGGCCGAACATCTAGCGGGCACTCCGATACGTGGTGGCGGCCGTCACTGCGCGAGCCATCAATGCGTCACCTTGGGCATGCCGGTGAGCATGTACCAGCTGATGAGGCCGGCGACGCCGATGAGCATGACGAAAGCATAGTGGTAGACGTAACCGGTCTGGAGCCGGACCACGCCGCGGGTGACGTCGAGCACGCGCGTGGCGATGCCGTCGGGACCGAGCCCGTCGATGACGCGGCCATCGCCCTCCTTCCAGAGGAACTTCCCGAAACCCTTGGCCGGACGGACGAAGATCCGGTCGTAGAGCTCGTCGAAATACCACTTGTTGAGCAGGAAGCGGTACAGGCTCGGCTGCTGGGCAGCGAGCTGGCCGGGCAGTTCCGGGCGGCGGATATACATCCAGAAAGCCAGGACGAAGCCGGTCATCAGCATGATGAAGGGCGAGTAGGTCACCAGAGCCGGCACCGAATGGATGTCGTGCATGATGTGGTTGTCGGGGCCGTGGCCGAGCGCATGGCCCCAGAACGTCTCCATGCCGTCGCCGATGAAGCGGTTCTTGAAGATCAGGCCGGCGAACAGCGCGCCGAAGGCGAGGATCGCGAGAGGGATCGTCATCACCAGCGGGCTCTCATGCGGCGTGTGCGCATGGTCGTGATGTTCGATCGCGCTATGCGAGGCCGGCTCGACGTCGTGGCCCTTGTCGTCATGGGCTACGCCCTCGTGGTGACCCGGCGCGCCGTCGGCCTGAACCGCCGAAGACGCGTGCGCAACGGCCGGCGTCGCGTGGTGGCCGTCGTGATGAGCGGCGCCGTGTCCCGCCCAGCGGGCCGGACCCTCGAAGGTCATGAAGAACAGGCGCCAGGAATAGAACGAGGTCATCAAGGCGGCGATGACGGTCGCGAGGAAGGCCAGCGTGTGGCCCGGTCGCGTCGAGGCATAGGCCGCCTCAATGATCGCGTCCTTCGAATAGTAGCCGGCGGTGAAGGGGAAACCGATCAGCGCCAGGGTACCGATGGTCATCATGGCGGAGGTGAAGGGGATGTAGCGGCGCAGCGCCCCCATGTTCCGCATGTCCTGCTCGTGATGCATCGCGTGGATGACCGAACCGGCGCCGAGGAACAGCAGCGCCTTGAAGAAGGCATGGGTGAAGAGGTGGAACACGGCGGCCGAATAGGCGCCGACGCCGAGGGCCACGAACATGTAGCCGAGCTGCGAGCAGGTCGAGTAGGCGATGACGCGCTTGATGTCGTTCTGCACCATGCCGATCGTGGCCGCGAAGAACGCGGTGATGCCGCCGATGACCGTTACGACGATGAGCGCGTTGGGGGCCACCTCGAACAGCGGCGACAGGCGCGCCACCATGAACACGCCGGCGGTGACCATGGTCGCGGCGTGGATCAGGGCGGAGACCGGGGTCGGTCCCTCCATCGCGTCGGGCAGCCAGGTGTGGAGCAGGAACTGCGCCGACTTGCCCATGGCGCCCATGAACAGGAGCAGGCACGCCAGCGTCATGGCGTTCCAGTCGTAGCCGAGGAAGTGGAAGGTCGCGTCCTTGAGCTCATTGGCGCGCGGCAGGATGCCGTCGAAGGCCACCGACCCGAACAGGACGAAGACGAGGAAGATGCCCAGCGAGAAGCCGAAATCGCCGACGCGGTTGACGATGAAGGCCTTCATCGCGGCCGCGTTGGCGGAAGGCTTCTCGTACCAGAATCCGATCAGCAGATAGGAGGCGAGGCCGACGCCCTCCCAGCCGAAGAACATCTGCACGAGGTTGTCGGACGTCACCAGCATCAGCATGGCGAAGGTGAACAGCGACAGGTAGGCGAAGAAGCGCGGCCGGTGCGGATCCTCCTCCATGTAGCCCACGGAGTAGAGATGGACGAGGGTCGAGACCGTGGTCACCACCACCAGCATCACAACGGTGAGCGTGTCGATGCGGAAGGCCCAGTCGACCACGAGGTCGCCGGCCGTGAACCAGGTCGCCACCTGCACGCGGGTGGCGTGATCCGAGCCCGGGACCTCGAAGAAGGCGCCCCAGGACAGGAGGGCGGAGAAGGCGAGGAAGCCGGTGGTGATGTACTCGCACACGCGAGGACCCAGCTGGCGCCCGAACAGGCCGGCGAGCAGGGCTCCGATGAGCGGGAAGAAGACGATCGCGTGATACATCGCTGGCTGGCCCGGCCTCCGGAAGCGTGCCGGATGACCGGCCTCGCTCCATGTTCGTCTAGGGGATCGCGCGGCGCGCCGCGCGGCTCGGCATGTGGATGATCAGCCCTTCATCATGTTCACGTCCTCCACCGCGATGGAGCCGCGGTTTCGGAAGAACACGACGAGGATGGCGAGCCCGATGGCCGCTTCTGCCGCCGCCACCGTGAGCACGAAGAGGGCGAAGACCTGGCCGGTGATGTCGTTGAGGTGGGTGGAGAACGCCACGAGGTTGATGTTCACGGCGAGCAGGATCAGCTCCACCGACATCAGGATGACGATGATGTTCTTGCGGTTCACGAAGATGCCGAGCACGCCGAGCGTGAACAGGATCGCCGCCACCGTGAGGTAATGGCTCAAGCCGATCATGAGCGCTGATCCTTCTCTGGAGCCGACATCAGACCTCGACACCCTGGCGCGAGGGCACCTTGCGGGTCTCGACCGCCATCTCCTGCGTCCGGGCGTTCTGAACGGAAATGTTCTGGCGCTTCACGCCCGGCCGGTCACGCAGGGTGAGCACGATCGCGCCGATCATCGCCACCAGCAGGATCAGTCCGGCCAGTTGGAAGAAGAAGACGTAGTCGGTGTAGAGCACGCGCCCGAGCATCTGGGTGTTGGTGACGCCCTCGACATTGGCGAGCGGGCCGAGCGGCGCCTGCATCAGGCCGGGATCGATGGTCCAGGAACCGACGACCAGCAGCAGTTCGATCAGGAAGATCGCCCCGATCAGGGCACCGACCGGCAGGTATTGCTGGAAGCCCTGCCGCAGCTGCGCGAAATCCACGTCGAGCATCATCACGACGAAGAGGAACAGCACGGCGACGGCGCCGACATAGACGACGACGAGGATCATCGCCAGGAACTCGGCGCCCATCAGGACGAACAGGCCGGCCGCGTTGACGAAGGCCAGGATGAGAAAGAGCACCGACGCGACCGGGTTGCGCGAGGTGATGACCATGAACGCGGACGCGATCGCGATGCCGGCGAACAGGTAGAAGAAGGCTGCGGCTGCACTCATGCGATTATGGAGATCAGCCGTCCCGAGGACGGCCCCTTCTGCCGAAAGTCAAACCGGCCCGTGCAGGCCGCCCGTCTATAGAACCCACCCCTGCGGTGCACAACCGCCGGAGCCCCCCTGATCACCGGTATGGCGCGTCCACCGCGAGGTTCCGCGCGATCTCGCGTTCCCAGCGGTCGCCATTCAGGAGGAGCTTGTCCTTGTCGTAGAGAAGCTCCTCGCGAGTCTCCACCGAGAACTCGAGATTCGGGCCCTCGACGATGGCATCCACCGGGCAGGCCTCCTGGCACATGCCGCAATAGATGCACTTCACCATGTCGATGTCGTAGCGCGTGGTGCGCCGCGTGCCGTCGTTGCGGCGCGGGCCGGCCTCGATGGTGATGGCCTGCGCCGGGCAGATCGCCTCGCACAGCTTGCAGGCGATGCAGCGCTCCTCACCGTTGGGATAGCGGCGGAGCGCATGCTCGCCGCGAAAGCGCGGCCCGCGATGCCCCATCTCGAAGGGGTAGTTGATCGTGGCCTTCGGCTTGAAGAAATAGCGCATGGCGAGGGCGAACCCCGACACGAACTCCTTCAGCAGCAGACCCTTAGCGACCTGATCGAGCTTCATGGCTCGGATCTCCGTGAGGGGTTGTCAAACACCCGGCGCGAGGCCAGTGAGCTTGAGGACAAAGGCGACGACGACGACCGAGACGAGCGAGAGCGGAAGGAACACCTTCCAGCCGAGGCGCATGAGCTGGTCGTAGCGGTAGCGGGGCACCATGGCCTTCACCATGGCGATCATGAAGAACAGGAAGCTCGCCTTCAGGGCGAACCAGATCAGCCCGGGCACCCAGGTGAAGGGCGCGAACGGGATCGGCGAGAGCCATCCGCCGAGGAACAGCACGGTTCCCAAGGCGCACATGGTCATGATCGCCACGTACTCGCCGAGCATGAACAGCAGGTAGGGCGTCGAGGAATACTCGACCATGTAGCCGGCGACCAACTCCGATTCGGCCTCCGGCAGGTCGAAGGGAGGGCGGTTGGTCTCCGCGAGCGCGGAGACGAAGAACACCACGAACATTGGGAACAGCCACAGCCAATACCAGCCGAGGATGCCGAGGGAGGTGTCCTGCGCCATGACGATGCGCGAGAGGTTGAGCGAGCCGGCGCAGAGCAGCACGCAGATGATCACGAAGCCCAAGCTGACTTCGTAGGAGATCATCTGCGCGGCGGAGCGCAGAGCGCCGAGGAAGGCGTATTTCGAGTTCGAGGCCCAGCCGCCCATCAACACGCCGTAGACGCCGAGCGACGAGATCGCGAAGATGTAGGTGATGCCGACATTGAGGTCGGCGATGGCCCAACCCTCTGCCAGCGGGATCACTGCCCAGGCCGCGAGCGCCAGGGTGGCGAAGACCAGAGGCGCCAGCAGGAACAGCGCTTTGTTGGCGCCGGCCGGAATCACCGGCTCCTTCAGCACGAATTTCAGAAGATCGGCGAAGGACTGGAACAGGCCCCAGGGCCCGACGACGTTGGGGCCGCGGCGCAGCTGCACCGCCGCCCAAATCTTGCGATCGGCCAGCAACGCGTAGGCGATGAAGACGAGAAGCAGCGCCAGGAGCACGAAGCTCTTGAGGATCAGCAGCAGGACGGTGCCCACGATTTCCAGCATGGTCGGCAGCCCCTATTCCGCCGCTTCGAGGCCGCGCGTCCGCGCGAGGCTCGAGCATTCGGCCAGTACCCGCGAGGCGCGGGCGACGGCATTGGTGAGGTAGAAATCCGGAACCGCCGGAGCAAAGGCCGAACGGCTCGGCTCGCCGCCCAAGCCCGCCAGCGTCTCGACCGTAGCGGCCACATCGCTGGCCGCCACCGCGTCGAGGGCGGCGAAATGCGGATACTCGGCATAGAGCGCGCGCCGCAGGGCACCGAGCGAATCGAATGCGAGGCGCTTGCCGAGCACGTCGGAGAGGGCGCGCAGGATCGCCCAATCCTCGCGGGCGTCGCCCGGCGGGAAGCCGGCGCGGTTGGTGGTCTGCACCCGGCCTTCGAGATTGACGAAGGTGGCGTTCTTCTCGGTATAAGCCGCGCCCGGAAGGATCACGTCGGCGCGGGTGGCCCCGCGGTCGCCATGCGTGCCCTGGTAGACCACGAAGGCGCCGGCACCGATCTCGACCTCGTCGGCACCGAGGTTGAACATCACGTCGAGGGCGCCTGGCTCGGCCATCTGTGCGAGCGTCAAAGCACCCTCCCCCGGCACGAAGCCGAGATCGAGAGCGCCCACGCGGGCGGCAGCGGTCTGGAGCACGGCAAAGCCGTTCCACTCAGCGGTGACCGCACCGATCTCCCCGGCCAGCTTGGCTGCCGCCGAGAGGATGGCGGCACCGTCCGGACGGGCCAGCGCACCGGTCCCGACGATGACCAGTGGCCGGCTCGCCGCCCTCAGCACCTCGGCGAAGCTGTGCTTGCCGGCAGCGATGTCGGCAAGGGTCTCCGGACCGGCACCGAGATAGGTGTGGGGATAGGTGAGGTCCACGGCCTCGCCGATAAGACCGACCGCCAGCGGCGCCATGCGCCAGCGCTTGCGGATGCGGACGTTGAGAAGCGAGGCTTCCAGGCGCGGGTTGGTCCCGACGAGGAGGATCGCGTCCGCCTCCTCGATGCCGGGGATGGTGGGGTTGAAGGTGTAGGCGGCGCGACCCCAGGCCGGGTCAATCGCCTCGCCCGCCTGACGGCAGTCGAGATTGGTCACGCCGAGCGACCCCATGAGGGTCTTCAGGGCATAGATCTCCTCGACGGCGGCGAGATCGCCGACGATGGCACCGACGCGCTTCGGATCGGCGGCTTTCGTCTTCGCGGCGATGGCCGCGAAGGCCTCACCCCAGGAGGCCGGACGCAGGCGGCCGTTCTCGCGCAGATAGGGCCGGTCGAGGCGCTGGGCGCGCAGGCCGTCCACCGCGTGGCGGGTCTTGTCGGAGATCCACTCCTCGTTGATGTCCTCGTTCACCCGCGGCTCGATCTGCATGACCTCGCGGCCACGGGCATCGACGCGGATGGCGCAGCCCACCGCATCCATCACGTCGATCGATTCGGTCTTGGACAATTCCCAGGGCCGCACCTCGTAGCTCTGCGGCTTGTGGACGAGGGCGCCCACGGGGCAGAGATCGGCGACGTTGCCCTGAAGCTCCGAGCCCATGGCCGATTCGAGGTAGCTCGTGATCTCCATGTCCTCGCCGCGCCCGATGGCGCCGAGATCCGGCACACCGGCGACCTCCGCGAGGAAGCGGACACAGCGGGTGCAATGGATGCAGCGGTTCATGGCGGTCCGCACCAGCGGGCCGATATACTTTTCCTCGACCGCGCGCTTGTTCTCGCCGTAGCGGGTCGAATCGACGCCGTAGGCCATGGCCTGATCCTGCAGGTCGCAATGCCCGCCCTGGTCACAGATCGGGCAATCGAGCGGGTGATTGATGAGGAGAAACTCCATCACCCCCTCGCGAGCCTTCTTCGTGGTTCCCGAGCGCGTCAGGATCTCCGGCGGCTCACCATTGGGGCCGGGCCGGCAATCCTTCACCGCGTAGGCGCAGGAGGCGACGGGTTTCGGCGCGCCCTTCAGCTCGACCAAGCACATGCGGCAATTGCCGGCGATGGACAGCCGCTCGTGGAAGCAGAAGCGCGGGATCTCCGCGCCCGCGACTTCGCAAGCCTGGAGCAGGGTGTACTCGGCCGGAACATCGACCTCGGTGCCGTCGACGATGAGTTTTGTCATGCGATCATCTCGGAGTTCGGCACAAAATCCGGGTTTGACGTCCCATCCGCGACTTCATCCTGAGGTGCGAGGCGAAGCCGAGCCTCGAAGGAGCCCTCAATGAGACTCTGCGCTTTCTGGAGATCTCCTTCGAGGCCGCTTCGCGGCGCCTCAGGATGAGGTCGAGTGTGGAATGACGACATCGGCGCTATTCCGCCGCCATCGGCACAGGGTCGCTGTGCGGATTGGCGCTGTAGCGGTCGATGCGCTTCTCGATCTCGGGTCGGAAGTGGCGGATGAGGCCCTGGATCGGCCACGCGGCGGCATCGCCGAGTGCGCAGATCGTGTGGCCCTCGATCTGCTTCGTCACGTCGAGGAGCATGTCGATCTCACGCCGCTGGGCCCGGCCTTCGGCCATGCGCAGCATCACGCGCCACATCCAGCCGGTACCCTCACGGCACGGCGTGCACTGGCCGCAAGACTCGTGCTTGTAGAAATAGGCAATGCGGGCGATCGCCGAGACGATGTCCGTGGACCTGTCGAGCACGATGACCGCCGCCGTGCCGAGGCCGGAGCCGAGATTCTTCAGCGTGTCGAAATCCATCTTGGCGTCGATGATCTGCTCGGCCGGCACCAGCGGCACCGATGAGCCGCCCGGGATCGAGCAGAGCAGGTTGTCCCAGCCGCCGCGCATGCCGCCGCAATGCTTGTCGATCAGCTCTCGGAAGGTGATCCCGAGTTCTTCCTCGACATTGCAGGGCTTGTTGACGTGGCCGGAGACGCAGAACAGCTTCGTGCCGGTATTGTTCTTTCCGCCGAGCCCGGCGAACCACGCGCCGCCCCGGCGCAGGATGGTTCCGGCGACGGCGATCGACTCGACGTTGTTCACCGTAGTGGGGCAGCCGTAGAGACCCATATTGGCGGGGAATGGCGGCTTGAGCCGCGGCATTCCCTTCTTGCCTTCGAGGCTTTCGAGGAGTGCCGTCTCCTCGCCGCAGATGTAGGCGCCCGCGCCGTGATGGACGTAGATGTCGAACGGATAGCCGTGGACGTTGTCCTTGCCCACGAGCCGGGCAGCATAGGCCTCGTCCACGGCCTTCTGCAGGGCGTGCTTCTCGGCCACGTACTCGCCGCGAATGTAGATGTAGCAGGCATGCGCCGCCATCGAGAACGAGGCCAGCATGCAGCCCTCGATCAGGAGATGCGGATCGTGCCGCATGATCTCCCGGTCCTTGCAGGTGCCCGGCTCGGATTCGTCGGCATTGACGACGAGGTAATGCGGGCGCCCGTCGGACTTCTTGGGCATGAACGACCATTTCAGGCCGGTCGGAAAGCCGGCGCCGCCGCGGCCACGCAGGCCCGAGGCCTTCATCTCGTCGATGATCCAGTCGCGGCCCATTTCCAGCAGGAACTTGGTGCCGTCCCACGCGCCGCGCTTCCTGGCTTCTTCCAGGGTCGGTGAATGCAGGCCGTAGAGATTGGTGAAGATGCGATCCTGATCGGAGAGCATGTCAGTTCTCCTCGGTCTTCGGGGCGGCCGGCGTCTTCGCGACTGACGGCTTCTTCGGCTTGGGCGCGGCCGCATCGGGGCTGGCGCCGGACACGGCCGGTTGCGGCGGCGGCTCGTTCCGCGGCAGATCGGACTGCGTTCCGGCCTCCGCTCCCGCAGCCTCCGCCTTCGCGATGATCTCAGGAGCGGACGGGGCCGGCTTGTTCGGCTGTGCCGTCGATTCCTTCGGATCGGCCGCATCGGCCGCGTCGCCGGATTTCACCGGAATCTCACCGGACGCGGCCCGCTGGGCGGGGGCATCGGCGGGAGGCTTCTCGGCCGCCCGGCCGGAATCGGGCTTGGCCGGCTTCGGGTCGTTCGCCGCACGCTGCTCGGAGGACGCGGCCTCGGCCTTGCCATCGGCATCGTCGGATTTCGCGGCCTGATCCTCGAAGCGCTTGCGCCACGCCCCGACGCGGGAGCCGTCGAACAGCGTTTCGTCGGTCAGGGTATCGGCTCCGCCCTTCGGTTCGGAGGAGGTGCGGCCCACTTGCGAGCCGATCGTCACCGGACGGCCGGCGGCGAGATCGTCCATCAGCTTGCCGAGGAGATCCGGCGTCAGGTCCTCGTAGTAATCCTGGTTGATCTGCGCCATCGGCGCGTTGCAGCAGGCGCCGAGACACTCGACTTCGAGCCAGGAGAAATTGCCGTCGGCACTCACATGGCCGGGCGGTCCGAGACGGTCCTGAAGATAGCCCTTCAGCTCACGCGCGCCGCAGGAATCGCATGGCACCGTGCCGCAGAGCTGGATCCAGAACCGGCCCACCGGCTCGAGGGCGAACATCGTGTAGAAGGTCGCGACTTCGAGCACGCGGATATGCGGCATGCCGAGTTCGGCCGCCACCGCCTCGATCGCCTTCTGCGGAAGCCAGCCACCATTCTGCTCCTGCGCCTTCCACAGCAGCGGGATCACGGCGGAGGCCTGACGCCCCTCCGGGTATTTCTCGATCTGCCCTTTGGCCCATTCGGCATTCTCGGACGAGAACGCGAAGCTGGCCGGCTGTTCGGAGGCGGGCGCGAGTCTGCGATTGGCCATCAGTTCGAAACCTCGAATGCCGTCACCGGTCCACCTCGCCGAACACGATGTCGAGCGTGCCGAGCACGCAGGACACGTCGGCCAGCATGTGGCCGCGGCACATCCAGTCCATCGCCTGGAGGTGGGCGAAACCCGGAGCGCGGATCTTGCAGCGGTAGGGCTTGTTGGTGCCATCGGCGACGAGATAGACGCCGAACTCGCCCTTGGGTGCCTCGACCGCCGCGTAGACTTCGCCGCCCGGCACGTGGAAGCCCTCGGTGTAGAGCTTGAAATGGTGGATCAGCGCTTCCATCGAGCGCTTCATCTCGCGGCGCGGGGGCGGCGCGAACTTGCCGTCGGTGGCCGCGATCGGCCCCAGCCCGGCGGGCTCTCGCAGCTTCACGCAGCATTGACGCATGATCTTGGCCGATTCGCGCATCTCTTCCATGCGGATAACCTGGCGATCGTAGGTGTCGCCGTTCTTCCCCACGGGGATGTCGAACTCCATCTCCTCGTAGCACTCGTAGGGCTGCGACTTGCGCAGGTCCCACGGGATGCCGGAGCCGCGCACCATCACGCCGGAGAAGCCCCAGGCCATGGCCTCGTCCACGGTGACGATGCCGATATCGACGTTGCGCTGCTTGAAGATGCGGTTCGACATGACGAGGTCGTCGAGATCGTCGACCACCTGCAGGAACGGATCGATGAAGGCCTCGATATCGTCGATCAGCGCGGACGGCAGATCCTGGTGGACGCCGCCGGGCCGGAAATAATTGGCGTGAAGCCGAGCGCCCGACGCGCGCTCGTAGAAGATCATGAGCTTCTCGCGCTCCTCGAACCCCCAGAGCGGCGGCGTCAGCGCGCCGACATCCATGGCCTGCGTGGTGACGTTGAGGAGGTGGGAGAGGATGCGGCCGATCTCGCAGAACAAGGTGCGGATCAGCTGGGCGCGGCGCGGCACCGTGAGCCCGAGCAGCTTCTCGATGCCGAGGCAGAAGGCATGCTCCTGGTTCATCGGCGACACGTAGTCGAGCCTGTCGAAATAGGGCGTGGCCTGCAGGTAGGTCTTGTGCTCGATCAGCTTCTCGGTGCCGCGATGGAGCAGGCCGATATGCGGATCGACCCGCTCGACGATCTCTCCGTCGAGTTCCAGCACGAGCCTCAGCACGCCGTGCGCCGCCGGGTGCTGCGGCCCGAAATTGATCGCGAAGTTGCGGATGTTGTGCTCGGTCATCGGGCGTCTCCGGCTGCGCCGCTCAAGCCGACTTCTTCTCGTCGCCCGGGAGCACGTAGTCGGTGCCCTCCCACGGCGAGAGGAAGTCGAAGTTCCGGAATTCCTGGGTGAGCTTCACCGGCTCGTAGACGACCCGGGCCTCGTCCTGATCGTAACGGACCTCGACGAAGCCAGTGAGCGGGAAGTCCTTGCGGAGCGGGTGCCCCTCGAAACCGTAATCGGTGAGCAGCCGGCGCAGATCCGGGTGGCCCGAGAACAGGATGCCGTAGAGATCGTAGGTCTCGCGCTCGAACCAGTTCGCGGCCGGGAACACGTCGATGACGCTCGGCACGGGCGTCTGGTCGTCGGTCTGGACCTTCACCCGGATGCGGCTGTTATGGCGCAGCGAGAGCAGATGGTAGACGACGTCGAAGCGCTTCTCGCGGTTGGGATAATCCGCTCCGCAGATGTCGATGAAGCAGCGGAAGGCGCAGGCCGGGTCGTCGCGCAGGTAGGTCAGCGCGTAGACGATGTCGCTCGCCTGCACGTTCAGGGTGAGTTCGCCGAAGGCGATGACGCGCGAGACGATGGCCGGGCCGAGGGCCGCGCCGATCTGGTCGCCGAGGGCCTGGAGCGAGCCGTCGGCCGGAGCCGAGGTATGGGCGAGGATCGAGATGCCGTTGCTCATCGCAGACCCTCAGCGCTCGATCGTGCCGGTGCGGCGGATCTTCTTCTGCAGGAGGAGCACGCCGTAGAGCAGCGCCTCCGCGGTCGGTGGGCAGCCCGGCACGTAGATGTCCACCGGCACCACCCGGTCGCAGCCGCGCACCACCGAGTAGGAGTAATGGTAGTAGCCGCCGCCATTGGCACAGGAGCCCATGGAGATGACGTAGCGCGGCTCCGGCATCTGGTCGTAGACCTTGCGCAGGGCCGGGGCCATCTTGTTGGTGAGCGTGCCGGCGACGATCATCACGTCAGACTGGCGCGGCGAACCGCGCGGGGCGAAGCCGAAGCGCTCGCAATCGTAGCGCGGCATCGACATCTGCATCATCTCGACGGCGCAGCAGGCGAGACCGAACGTCATCCACATCAGCGAGCCGGTGCGGGCCCAGTTGATGAGGTCGTCCGTCGAGGTCAGCAGGAATCCGCGGTCGGCGAGCTCGCTGTTGATCGACAGGAAGGTCGGATCGTTGGCGCCGACGGGTCGGCCGGTATTGGGATCGATGATCCCCTTGGGAGCCGGTGCGACCTCGGGGACGCGGGATATGTCGGGGCTGAAGGCCATCGGTTTCTCGGGATCAGGCTTCGGGCAATGCGAGGTCTGGCAGGCGGGACGCTAGTCCCACTCGAGGGCGCCCTTGCGCCACTCGTAGACGAACCCGACCGTGAGCACGCCGAGGAAGGCCATCATCGACCACATGCCGAACCAGCCGAGTTCCCCGAAGGTGATCGCCCAGGGAAACAGGAAAGCCACTTCGAGGTCGAAGATGATGAACAGGATGGCGACGAGGTAGAACCGCACGTCGAACTTCATGCGGGCGTCGTCGAAAGCGTTGAAGCCGCACTCGTAGGCGGAGAGCTTTTCGGGATCGGGGCTGTTGTAGGCCACCAGGAACGGCGCCACGAGCAGGGCCACGGCGATGAAGAGGGACACGCCGATGAAGACGATGAGGGGCAGATAATCTGCCAACAGGCCTGTCATGCGACACCTCTCGGGTTCGTGGCGGGCGGCACGCCTCGCGAGCGCTCGGATGGTATGGAATTGCTCCAATCCCAGTCTGCGCAGGCGCGAGGCTTAGACGACCCCCTTGAGTGAAACAAGGGCATCGTGCGTCGCACAAATCCCGCCATGCGACAGAGGTAGGCCGCTTGTCTCACCCGACAACACGACCGATCCGCACAGGGCCTCCCCGTGTTCGGTCCCGACACCTCGCCTGGCCGCCTTCCTGCATGGCGCAGAGCCCGGCCCGGCGGCGATTCCGGGGGGTCTGGAAACAAGGATACCGGGGACATCCGAGCAACGCCGGCGGAAGGGAATGGCGCTCTCTGACCACTCGGAACCATAACCTTGGCCGTGAGTTCCGTTCATGTCCCACTCAGGCCGGTTGGCGTTAGGTCGTCGCAACATTCGACCTTACAGGAGACGTTTCGTGCGCATTGCCCAGATTGCTCCGCTCTCGGAGGCCGTGCCTCCCAAGTTCTATGGCGGTACCGAGCGCGTCGTATCGTGGATCACGGAAGAACTCGTCCGCCAGGGGCACGACGTGACGCTGTTCGCGAGCGGCGATTCCGAGACGTCCGCCAAGCTCGCCGCCTGCACGCCGGAAGGTCTCCGCCTGCTCGGCTATCGCGACCACACCGCGAGCCACCTCGCGATGCTGCACAACGTCCACAAGCGTGCGCATGAATTCGACGTGCTGCACTTCCACATCGATCTTCTGCAGTATCCGATGTTCGAAGATCTCT
Source organism: Methylobacterium marchantiae (assembly GCF_042679825.1). Lineage (NCBI taxonomy): Bacteria > Pseudomonadati > Pseudomonadota > Alphaproteobacteria > Hyphomicrobiales > Methylobacteriaceae > Methylobacterium > Methylobacterium marchantiae. Next base: position 157,138 of record NZ_JBHTND010000004.1, on the reverse strand, counting down.
ACCACAAGTGCGTGACCACCATGCACGGTCGCCTCGACGTGCCGGATTTCATGCCGGTCTACCGTACCTTCACGGGCATGCCCCTGGTATCGATCTCCGACAACCAGCGCGAGCCGATGCCGTCGAACTCGAACTGGCAGTCCACGATCCATCACGGCCTGCCGGCCGAGAACTGCCCGTTCTATCCGGAAGCCAAGGGCGGCTACCTCGCCTTCCTCGGCCGTATCTCGCCCGAGAAGCGTCCCGACCGCGCCATCCAGATGGCGATCCAGTCCGGCGTGAAGCTCAAGATCGCCGCCAAGGTCGACAAGGCCGACCAGGATTACTGGGACGAGGTCATCGAGCCGATGATCCATCATCCCCTCGTCGAGTTCATCGGCGAGATCAACGAGGAGCAGAAGAAGGATTTCCTCGGCAACGCCCTGGCCCTGGCCTTCCCGATCGATTGGCCGGAGCCCTTCGGCCTCGTGATGATCGAGGCGATGTCGGCCGGCACCCCGGTGATCGCCTTCCGCAACGGCTCGGTCCCCGAAGTGATCGCCGACGGCATCAGCGGCGTCCTGTGCGAGACGATGGACGATGCGGTCGCAGCGGTGCACAAGGTGAAGACCATGAGCCGCGCCGGCGTCCGTCGCCACTTCGAGACGCAATTCACCGCCGAGTGCATGGTGAAGAAGTACGTCGCGGTCTACGAGCAGTTGCTCGCGGGTGAGCAGAACGTGATCAAGATGCCTCATGCGGGAGCGTTCACGCCGCATTACGGCGACTTGAACGGCTCGGCCCGCCCATCGCTCTCCGCAGCGGCGATGCCGGCTTAAAAAAAAACGTTTCAGAAAGGCTGGTGCCATCGGGCATCAGCCTTGCTAACCTCTTTCCGAGTCGGCGGCGCTCCATGCGAGGTCCACCGGTCCCGGTTTCCGAAGGCCGCTGAGTCGCCTGGTCGCGATCGGCGGCTTTTTGATTCCCAATCCACGGTCGAGCACCCCAGACCGGAGAGCGACCCTGCTTTTCCGAGACGCTCGATGCGACGACGAGGATGTGCGGCATCGCGCGGGGCTCCTCCCCGTTGCGATACCGTAGATCCGGCAGCCCATTTCCCGGAGACGTTCAGGCATGGCGGCGAACACTTCCACGGCTACGACACAGGACAGTCCCACCGGCAACGGCTTGGGACAGGGCTTCCAGGATGCCGACGCGGTGCTGCCGCAATATCATATCGAGGCACAGACCTCTCTGGTCGAGCGCCCCCTGCGCTCGCTGAAATACGGCGAGGCTTTCGCCGTCCTCGACAGCTACGGCGATATCGGCGTGCTTCCCGGCCCCGAGGGCCTGTACTTCCAGGACACGCGCTACCTCTCCCGCCTCGGCTTCACCATCGAGGATCAGCGGCCGCTGCTGCTCTCCTCGGTGATGCAGGACGATAATGGAGCGCTCAGCGTCGACATGACGACGCCGGACATCCGCATCGACGCTCATGACGAGACCACGATCCCGCGCGAGCTGATCGCCATCGAGCGCACCAAGTTCCTGTTCAAGGGCGCGTGCTACGATCGGATCGGCCTGCGCAACTACGATTCGCGTCATTGGAAGCTCAAGATCGGCGTGACCTTCGACGCCGATTACCGCGACCTGTTCGAAGTACGCGGTATGGACCGGCCGGTCCGCGGCAAGCGCAGCGTCCAGGTGGCGAGCGAATCGGAAGTCCAGTTCCGCTATGTCGGCCTCGACGAGGTGGTGCGCACCACGAGCCTGCATTTCGGTCCGAAGCCGAAACATATCGAGCCGGGCCGGGCCGAGTTCGAGGTCTCGCTTCCGCCGGGCGGCCGGACCTCGCTGTTCATCCGCGTCGTCTGCGAATCGCACCGTGCCTTCACCAGCGCTCCGGCCGCCGAGAAGGTGGGCGAGGATGCCGCCGCCGGCCTGTCGCAGGCGGCCGGCAGCGCTGCGGTCGCGCGCCATCCGAAGGGCCTGGGCGAAGGCGTGATCTTCGCCCGCGCCTATCGCGATGCGCGACGGGACCTGCGCCAGCTCACCGCCGGCATCACCACGATCATCTCGTCGAACGACCAGTTCAACGAGGCGGCCTGCCGCGCCACCGCCGACCTCTACATGCTGGCGAGCCGCACGCCCGAGGGAATCTATCCCTTCGCCGGCATCCCCTGGTACTCGACGGTGTTCGGGCGCGACGGGATCATCACCGCGATGATGGCGCTCTGGATCGACCCGAACTTCGCCAAGGGCGTCCTGCGCTACCTCGCCTCGACCCAGGCCAAGGCGGTCGACCCGGCCGCCGATGCGCAGCCGGGCAAGGTGCTGCACGAGACCCGGCGCGGCGAGATGGCGATGCTCGGCGAGGTGCCGTTCCGTCACTATTACGGAACGATCGACGGGACGCCGCTCTTCGTGATGCTGGCCTATGAATACTACGCCGTCACCGGCGACATCGAGACGGTCAAGCGGATCTGGCCGGCCCTCGAACTCGCCGTCGAATGGATGAACAGGTACGGCGACCGCGATGGCGACGGCTTCGTCGAATATGCCCGCGACACCGACAAGGGCCTGGAGAATCAGGGCTGGAAGGACAGCCACGATTCGATCTTCCACACCGACGGCCATCTCGCCAAGGGTCCGATCGCCCTGTGCGAGGTCCAGGGCTACGTCTATGCCGCCAAGAACGGCATGGCCAAGCTCGCCACCCTGCTGGGCCACGACGCGTTCGCCAGTCGGCTCGGCGAGGAGGCGCTGGCGCTTCGCGAAAACTTCGACAAGGCGTTCTGGTGCGAGGAGATCGGCACCTACGCGCTGGCCCTCGATGGGGCGAAGAAGCAATGTGCCGTGCGCTCGTCCAATGCCGGGCATGCGCTCTTTACGGGCATCGCCCTGCCGGAACGCGCCGCCAGCGTCGCGGCCAATCTCCTGTCGAAGGACGGGTTCAACGGCTGGGGCGTGCGGACGATCGCGCGCGGCGAGGCCCGCTACAACCCGATGTCGTATCATAACGGCTCGATCTGGCCGCACGACAACGCCATGGTCGCGATGGGCCTCGCCCGCTACGACCTCAAGCCGGAAGCGTCCCGCATCTTCCAGGGCATGTTCGACACCGCGCTCTACCAGGATCAGAAGCGGCTGCCGGAGCTGTTCTGCGGCTTCATGCGCCGCAACCAGCGCGGGCCCGTCTCCTATCCGGTGGCCTGCTCGCCCCAGGCCTGGGCTGCGGCGGCACCCTTCGCCTTCCTCTCGGCCTGTATCGGCCTCGAGATCCAGCACGATCGCAACCGCATCCGCCTGCGCAACCCCACCCTGCCGGACTTCCTCGAAGGCGTCTCGATCTTCAACCTGAAGCTCGGCACGTCGCGGATCGACCTGCGGGTCCAACGCTACGGCAGCGACGTCACCGTCAATGTCCTGCGGCGGGTCGGCGACGCTCAGGTCTCGGTGGTCAAGTAGGACGGACGAAAGGCTCAGTTCCAGGGGCGGTGAACACACCGCCCCTTCCCAAGCCGGGTGGAGCGACAGCGGAACCCAGCCGAGAACGTCGGGAAGCACTCGACCATGAGCCGCTGACGCGGCGCATCTTCTGCCGGGTCCCGGATCACCCTCCGCTCACGCTCCGGGCGTCCGGGAAAGGGGCCGCGGGCGGACGAGTGCTGGCCTCACCCGAAACGGCGCCGAAGAAACACCCTCAGTTCAGCTCGCCCCCTTCTCCGGGCGGGTGGAGCGACAGCGGAGTCCGACCCGGAGCCCAGCGCAGAACGTCGCGAAGCGCTCGACCATGAGCCGCTGACGCGGTGCATCTTCCGCTGGGTCCCGGATCACCCTCCGCTGACGCTCCGGGCGTCCGGGAAAGGGGTCGCATCTGGAGGAAGGGACAAGCCCAACAAAAAACGCCGCCTCCCAGGGGAAGCGGCGCTTGAACAGGTCGGCGGCAAGGCTCAGCGCGGCGCCAGGATCATGATCATCTGGCGGCCTTCGAGCATCGGCTCGCTCTCCACCTTGGCGATCTCCTGGGTCTCGTTCTTCACCCGCTCGAGCAGGCGCAGGCCGATATCCTGGTGGGCCATCTCGCGACCGCGGAAGCGAAGGGTGACCTTCACCTTGTCGCCCTCCTCGAAGAAGCGGACCACGGCCTTCATCTTGGTGTCGTAATCGTGCTTGTCGATGCCGGGGCGGAGCTTGATCTCCTTGACCTCGACCGTCTTCTGCTTCTTGCGCGCCTCGTTCTGCTTCTTCTGTTCGTTGAAGCGGAAGCGGCCGTAATCGAGAAGCTTACAGACGGGAGGAACGGAGTTCGGCGCGATCTCCACGAGATCGAGGCCTGCCTCTTCGGCAAGGGTGAGCGCGTCGAAGAAGGCGACGACACCGCGGTTCTGCCCGGTATCATCGATGAGCTGCACTTCGCGGACTCCGCGGATGTCCCGGTTGGCGCGCGGCCCGTCCTTCTGCGGGGCCGGCATGGCTCTCATTGGTCTACGAATGGCTTCAATCTCCTAGTGAAACGACGAAACGGCAGCCTACGGACGTCACCCTGAGGGCTAGACCTGGCCACCAATCGCTCCGGCAATCCGGTTGCGGACACCATGTCCGAACTGCGAGCCGTGTCAACAGCCGCGAGCGGCTTTGGTTGCCGAAGCGGCCTCTCCGACCTCAGCGGGTACGGCCGGCGAGGAGGTCGGCATAGACGTCCAGGGTGGCGCCCACCATGCCGTCGAGGGAGAAATGCGCCTCCACATGGGCGCGCCCGCGCCGGGTCATGGCATCCCGTGCGCTCGCCCCGAGGGTGAGGGCTTCGAGGAGGGCATCGGCCAGGGCCGGCCCGTCGCCGGGGGGCACGCGCCAGCCGGTGCGCTGCGCCGCCGACACTTCGGGCGGTGCGAGCACCGTCTCCGGCACGGCACCGAGATCCGACACCACCACCGGCGTGCCCAGCGCCTGAGCCTCCACCGCCGAGCGCCCGAAAGCCTCGGGCTCGACGGAAGGGACGGCGACGACGGAGGCCGCGCGGAAGGCGGCGGGCATGTCGGTGCAATGGCCCACCCGCAAAACGACCGCGCGAAGTCCGCGCGCCTCGATCAACGCATCGAGTTCGCGCTCATAGGCCGAGCGGCCCTGCGGATCGCCGGCCAGGACGAAGGCGACGTCGGCGACGCCGCGGTCCCGCAGGATGGCGGCGGCCTCGATCAGCACGCGCTGGCCCTTCCAGGCGGTGAGCCGGGCGGCGAGGAGGACAACACGCTGATGCGGGGCGACTCCCCAGGACCGGCGCAGGGCCTCGACCCGGGCCGGCGCCACGGCACCGGGGGAGAACTGAGCGAGGTCGGTGCCGCGATGGACCACCCGCACCCGGTCGCCGGCCTGTTCGGGGTGCAGCATGCGGATGAGGTCGGCGGTGTAGTGCGAATTGGCGATGACCACGTCACCGCGTGCCATCACCGAATTGTAGAGCACCTTCACCCCGGTCCGGCCGGAATAGCTGCCGTGATAGGTCGTGACGAACGGGATCTTCAGCCGGCGCGCAGCACCGAGCGCCACCCAGGCGGGCGCCCGTGAGCGCGCATGGATGATCTGGACCCCTTCCCGCCGGCACAGACCGGCGAGTCGTCCGATATTCAGCGCCATGGCGAGGGGGTTCTTGGAGGCGGCCGGGAACGGCAGCCAGGTCCCGCCCTTGGCCTGCATCTCGCCGACGAGACGCCCCCCCTCCGTCGCCACGAGGGCCCGTGCGCCCACGGAAGCGAGGGCGGCCGCTACGTCCACCGTGGTCCGCTCGGCACCGCCCGCATCGAGGGCGGGGATGATCTGAAGGATCGTCGCGCCCGCCAGAGGTTGCGTGTCGTTCGGGAAACTGGCGCCGAATCGCTCGCCGCCGCTCATCTCGCCGGTCCTCTCCGACAGCGGCGGGTCGAGGGTCCGTGGCGTTCAGGGGGGGGACGGTATCCGTCGCGTGTCTCGTTCATGGTCTCCAGCATCGGCGGCACGCTTTACGTCTCGGTAAACGAAATGCGACTGCATCGCATTCAAGTGTCGGTTTCGCCGGATCGAGGATCACGAATGGACTCAGCGATGAACCAAGGCCCTACCTTCATCACGGTGGGAGAGGGACAATCCGCGCGTCGCATCGCAGTGCGGATTCGCGCCGGACAGGGGCCTTCCCTGGTCTGGCTCGGGGGATTCTGCTCCGATATGGGCGCCACCAAGGCAATGGCCCTCGATGCCTGGGCGCGGGACCACGGCCGCGCCCTCGTCCGGTTCGATTATACCGGGCACGGCGAATCGGACGGCGTGTTCGCCGAGGCCACGATCTCGACCTGGCTGGAAGACGCCATGGCCGTTCTCGACGCGGCGGTGAAGGGCCCGGCGATCCTCATCGGTTCGTCGATGGGAGGCTGGATCGCCTGCCTCGTCGCCAGGGCACGGGCCGGACGCGGCGATGCTCCGCTCGCCGGAATGGTGCTGATCGCACCCGCCCTCGACTTCACGCAGGGCCTGATGTGGGAACGCTTCCCGCCGGAGATCCGCGAGACGCTGGAACGGGACGGCGTGTGGCCGATGCCCGCCGACTACGGACCCGAGCCGGTCCCCATCACCATGGCGCTGATCGAGGACGGGCGGCGGCATCTTCTCCTCGGCGGCCCGATCAATCCGGGCTGCCCGGTTCACATCCTGCAGGGCATGCAGGACCCGGATGTGCCCCATGACCATGCCCTCGCGACGGTGGCACGGCTACCGGCCGCCGGCACCGTCCTCACCCTCATCGCCGATGGCGAACACCGGCTGTCGCGACCGCAGGATCTCGCGCGACTGCTGGCGGCGGTGGCAGAGATCGGCTGAGCGCGGGGTCGCGTCAGTGCAGGCTGACGGCGAAAAGGTCGTTGGCCATCGCATTGGCGACGATCACGTCCCGCGAATCGGCGAGGAGGATCGGGCTGCCACTGGCCGAGAGCAAGGCGAACAGGTCCATGCCGGGAGTCAGGTCCGGGGCCTGGGGGAACAGTCGCTTGACCTCGTCGGAGCGGATCGGCCGGACATAGGCGATATGGCCTTCGCCCAAAGCCGCGAGATCGGCGGCGTTGAAATCGGCGGGGTCGAGGTCGGCCTTGGTGATCGGGTTCGAGTTGAAGTCGGTCATGATGCCCTCCTTTCGAGGCAGAGCGTGTCGAGACGTGAACGTGATCCGGCTGACGGCGTCGCGTGTGTTCAGACGTCGTCGCGGGAGGCGATGGCGATCTTTCGGACGATCCGTTCCGGCTCCGGCCGGGTCAGATCGATGGAGAGAAGTCCGTTGGACAGATCCGCCCCCATCACCTCCATGCCGTCGGCGAGGAGGAAGGCGCGCTGGAATTGGCGCGCGGCGATGCCCCGGTGCAGGAACTGGCGCGCCTTGTCGTCGACCTGCCGCCCCCGCACCACGAGCTGGTTCTCTTCCAGCATCACGTCGAGCTGGTCCCGGGTGAAGCCGGCCACCGCGAGGGTGATCCGGAGCCGCTCCGGCTCGTCGTCCGAGCGGGCCACGCGCTCGATATTGTAGGGCGGATATCCGTCATTGGCCGCCTTCGACACGCGGTCGAGGGCCTGCTCGATCTCGTCGAAGCCGAGAAGAAACGGATGTCCGAACGGAGAAGGCCGTGTCGTCACGTGATTTTGTCCTTAGCGAAGCCCGGGGACGCGTAAGATGAGGCACTTCGATCTGTCGGAGCCCGCTGAAGCAGCACCCCTCCCGGCGATCGCCTGCCGGTGAATGCGATATGGAGATGTGGAAAAGCGTCATCAAGGGCCCGGGTCATCCAGAGCCTGTCGGCGGCGCGCCGATCGGCCCGGCCTCATCGCGTCATGGGCCGACGAGCGGGCGGACGCTGTACTCACGCGGCGTGCCCGATCGGTTCGGCCGGGTCTCGCGTGAGCCCCGCCAGCGTAGCCGGATGCGGGTTTGGGATCATTCGGCAATGAAAGCCGGGAGCATTAGGAAGCCAGGAAAGCAGAGCCGAGCGTCGCAGTAACAGTTTGGAACTGCTCTGATTTTCAGCACAAAGCTTGATCTCCAATGGGCAACTCGGATACTCCGCGGCACGTCGAATGATGCGGCGGTGCGAGTGCCGTACGTCAGGCGTCAGGCAAAGCGGCACCGAAACGCGAGCGTCGCGATCTAAGCCCGAGGAACCGCTCGAGGACGAGCCCCGCCAGCGGTCTCGGCGATTCCGGCTTGCGACGGCGTCTCGACGCACGCGACCAGGAACCGCCGTCACCGAGGAGAACCGGACCGTTATGAACGAGGCGCACCGCGTGATCGACTTCCCATTCTCCAAGACCGTTGGCCCCAGGACCGCTGGCCCCAAGACCGCTGGCCCCAAGACTGCTGGCGCCAAGACTGCTCGCTTCACGGCCGCTCGGGCCGTCCGTGCCGCGCTGTTCGCCGCCGCTTCCCTCGCCGCGGGATCGACCGGTTCCGCCCTCGCGCAGGATGCCAAACCGCCCATCCTCAAGCTCGAACTCAACCGCCTCGAGCCGGCCGGCGAATCCTGCCGCACCTATCTTCTCGTGGACAACAGCCGCGGCCCCGCGCTGAAATCCCTCAAGGTCGACCTCTTCGCCTTCGACACGGAGGGCGTCGCGCAGAAGCGCCTCGCCGTCGAACTCGGCCCCGTCCAGGACCGCAAGACGATGGTGCGGCTGTTCGATTTCCCCGCCCTCGCCTGCCCGAAGATCGGCCGCGTGCTCCTCAACGACGTCCTCGCCTGCGAAGGCGGGGAAGCCAGCCGCGAGAGCTGCCTCGACCGGATCGAGACCGAGAGCAAGACGAGCGCGACCTTCACGCGCTGATCCGTGCACGCGCTGATCCGTGCACGCGCTGATCCGAGACGGTACAGCCCGTCTCTTCGATAGACGCCGATCCGGTCGCCTCCTTGGGCGGCCGCCACCGCCCGAAGAACTCCCGAGGAGCCCGCCATGGATCCGACTTCCGCGCCGGCCGCCGTCGCCGCTGCCCACGATTTTTCCTTCATCGGCCTGTTCCTCCAGGCCGACCCGATCGTCAAAAGCGTGATGATCCTGCTCGTGATCGCCTCGATCGCCTGTTGGACGGTGGTGTTCGAGAAGCTCGTCCGTTTCGCCGCCGCCAAGCGTCAGGCCAAGGCCTTCGATACGCTGGTCCGTTCGGGCGGATCGCTGGAAGCCACCGGCTCCGGCATCGATGCCGGCATCGTGCAGGCCGGTCTCGAAGCCTGGCGCGACCAGGATGCGACCGAGACCCGCGCCGAACGGCGCGACCGGATCGAGCGCGCCATGCGGGCGGCCCTCACGCTTCGGGTGAAGCGCCTTCAGGGCGGATTGCCGCTCCTGGCGACCTCCGGTTCCACCGCTCCGTTCATCGGCCTCTTCGGCACGGTCTGGGGCATCATGAACTCGTTCTCGTCCATCGCCCAGAGCCAGGACACGTCGCTCGCGGTGGTGGCGCCCGGCATCGCCGAGGCCCTCTTCGCCACCGCCATCGGCCTCATCGTCGCGATCCCGGCGGTGATGGCCTACAACAAGCTGACCAATGACCTCGGCCGGGTGCAATCCGCCTTCGTCGCCGGCATCGGCATCCTCGGCAACCGGCTCGCGCGGGACCGCAAGGGCGTGCCGCACGCCGCCGCCGCCGAGTAGCGCGACCCGTCCAACTCCACGAAACATCCGATGGCCGGCGCGGCGCGCGACGGCACCATGACGACACGCGGTCTGCCGCCGAGCAGGCCGCCGAAGCCCCGGAGGGCGAGCGATGGCAATGGGTTCGATCCGCGCCAGCGGTGGCGACGACGAGGACGACCTCGATTCCGCACCGATGTCCGAGATCAACGTCACCCCGATGGTGGACGTGATGCTGGTGCTGCTGATCATCTTCATGGTCGCTGCGCCGCTGATGACGACCGGCGTTCCGGTGCAATTGCCCAAGACCACCGCCGCCAAGGTCGCGCAGGCGAAGAAGCCCCTCGAGATCTCCATCGACAAGGAAGGCAAGCCATTTCTCGCGAAGGACGAACTCACGCCCGAGACGATCATGCCGCGCCTGAAGGCGCTGGCGGCCGAGGACCCGACCCAGGTGATGCTGGTGCGTGGCGACAAGGACGTCCCCTACGGCAAGATCATGGAGGTGATGGGTCTCGTCGGACAGGCCGGGTTCACCAAGGTGTCCCTCATCGCGCAATCCCCGGGGGGAGCGCTTCCGGCGGCTCCCGCGCCGGCAGCGGGCGGAGCGGCGCGGTAGACCCGATGAACGCCCTCGTCTCTACAGGTCGGCCCGGACGGGACGGGCCCTCCGGCCTCGCTGCCGCCTTCCTCGTCGCCTTCGTCCTGCACCTCACGGTTCTGGCGGGCATGATGCTGTTCGGCCAGACGCCGAAGGCGCCTCCCGGCGAGAACACGATCACCATCGATCTGGCGCCCCAATCGACGGAAGCGGAGGCCCAGGCGCCGGCAGAGATGGCCGCCGCCGTGCCGCCCCCGTCCGAGGTGACGCCGACCGAGACGGCGGAGACCGTGGAAGAGGTGAAGCCGCCGGAGGTGGTGGAGGTGAAGCCCCCCGAGACAGCGGAGATCCCCCCCGAAGAGACACAGCCGATCGTGACCCCCGACACCGTCACCGAGGTGCCGCCGGAGGATCAGGTCGTCACCTCCACCGCCGAGATCGCGGAGCCGCTCGCCCCGCCGCCGCCCGTCGTGGCCAAACCGCCGGAGCCGGTGAAGCCCGTCGAAGTCGCCAAGCCGAAGCCGGAACCCAAGCCGAAGCCCGATCCGAGGATCGAGGCCCGGCGGCAGGAGCTGCTGGAGGCCAGGCGCGAGGCCGTCGAGGAAGCGAAGCGTGAGGCCAAGCTCAAGGCGGCGCGCGAAGCGAGCAAGCGCAAGGCCCAGGAAGGCGCCGGCCGCGCGCAGCAGAACTCGGCCTCCGCCTCGCGTCAGAGCAGCGCCGGTTCGGCCTCGGCCGGCAACGATCCGAGCGCCCTGCGGCAATGGCAGGGGGCGCTCGCCTCGGCCATCAACGGCCGCATGAACCGCAACGCCGCAGCCGGCACCGCGGGCGGCACGGCGGTCGTGCGCTTCACCGTCTCGCGCTCCGGACAGGTGATGAGCGCCGGGCTCGCCAGCAGCAGCGGCATCGGCGTGATCGACAGCGCGGCGCTCGCCGCGGTGCGGGGTTCGCTGCCGGCCGCACCTCCCGGCGTCACCGTGAGCAGCCTCGCCGTCACGGTGCCCATGCGCTTCCGGCCCGGCTCCTGAGCCGGGCCGGCACGGGCGGCGGTCGGCGCGGCTGAGCCATGCCGGTCTGGTTCACCAGCGATACGCATTTCGGCGACAGGCGCGCGCTCAACATCGACCGGCGCCCGTATCCGGATCTGGCGGCCCACGATGCCGGCCTGATCGCCAACTGGAACGCCAGAGTCGCGCCGGACGATACGGTCTGGCATCTCGGAGACGTGGCGCTCGGCCCCTCCGACGCGCGCATCGCGGAGATCGTCGGCACCCTCAACGGCGTCAAACATCTCATCGTCGGCAACAACGACGGGCCGGGCACGCTGGCCCTGCGGGACTGGGCCTCGGTGGGGCATTATGTCGAGATCGAGGTCGAGGGCCGGCGTCTCGTCCTGTGCCACTACGCCTTCCGGACCTGGAACGGCATGGGCCGCGGGGCGCTCGACCTGCACGGCCATTCGCATGGCAAGCTCGCGCCGATTCCGCGCCAGTACGATGTCGGGGTCGACGTCCATGCCTGCGCCCCGGTGTGCCTCGCCGAGATTCTCGTCTCTCGCAGGCGCAACAAACGTGCGGAACCTTCGCCGTGAGTTCGCCGTTTCAAACGCGAACCGGACGATGACTGACGATGACCGGCGCTGAACTTGTGCAGCGCCAGTCCTGAAAGACGAACGGACCGCCCGAAACGGCACGCCGAATTGGATTTGCCATGCGTCTCGCTCTTGCAACGCCCATCGCCGCCATAGGCTTCGCGCTGTGCACGGTCGCAACCGCTTCGGCGGCCCCCTCCTGCCTCAAGGCAGAGCGCAAGGTCGAGGAGGCCGCAGCGCTGCGGTTCCAGGCTCGTGAAGAAGCGAGGCTCGGCAACCATGACCGGGTCTGTGACACCCTCGACGAAGTGGGCGACCGCTACGACGAGGCAAAGGATGCCTTCGAGGATTGCGGCGCCGGCATCGTCGCCATCGATCTGCGGAGCGAGACCCGCGCCCTGCGCGCCGCGAAGGCGGTCAATCGCTGCGACTGACAACAGAACGGCTCAGAAGCCGCACGATCTTTCTCTGAACGCCTCCCTCGACCAACGACATCGAGCATAGGGCCGGATCGCGAGATCGGCCCTATGCAATGGCCCCGTGCGGCGACGCACAGCCGCACTCTCGATCACACGTCACACCATCACATGACGACGCGCTGATTGGCCGTCGGGAGACCATGTCCATGAACGCGTCCGCCCAGCACAGCGACCTCGCACTGCTCTCGTCCCAGGCCGCTGACTTACCCGCGACCGGCCCGTCCTTCGCGGCCGCCCTCTGCGGGTTCGTCGCAACGACGGTGGCGACGACGATGCTGATGTTCCTGCTCAGCAGCCTCTGAGGCCGGGTTTCGGAGAAGGATCGCGTCCCGTCAGGGGGCGACGAACCAGAAGCGGCGCTTCGAGAAGAGCATGTCGGGGTTGCCGACATTCGGTTCGTCGTGGGGACGGGTGGGGACGAGGCTGCAGGGCGCCTCGATCCGCGGCGGGGCCGCCGGCATCAGCAGGGCAGACGATACCGGATACAGGCCGAGTCGTGCCTGGACCTCGGGCTGGCGGACAGCGACGATGGTCACGACCCCGGCGATGAGCCCTCCGGCGAGCGTACCAAGCAGAAAATTCATCATCTCAGCGAAGAATCGAACCCGTCTGCGGCGTGAAGCCGTCCAGACGCAGCGTGACGGCAAAACCTGACGGATGCGTTGCACGGGACGGACATGGCTTTCCCCTCCCCATCACGCGCATCACCGCCGCCTGCCGATTCCGTCGGACGAGGCGAGCGGACCGCCTCGCATCACGTCCTCCGCCAGCTTATCGGCATGATTGCGGCGAACCGGGCCCTTACGTTGTTTTAACATTGGCCCGCCTACGGTCCGCTCCCGGCGACCCGATTCGGAATGGTCGCGCCTCGAGAAGGATCGGCCATGTCATACGGAGCCAATGCCTATGCGCGGGTCTCGCAGACCGCGCTGACGCCCCGGGAGGCCGAAGCGGCCGTCCTCATCAAGGCGGCGGGCCGGCTTCAGTTGATCCAGGCCGATTGGACGAATCAGAGCCCGTCGCTGAACGAAGCCCTCAACTTCAACCAGAAAGTCTGGACGCTCATCGCCGGCGCCGCGACCGCCCCGGAGAGCCCGCTCCCCGATTCGATCAAGACGAGCATCGCCCAACTCTCGGCCTTCGTCTTCAAGCGCATCATCGACACGATGATCGAGCCGAAAGCCGAGAAGCTCTCGGCGCTGATCAACATCAACCACCAGCTCGCCGCCGGCCTGCGGACCTGAATCTCGGAATTCCGGGCTGGACGCGTTCCGAAGACCGCACGTCCTTCGTCGAAACCGGCCGAGGCCAGAGATGGCTCAGCCGGGCGTTTCGACGTTCTTCAATCTCTCCGCCAGGGCCTGTTCGTACTGAACGAGGTCGCGGCCGCGCTTGAGCGCCTTGTAGTGCTCGCCGGTCTCGATGAAGGCGTGGATGTCCCGGATGAACGGGATCGTGCTCGGCACCGCATTCATGAGCTCGCCGGCCTGCGCCACGAAAGCCTCCTCGGCCTGTCGCGGATCGTCGGCCAGATAGATCACGGTCAGCGCGAAGTAGAGTTGCTTGCAAGGCGTATCCGCCTCGCTCTGCGTGATGATCTCGGTCTCGCGCAGGAACTTCGTGTTCGTCTCGATGATGAAGCTCGCCCGGCGCGGGCCGTTGCGGATGGCGGCGTTGCCGATGATCAGCCGCTCGCCCGGTTTCAGCTCGATCTTGAGGGGCATGGCTCGTCACCTTCACCTTGGAGCATCGCCCCGATAAGCCACGAAGCACTTATCGGAAGGGAGAGATGCGGGACAGGGGCCTGCGGGACCGGGCCGCTCGTCGTTCGCGAGGATTGAGTCGGCAGCGCTTAACGAACGCTTAGCTTTGTGGGAGCCGGCTCCAGGTGCCCCATCCAGGCATCTCGCCACAGGAAACGAAGTCTTTACCATGTCGGCGCTCAGACGCGGCAAGATCGAATCCGAGAGATCGATTTAAGGCCTTGGAAAGGCGCTGCGGCGCTACTGGGCTCGTCTCCAGAAAGGAGGCGCAACGATCAGAATGGATCAGGCATCATGTCGTCTTCTGTTACCCTTTCCGCCGCTACCCGCCAGAACCTGCTCTCCCTGCAGGACACCTCGGCGCTGACTTCCTTGACGCAGAACCGTCTCGCCACCGGCAAGAAGGTCTCTTCGGCTCTGGACAATCCGGTCAACTTCTTCACCTCGAAGGCTCTGTCGGCGCGCTCCGGCGATCTCGGCGGTCTTCTCGACGGCATCTCCAACGGCATCCAGACCATCCAGGCGGCCAATACCGGCCTCACCTCGATCCAGAAGCTGGCGGATCAGGCGAAGTCCATCACCTCCCAGGCGCTCGCCACGCAGATCACCACGACTGGCACCGCCTCGACGGCCTTCGCAGCCCCGACCGCTGCTCAGACGGTGAGCTTCTTCGTCAACGGCGCGGCGACCTCCGCCAGCATCGCGTCGACCGACACGATCGACACCGCGATCGCCGCCCTGAACACCGCTGCGGGTTCCTCGATCTTCTCGAAGGACACCACCGGCACGAAGCTGGTGCTCAACGCATCGTCTGACATCGAGTTCGAAGCCAGCACCGACCAGACCGCTCTGGGATTCTCGGCCGGTGCCGCGGATTCCGCCGGTACGGACTATTACGGAGCGGGCCTCGACAAGGGCGTGAAGCAGAGCGCCGACCTCGTCGTGACCGGCGTAGAGAGCCGCAAGGCCCTCTCCGAGCAGTACAATGCCCTGCTGACCCAGATCGACCAGCTCGCTCGGGATGCCAGCTTCAACGGTGTCAACCTGCTCAGCAGCGACGAAGACACCAACAAGCTGAACATCCAGTTCAACGAGAAGGGGACTTCGAGCCTCGATGTGCAGGGCGTGGACGTGACCTCTACCGGTCTCGGTCTCTCTGCGCTGACCGGCACCTCGGAATCGGCCGCTGCGGGCAACAAGGCCAACCGCGGCAGCTTCCTCCTCGACGCCGATATCAAGGCGACCGCGAAGGATCTCGGTGCCGCGACCGATACGCTTCGTTCGAAGGCTTCGACCTTCGGCTCGAACCTCTCGGTGGTGCAGAACCGTCAGGACTTCTCGAAGAACCTGATCAACGTGCTCGATACCGGCGCCGCGAACCTCACGGACGCCGATCTCAACGAGGAAGCCGCGAATTCCCAGGCCCTGACCACCCGTCAGTCGCTCGGCATCTCGGCTCTCTCCCTCGCCAACCAGGCGCAGCAGGGCGTGCTCCAGCTCCTCCGCTGATCGGCTTCGCTCCGGCGAAATCGAGACATACTTCGAAGAGACGGCCGGGCGAGAGCCCGGCCGTCTTTATTTGTGCTTCCGTTAACCAAGACGAAACCGGGATGTGATGGATTAACGTTAACGCTCACCGTCCATTAGATGGATTTGATCCATGGCAACCGACGTCACCCTTTCCGCAGCCACACGCCAGAACCTGCTCTCGCTGCAGGACACGTCGGCCCTCACCGCCATCACGCAGAACCGCCTCGCCACCGGCAAGAAGGTCTCTTCGGCGCTGGACAATCCGGTCAACTTCTTCACCGCACAGGCCCTGAATTCCCGGTCCGGCGATCTCGGCGGACTGCTGGACGGCATCTCGAACGGCATCCAGACGATCCAGGCCGCCAACAAGGGCATCACCTCGATCCAGAAGCTCGTGGATCAGGCCAAGTCGCTCACCTCCCAGGCGCTGGCGACCCAGCTCAACACCAGCGGCACCGCGTCGACGGCCTATGCCACGACGAGCTCGGCGACGACGGTGAGCTTCTACATCAACGGCGAGGCGACGACCGCCAGCATCGCTTCGAGCGCATCGATCGACACCGCCATCGCGAGCTTGAACGCCGCCGCGGGCTCGTCGATCTTCTCGAAGGACACCACCGGCACCAAACTGGTGCTCAACGCGGCCTCGGACGTCGAATTCGAGGCCTCTACCGATCAGACGGTACTGGGCTTCTCGGCCGGCGCGGCCGATACCGCCGGCACGGACTATTACGGAGCCAACCTCGACAAGAACGTCAAGCAGAGTTCCGATCTCGTCGTGACCGGTGTCTCGAGCCGCAAGGCTCTGGGTGAGCAATACAATGCCCTGCTCACACAGATCGATCAGCTCGCCCGGGACGCCAGCTTCAACGGCGTCAACCTGCTCAGCAGCGCAGACGAATCGAACAAGCTGAACATCCAGTTCAACGAGAAGGACACGTCCAACCTCAGCGTCCAGGGCGTGGATGCGACCTCGGTCGGCCTCGACCTGACCTCGCTGAACGGCAGCTCGGCCTCGGCCGCAACGACCAACAACAGCAATCGCGGCAACTTCCTCCTCGACGCCGACATCAAGGGAACCGCGAAGGAGCTGAGCGCGGCCACCGACAACCTGCGCTCGATGGCCTCGACCTTCGGCTCGAATCTCTCGGTGGTGCAGAACCGCCAGGACTTCACGAAGAACATCATCAACGTGCTGGATACCGGCTCGGCGAACCTCACCGATGCCGACCTCAACGAAGAGGCCGCGAATTCCCAGGCGCTCACCACCCGCCAGTCGCTCGGCATCTCGGCTCTCTCGCTCGCCAACCAGGCACAGCAGGGCGTGCTGCAGCTCCTCCGCTGAGGCAAGCCGTCCGGCAGACATGGGAAAAAGGGCCGAAGCTCACCGCTTCGGCCCTCTTTGCGTTCGTGCCCAGCCCGTCCGACCTGGCTTCAGGCGGTCTTCTCAAATGGCTGTTCCGGTTTCTCGGCCTTCGCGGCGGCGGCATCCGCATAGGCGCGGGCCTTCAGCACCGTCGCATCGGGCAATTGCACCACCACGTCTCCCGAACTCGGATCGACGACCTGATAGACGATCGTCTTGGTGTCCTGGTCGATGCGGATGCGCTGGGTGTTCTGCTCCACCGCCTTGGATTCGGCCGGTTCGGGGGCGGGGCGCTCGGCGGGGGGCTTGTCGTTCGATCGGATGTCGACCTTCACCGCAGGAGCCAGGGGTGCCGGCGCGGTGACGGGTTGGATCGGCTGGACCGCGCTCTGGACCGGCGGCGACGGACGCGCCGGTGGGAGAGCGCCGAGTGGTGAGATCGCCATTTCACGCCGCTCCTCATCTGGTCGTGGCATGCAACCAGAAACGACGTGGTCGGTGAATCGGTTCTTAAGATGTCCCCGTTCCCCACCATTGCCCACGAGGATGCTGAAGACATCGCTACGGCAAGGAGTCGAATTTTAACGATTGGACCGGCGGGCGGTCAGATCTCCAACGCTTCCGGGCGGGTCGTGCCGACACCCTCGGGATCGAAGGCGACGCTTTTCACCACGGCATAGATGGCGCGGCCGGGCGCGAGAGCGAGATCCCGCACCGAGGCGCGGGTGAGACGCGCCGCCAGCACCGCGCCGTTGCAGTCGATCTCCACCATGGCGGCCGCCTCGCCGAGGGGATGGATCGAGACGACGCGGCCTTCGAGCAGGTTGCGCGCGCTCAGGCCCACCGGCGGCTGCGTCGCGAGGAGGACATCGCGTGCCGGCACGCGGACGCGCACGGCCGTGCCGACGCGCCGCGTCAGGCGGGGCACGGAGAGGCGGCCGGCCCGGCCACTCAGCCGCGTCAGGCCGGTCTCGGCATCGGTCTCCTCCACCACCATGTCGAGGATCGCGCCGGCCTCGGCCTCCTGCGCCGTGAGGAGGTCGGCCCGGCGCAGTACGGTGTCGGCCGGACCGGTCGCGGCGACGCGCCCGGCCTCCAGAACGACGATGGTATGGGCGAGGCGCGCCACCTCCGAGACCGCGTGGCTCACATAGACGATGGGCAGGCCCGCCTCGTCGCGCAGGCGCTCGATATAGGGAAGGATCTCGGCTTTGCGCGCCTCGTCGAGGGCGGCCAGCGGCTCGTCCATGAGCAGGAGGCGGGGCCGGCTGAGCAGGGCCCGGCCGATCGCCACCCGCTGCGCCTCGCCGCCCGAGAGACCCGCCGGCCGCCGTTCGAGGAGATGGCCGATGCCCAGCAGGTCGACGACCCCGTCGAAGCCGATCCCGTCGCTGCGGCCGCGGGCGAAGGCGCGGCCGTAGGCGAGGTTCCGCCGCACCGAGAGATGCGGCATCAGCCGCGCCTGCTGGAACACGACGCCGATGCGTCGGCGATGGGCCGGGACGGCGATGCCGCGCGCCGTGTCGAGGAGGGTCTCGCCCGAGACGACGATACGGCCGCGATCGGGCCGCACCAGCCCGGCGATGAGATCGATCACCGTGGTCTTGCCCGAGCCCGAGCGGCCGAACAGGGCAGTGAGGCCCGCGCCGGCGGTGAAGGCGACGTCGAGGCCGAAGGCGCCGCGCGCCAGCGAGACGTCGATGTCGAGGGTGGGGGATACGGGCAAGGGGGCCGTCACCCTGCGCCGAGCCGGCGCCCGAGACGGCGCGCCAGCACTTCGGACACGAGAAGGGCCGTCATCGACAGGGCCACCGAGATCAGGGTGAGGCGCAGGGCGGCCCCCTCCCCGCCCGGCACCTGGGTGAGGGTGTAGATCGCGGAGGGCAGCGTCTGAGTCTCGCCGGGAATGTTCGAGACGAAGGTGATGGTGGCACCGAACTCGCCCATCGCCTTGGCGAAGGCCAGGACCGCGCCGGCGAGGATGCCGGGCATGGCGAGAGGCAGGGTGACGGTGAGGAAGACCGCGCTCGGGCGGGCGCCCAACGTGGCGGCGGCCTGTTCGAGGCGCCGGTCCACCGCCTCGATCGACAGGCGCATGGCCCTGACCATCAGGGGGAATCCCATGATCGCGCAGGCCAGGGCCGCGCCGGTCCAGCGGAACGAGAACACGATCCCGATCTCGGCCAGCGCCGCCCCGAAGGTTCCGCGCCGGCCGAAGGAGAGCAGCAGCAGGTAGCCCGTCACCACCGGAGGCAGGATCAGGGGCAGATGGACCAGCCCGTCGAGGAGGGCACGGCCGGGAAAGCGCCCGCGCGCCAGCAGCATGGCGATGCCGAGGCCGGGGACGATACTCGCCAGGGTCGCCACGGCGGCGACCTTCAGGCTGAGGCCGATCGCCGTCCACTCGTCGGGTGTGAGGTCGAGCACGGGCGGCCGGTCAGGTCCGGCTCGCGGCCGACCACGTCGTTCTGTGCCGCATCATGGGCTCGCGCATTCCCCTGCCGAAAGACCACCGATCGGCGTGACGGACACGTCGATAGCACGGATTTCGGCCAGCGATCAGGAGCTGGAGCCCTCGTCCTCGCCACCGACGCGACGCTCGGCGCGATGCAGCCGGCTCAGGAGAACGAGCATCGAGCCCGGAACCGGCTCGAAATTCGGCTCGGAATCGAGCAGCCCGAGACTGCCGGTCGCGCGAAGGCGCCTGGCGGTCTTCCTGCCGACGATGGCCACGGGGGCCCGGCGTATGTTTTTCTTCTGGTTCGTACTCAACAACGCACCCTCGAATGCCGTGGGAACGACAGGAGAAGCGCAGGGAAACGCGAACCTTCGCGCACGGTTCCCTGCGTTCGGTTTCACGGCGGTGGCGATGGCTCATCGCGGATGCTAGAGCCCGCTCCATGCTCGAAGGCCTTCACCCCAACCGCCCGACCCATGTGCTGCGCCTCCTCACCGACGAGAGGTCGGCGCGCGCCATGACCGACATCCTCGGCGAGATGTTCGACCCGACGGAGACGGCGGTCGCCGCCTTCGAGGCGGAAGACGGCAGAACCTGGCGGCTGGAGGCTTATTTCGCCGATGCGCCGGACGAGGAGATGGTGCGCGACCTGATCCGCCCTCTGGTGGGCGAGCAGGCGGATGCGGCGATCTTCGAGACCATCGACCAGCAGGATTGGGTCCGCGCCTCCCTCGAAGGGTTGAACCCGGTCCGCGCGGGGCGTTTCCTCGTCCACGGCGCGCACGACCGCCACAATGTGCGGCCCAACGATCTGGCCATCGAGATCGAGGCGGCCCTCGCCTTCGGCACCGGCCACCACGGCACGACGCTGGGCTGCCTCAAGGCGCTGGCCGGCATCCTGAAGCAGGGCCGTCCCGCGCATGTGCTCGATGTCGGCACCGGCACCGGCATCCTCGCCTTCGCGGCGGCCAAGGCCTTGCACCAGCCGGTCCATGCCGGCGACCTCGATCCCGAGGCCGTCTCGACCGCCAAGGGCAATGCCCGGCTCAACGGGCTCGGCGGCCTCGTCCGGCTCTATGTCGGCCCCGGCGTGCGCCATGCGAGCGCGAACCGCACCCGGCGCTTCGACGTGGTCTTCGCCAACATCCTGGCCCGCCCGCTGAAACGTCTCGCCCCCTCGCTCACCGCCACGGTGGCCGATCGCGGCGTCCTCATCCTGTCCGGGCTGATCGAGCGCGACGTGCCCGGCGTGCTCTCGACCTACCGCCATCGCGGCTTCCACCTCGCCCGCCACGGCCTGATCGAGGGCTGGGCGACACTGGTGCTGAAGCGCGGCGGAGCGGCACCGCGGCGTCTGTGAGATCGGTTGCCGCCTTGTCCGGCGCCGCGTAATTCTCCCCCATGACCCGCGCCCGCTTCCAGACCTTCGACGACCCGAGCCACCGGGAGGGCGCGACGCGGATCGCCGCCCTCAGGGAGGCGATGAGCCGGGCAGGCCTCGACGGGTTCGTGGTGCCCCGCGCCGACGAGCACCAGTCGGAATACGTGCCTCCCGATGCCGAGCGCCTCGCCTGGCTCACCGGCTTCACAGGCTCGGCCGGCACCGCCGTGATCCTCGCCGACGAGGCGGCGCTGGTGGTCGACGGGCGCTACACGCTCCAGGCACCGGAACAGGTGGACACGCGCGTCATCACCCCGGTGCAGCTCGCCGAGACCAATGTCGAGGCCTGGATCGGCGAGAACCTCAAGGCCGGCGCCGTGCTCGGCTACGATCCCTGGCTCCATACGGCGGAGGGCGTCGCCAAGCTTGAGAAGGCGGCGGAGAAGGCCGGCGGCCGGATCGAGCCGGTCTCGGAGAACCCCGTCGATGCGATCTGGGCCGGCCGGCCGGCCTCCCCCACAGGGCCGGTGGTGGTGCATCCCATCGAACTCGCCGGTGATCCCGTCGAGGTGAAGCTCCGGCGCATCCGCGAGGCGCTCGGGCGCGGCGGCTGCGACGCCCTCGTGATTTCCGATCCGCACAACCTCGCCTGGGCCTTCAATCTGCGCGGCTCCGACATCGCCCATACGCCCCTGGCGCTGGGCTACGCGATCGTGCCCCAGGCGGAACGCGCCTCCCTGTACCTGACCTCCACCGCCATCGACTCCGCCTTGCGGGAGGCCTTGTCGTCCTCGACGGAGATCGCCGGGCGAGACAGCTTCGCCGATGCCCTGTCGGCTCTCTGCGCCAGGGGCGCCCGTGTCAGGCTCGATTCCGCCACCGGCGCGGCGGCGTTGAAGACGCTGGTGGAACGGGCCGGGGGCAGGGTCGATCCCGGTCCCGACCCGATCACGCTGATGAAGGCGGTGAAGAACGAGGCCGAGATCGCCGGATCGCGCGCGGCCCATCACCGCGACGGGATCGCGGTCACGCGCTTCCTCGCCTGGCTGTCCCGGCAGGCATCGGGCGGCACCCTCACCGAGATCGCCGCCGTCGAGGCGCTGGAGGATTTCAGGCGCGAGGGCGGTCTCCTGCGGGACGTGTCGTTCCCGACGATCTCGGGCAGCGGCCCGAACGGCGCCATCGTGCATTACCGCGTCACCCGCGACACCGACCGGCGGGTCGGCCAGGGCGAGCTGTTCCTCGTCGATTCCGGCGCGCAATATGCGGACGGCACCACCGACATCACCCGCACCGTCGCCATGGGAATTCCGACGGGCGAGATGCGCGATCGCTTCACCCGTGTGCTGAAGGGGCATGTCGCCATCGCGCGGGCCGTGTTCCCGAAGGGCACGATCGGCGCGCAGATCGATTCCTTCGCCCGCGCGTCGCTCTGGCAGGCGGGGCTCGATTTCGATCACGGCACCGGCCACGGCGTCGGCGCCTTCCTCTCGGTCCATGAAGGCCCGCAGCGCATCGCCAAGACCGGCACCACGGCCCTGTTGCCCGGCATGATCCTGTCCAACGAGCCGGGCTATTACCGCACCGGCGCCTACGGCATCCGCATCGAGAACCTCGTCCTCGTGGAGGAGCGAGCGATTTCCGGCGGCGAGAGGCCGATGCTCGGCTTCGAAACCCTGACCCTGGCGCCCTACGATTCCAGCCTCATCGACCTGTCGCTGCTCGACGAGGCGGAGATCGCCTGGATCGACGTCTATCACGCGCGGGTGCGGGACGCCCTCGGTGCCGATCTCGACGAGCAGACACGCGCTTGGCTCGACGCGGCGACGCGGCCGTTGAGATCGATCGGAAACTCGGTCTGAAAGAGACCGGGCGCCATACCCACACAAGGACATAACGGATGACCGTGAAGACGGGTCTCCACGTCGTCGTCATCGGCTCCGGCGCGGTCGGAACGGTGAGCGCCATCGAATGCCTGCGCGCGGGCCATCGCGTCACGGTGGTCGATCCTGGCCGGCCCGGCGGCGAGCAGGCGTCGAGCTACGGCAATGCCGGCTGGCTCTCGTCCCACTCGGTCATCCCGCCGGCCGAGCCCGGCATGTGGAAGCGGGTGCCGTTCTTCCTCCTCGATCCCCTCGGGCCGCTCTCGATCCGCTGGGCCTATCTGCCCAAGGTCATGCCCTGGCTTGTGCGCTTCCTCCTGGCGGCCCGGACCACGCCGCGGATCGAGCGTACCGCCCGAGCCATGCGAACGCTGCTGGTCGATGCGCCGAAGCTCCATGCCGGCCTCGCCGCGGAGGCCGGTGTCGCCCATCTGGTGGAGCGGCGCGGGGTGCTGCACGTCTATCCCGATCGCGCGGCCTTCGAGAGCGAAGCGCGGTCCTGGGAGATCAGGCGCAAGGTCGGCGTCGAATGGCTCGAACTCTCGTCGGAGGAATTGCGGCAGCGGGAACCCTCCCTGCATCCCCGCTACACGTTCGGCCTCGTGGTCGAGGAGGCCGGCCATTGCCGCGATCCCGGGAGCTATGTCGCCGCCCTGTCCGGACTCGCCGAGGAGCGCGGTGCCACCTATGTCGCCACCCGCGCGACGGGGTTCCGCCTCGAAGGCGGACGCCTCGCCGCCGTCACCACGGAGGAGGGCGAGATCGCTTGCGACCGCGCCGTGGTCGCGGCCGGTGCCCGTTCGAAGCCCCTCGCCGCCTCCCTCGGCGACCCGCTCCCCCTGGAGAGCGAGCGCGGCTACCACGTGATGGTGACGGGCGCCGAGGCGGGCCCGCGCACGCCGGTCATGGCTTCCGATGCCAAGATGATCGTCAACGTCATGAACGGGGGTCTGCGCGCGGCCGGTCAGGTCGAGTTCGCGGGGCTGGCGGCCGCACCCAACTGGAAGCGCGCAGAGATCCTGCGCGACCACCTGATCTCGATGTTCCCGGGATTGCCGGACCCTCTGCCGGCCGACCGCCTGAAGGTCTGGCTCGGCCATCGCCCGAGCATGCCGGACGGCCGACCCTGCATCGGCCCTGCGCGCAGGACCCCGGACGTGGTCTACGCCTTCGGCCATGGCCATGTCGGCCTCGTCGGGTCGGCGAGGACGGGGCGCCTCGTCGCCCAGCTCGTGAGCGGTGAAACGCCGGAAATTCCCCTCGGGCCGTTCGATCCCCGGCGCTTCCTGTGAGGCGGACGGGGCTCCCTACCTCCCTCGAAGAGATGGTGCGGTGATTCCGTCGCGGAAGATTCCGGGCCATCGGTTTTGTCGGGGCACCAAACCGCCATATCTTGGGCCCAGGCTGTACTGTCCTCCGCTCCCAAGGCTCCGATGACCCGGCTCTTCGCCCTCCTGCTTCTCGCGCTGATCGGTGCCACGGGCGCCTCGGCGCAGGGGCTCAAGCCGCCGGCCGATCTCGTCAAGGCGAACCTCGCGGCGGAGCCTGGGGCGATCCGGGCCGGCGAGCCCTTCACCGTCGGCATCCGCATGGTGATGCGCCCGCTCTGGCACGTCTACTGGCGCAATCCGGGTGATTCCGGCCTGTCCCCGGAAGTAGCCTGGTCGCTGCCGCAGGGCTTCTCGGCGGGGCCCATCCAATGGCCGACGCCGAGCCGCATCCCCGTGGCGCATCTCGTCAATTTCGGCTTCGAGGGCGAGACGGTGCTGCTGGTGCAGATCACCCCTCCGGCGGTCCTGCCCGCCGGCAAGTCCGTGACGCTGGCGGCCAAGCTCACTTACCTGGTCTGCGAACGCGAATGCATCCCCGGCTCGGCCGATCTGAAGCTGAACCTGCCCGTGGCCGCGCCCGGCACCAGCGTCGGAAGCTCGCCCGCGAACGTCCTGCTGTTCGAGGATGCCCGCGCCGCCCTCCCCGTCCCCTCCCCCTGGAAAGTGACGCTCGCGAGCGAGGGTGAAAGGCTCGTGCTCGGCTTCGCGGCGCCCGGCCTGAAACCCGACGCGATCCGCGACCCCGCCTTCTTTCCCTATTCGGAGACGGCGATCGAGAATGCCGCCCCGCAGACACTCAGTCTCGACGACAAGGGCTTCACCCTGAGCCTCGCGCGGGCGACACCCGGCGAACCGGCTCCCACGGAGCTTCCCGGTGTCCTCACCTTCGAGGAGCAGACCGCCGACGGTCCGGTCCAGCGCTCCTACGCCATCGGCGACGCGCCGCCGGCCGCGGCCACCGGTGCGATCCCGGCGGGGCCGGAATCCGCGTCGCGAACAATCCCGGCGGAGGAGACGCTGACCCTGTGGAGTGCCGCCGGCCTCGCCTTCCTCGGCGGCCTCCTCCTCAACCTGATGCCCTGCGTCTTTCCGGTCCTGTCGATCAAGGTGCTGAGCCTGGTGAAGCATTCGGGCGAGCCCGCATCCCGCGTGCGCCTGCACGGCCTCGCCTATACCGCCGGCGTGCTCGCCGCCTTCCTGTCCCTGGCCGGCCTGCTGATCGCCCTCAAGAGCGCGGGGGCCGGCATCGGCTGGGGCTTCCAGCTGCAATCACCCCTGGTGGTGGCGGGTCTCGCCTACCTGCTCTTCGCCATGGGCCTCAGCCTTTCCGGCGTGGTCCATGTCGGCGGGGGGATCGCCGGGCTCGGTGACGGCCTGACCCGACGGGCCGGGCTCGAAGGCTCGTTCTTCACCGGCATCCTCGCCACCGTGGTCGCCACCCCCTGCACCGCCCCGTTCATGGGCTCGGCGGTGGGGTTCGCCCTGACGCAGGCGCCCCTGGTGAGCCTCGCGGTCTTCGCGAGCCTCGGCCTCGGCCTCGCCCTGCCCTTCCTCGTTCTCACCACATGGCCGGCGGCGTTGCGGCGCCTGCCGCGTCCGGGCGCCTGGATGGAGACGCTGAAAGGGGCGCTCGCCTTCCCGATCTACGCCACCGTGGCCTGGCTCGTCTGGGTCCTGTCGCAGCAGGTCGGCTCAGCCGGTCTCCTCGCCGCCCTGATCGGCCTCGTCCTCGTCGGCCTCGCCGCCTGGGCCTGGGAGCGGGCCCGCCATGCCAGCGGCTTCGGCGCCGGCATCGCGCGCCTGGCTGCCGTCGCGGCGCTGGCGGCGACCGTCGCGCTGATCGTCGGCCTCGATCAGGACAGGGCTTCCGCGGAGGGCAAGACGGCGGGCGCGGAGGGGATCACCCCCTTCACCCAGGCCCGCCTCGACGCCCTGGTCGGCCAGGGCAAGCTCGTCTTCGTCAACATGACGGCGGCCTGGTGCATCACCTGCCAGGTCAACGAGCGCACGGCCCTTCGCACCCAGGCAGTGGAAGCGGCGTTCAAGGCCCATGACGTGACCTACCTCAAGGGCGACTGGACCAACCAGAACCCGGAGATCACCGCCCTGCTGGAACGGCACGGCCGCAGCGGCGTACCGCTCTACCTGCTTTATACAGGGACCGGCGAGCCGGTGGTGCTGCCGCAGATCCTGACATCCGGCATCGTCCTCGACGAACTCGCCCGGATCCCGTCCACCGGCATCGACCGGCGTGCCGCCCTCGAGACGACGAAGAGGTGAGAGCCATGGCCATGACCCGCCGGATATTCCTGGGAAGCGCGATCGCCACCGGTCTCATCGGATGGCTGCCCGGTCTCTTCTCGCGAGAAGCGATGGCGGCGGGTCCCCAGGTCGGCAAGCCCGCTCCGCTCTTCACCGGCACGGATGCCGACGGACGCAGCGTCCGGCTGGAGGATTACAAGGGCCGGATCGTCGTCCTCGAATGGACCAACCACGATTGCCCCTTCGTGATGAAGCATTACGGTGGTCAGGCGATGCAGGCCCTGCAGAAGAAATGGACGGAGGCCGGCATCGTCTGGCTCTCGATCGTCTCCTCCGCCCCCGGCGAACAGGGCGCGGTGGACGGGCAGGCCGCCAACCGCCTGACCCAGACCAGGGGTGCCGCCCCCACCGCCGTGATCCTCGATCCGGCCGGTACGATCGGCCGCGCCTACGACGCCAAGACCACGCCGCACATGTTCATCGTCTCGGCGGAGGGCACCCTGCTCTATCAGGGCGGCATCGACGACAAGCCGTCCGCCAATCTCGACGACCTCAAGACCGCGAAGAACTACGTCGACGCGGCCCTCACCGAGATCGCCGCCGGCAAGCCGGTGAGCGTCAGGACCTCGCGGCCCTATGGCTGCACGGTGAAGTATTCTTCGTAAGACGACCTGCCGGCCGAAGCCGGTTCAGGAGAAATCCTCGGTGACGATCCGCGCCCAGGTCTCGCCTGCGAGGCCGCCGAGCAGCACATTGCCGCCGCGGATGGCGGAGAGGATGCGAGGATCGCGAGCCCAGACGATCGTCCCCATCACGTGATGATAGAAGATTCCCTTCTGGCGGATGAGACCTTTGGTGATATCCGCCGACGTTCCCCCGCGCACGGCCACGGCACCGAGTTCTGCGGCATGGGCGATCAGCTTGCCGACGACGATTTCCTCGCGGTTCGGCAAGGCCAGGATCTGGAGTGCGAAGGCGACCCCGTCGGGGCGCGCGTAGAGCAGGTAGAGACCGATGCGGCGGTTCACGCGATCCACCACTTCGCAGATCCGCAAGGGTCCGTACTTCGTCTGCAGTTCCGCCTGCTCCACGAACCAGGCGAGATCGGCCCAGGCGGGTTTCACATCATAGGGTTCGAGGAACGGCTTGGCCGCCTCGGCGAATTCGCGCGCGGACAGGGGCCGCGACCGGACGCCGTCGAGCGTCTTCCCAAGCGGCACGTCCGGTCTGGCAACGCGGCGATAGAGAGCATCCACGGCACGGCAGATCGGGACGAGAGGTGCGGCGAGGCGCGGGACACGCTTGGCGAGGAAGTAGGCGCCCGTTCCCGCCGGACGGACGATCTTCACCCATTCGAGACTCTGCATCGGCAGGGTCGCGAAGCGGGTGGCGCGGGCGATATCGAGGGACGTCCGGTTGGCGGTGTCGGTGAAGAGGAGGTCGAAATCGCGGGCGGTGACGCCCCGGACGAGGCTGACGCCGATGCCGGGGTTGTTGTCGGGATCGGCGGCCATGTACGCACTGAGGATGCCGGCGCGCAGAGTCCGCTCCCCGACGACCATGGTCATGGCGATGACGCCCATGAACCCGTCCAACGCCCCATTCCGGTCCAGGTGGACGATGGAACCCGTACCTTCGGTATAGGCCGGCGAATCGAAATACGTCGCCTCCAGGCAGGCGGCGAGCTTGCCCGCCTGATAACTCCTGCCCAGGCGAAAGGTCTGCGAGAACAGGCGGCAGACTTGCGGAATGTCGCTCCTCTCGAAGGCCCGGATCGAGCCGCGCGAAGACGAAGCAGCGAGATCTTGATTGTCAGCGGGAAGTTGAGCTTGGTCTGCCGGGTTCTGCTCCAGGACAGTTTGGTTCATGCTGGCACGATCCGCTGGCGCTTGGTCTAGAACCATACTCATTCGGCCGAGAGATTAGCAATTCGACAAG
This sequence comes from Methylobacterium marchantiae, assembly GCF_042679825.1. NCBI lineage: Bacteria > Pseudomonadati > Pseudomonadota > Alphaproteobacteria > Hyphomicrobiales > Methylobacteriaceae > Methylobacterium > Methylobacterium marchantiae. Next base: position 128,937 of record NZ_JBHTND010000004.1, on the reverse strand, counting down.
GCGGCACTTCGACAAGGCAGCACTTCGCATGCGGCATAGCTGGGGCATCGCCGTCACCTCCCTCGGCCTCGTAGAGACGATGCGGAGCAGCTCTCCCTCGACGTCTTCGGCCAAGTCATCATGACAGCACCCACCGCGCCGCGCTGGTCGGTCTTCCGCAACGGCGATTTCCGTCTCTACGGCGGCGCGCGCTTTCTCACCGGCCTCGCCTACCAGATGCAGGCCGTGGCGGTGGGGTGGTTCGTCTACGACCTGACCCGCTCCGCGCTGGCGCTCGGCCTCGTCGGTCTCGCGAGCTTCCTGCCGGCGATGCTCTCGGCCTTGATCACGGGGCACGTGGCCGACACCTACGACCGGCGCCTCGTCACCGCGATCGCCTACGCGATCCTGGCCGCCGCCGATCTCGGCCTCCTCGGCTTCGCCCTGTTCGGCACCGGAGCGATCTGGCCGATCTACGCCCTCGTGGTGGTCATCGGCACGTCGCGCGCCTTCGCCAATCCCGCCCTGCAGGCACTGCTCCCGACCCTGGTCCCGCGCGACCTGTTCGGATCGGCCATCGCCTGGAACGCCTCGCTCTGGCAGACCGCCTCGATCATCGGGCCGGCGGCGGGCGGCCTCCTCTACGTGCTGGGCCCTGCCGTGGTGTTCGGGGCGGCCGCGGCGAGCTTCGCCCTGGCGAGCGCCCTCGTCGCCGCGATCCGCTTCCGACCCGACCCCGTGACCGAGCGGCCTCCCGTCACCTGGGCCACCCTCTCGGCCGGCCTGTCCTACATCCGCTCGCAGCCGGTGGTGCTCGGCGCCATCAGTCTCGATCTCGTGGCCGTGCTGCTGGGGGGCGCCACCGCCCTGCTGCCGATCTTCGCCGCCGAGATCCTCCATGTCGGCCCGTTCGGGCTCGGGGCGCTGAGGAGCATGCCCGCGGCCGGGGCGGTCATCACCGCCATCGCCCTCGCCTACCGGCCGCTCGAACGCCATGCCGGTGCCCGGATGCTCCAGGCGGTGGCCGTCTTCGGCCTCGCGATCACGGTGTTCGGTCTCTCCACCTCGCTGACGTTGTCCATGGCCTGCCTCTTCGTCACCGGGGCGGCGGACATGATCAGCGTCTACGTGCGCCAGACCTTCGTGCAGGGCGAGACGCCGGATGCCATGCGCGGGCGGGTCTCGGCGGTGAACACGGTCTTCATCGGCGCCTCCAACGAGCTCGGCGAGTTCGAATCCGGCACGCTCGCCGCCCTCGTCGGCGCGGTGCCCGCCGTCGTGGCCGGCGGCCTCGCCACCATCCTCGTCGCGTTGCTGTGGGGCCGGCTGTTCCCGGCGCTCAAGGCGCGAGACCGGCTGCTGCCGGCCGAGTGAGGCCAAGACGACATGACACGGACCGAGAGCGATTATCCCTTTCCGTGCGAATCCTCGTCGCAGAATGGATAAATGCAGTCGAACCAATGGCTTCTCCGGTGCCATCGGCGCATTATCCCTCCGATGATCGAAATCGGGCGCTTGAGGGATAATCTCATGCTCTTCAGCGATTTAAGTGGGGATCAAGCACGACAGACGATCGATGCCGAGCAAGTCTTTTCCGGCTACGCCATGGCGCAGGGCGAGCTGGACCGGCGATTCTCGGGCTCGATGTCGTGGAAGACGGTGGGCGGTCGGGACTATCTCTACCGCAAGCGGCGCGACGCATGGAAATCCCTGGGGCCACGCGGAGCGGAGACGGAGGCGATCGCCCTCCAGTTTCACGCGGGCCGTACGAGGCTCCAGGAGAGGATGGCCGGTCTTGCCACGCGCCTCGACACCATGGCCCCGGTCAACCGCGCCCTCAACCTCGGGCGTCTGCCCCTCATCGCAGCGCGCATCCTGCGTGCCTTGGGGCGGGCTAACCTGATCGGCTCGGGCATCGAGGTGGTGGGGACGAACGCCCTGTTCGTCTACGAGCGGCTTGCCGGCGTCCAGATCGCCGGAGCCCACCTCGCCACCGCCGATGTCGACCTGCTGTTCGACGCACGCCGCTCCCTCCGGTTGATGGCCCCGGAGGTGTCGCTCACGGGCGTGGCGGGGCTCCTGCGCAAAGTCGACCATTCCTTCGAAGTCATGGGACAGGGCGGTTTCCGCGCCATCAACCGTGACGGCTACATGGTCGACCTGATCACGCCAGCCGCGAAGGACCGCATGGCCAAGCGGGGACGGAGCCGGATCGGCGCGGAAGCGAAGGATCTGGAAGCCGTCGAGATCGAGGGGCTGGCCTGGCTCGTGAACAGCCCCAAGGCGACGGCCACCATCATCGATGCTCGCGGATATCCCCTCGCCATGGTCGTCCCAGATCCGCGCGCCTTCGCCCTGCACAAACTCTGGCTCGCAGGACGCCAGGACCGTGACCCGCTCAAGCGCGAACGCGACCGGGCTCAAGCCGGGCTCGTCGCCTCCCTCGTGACGAACCGCCTGCCACATCTGCGCTTCGACGATCCGGCTCTGGCCGCGCTGCCGCGCGCCCTGCGCGAGCAGGCGGCATCTCTGACCGAGGCGAGACGGGACGCGGCATCCGGTCCGGCTCGCCTCGAGCCCGACTGGTAGCCCCTACTTCCCCGCCAGCAGCGGCGACCAGGTCGGGTCGGACGCGTAGGACGGGGTCGGCACCGGCTGTTCCACCTTGCCGGTGATATCGACCATGTAGAGCTTGCCGCCGCCCTGGCCGCCGGGATCGCGGAAGAACAGCACGTACTGGCCGTTGGGCGCGAAGGTCGGCCCCTCGTTGTGGAAGCCTTCCGTGAGCACGCGCTCGCCCGAGCCGTCCGGCTTCATCACGCAGATGGCGAAGCCCCCCTTGCGCTGGCGGGTGAAGGCGATGAGATCGCCCTTGGGCGACCAGGCCGGCTGCGAGGCCGAGCCCTCGCCGAAGGAGATGCGGGTCGGGTTCGAGCCGTCGGCGCCCATGACGTAGACCTGCTGCGAGCCGCCGCGATCGGATTCGAAGACGATCTTGCTGCCGTCCGGCGAGTAGGTCGGCGAGGTGTCGATGGCGTTGCCGTTGGTGATCGGCGTCTGCGCCTTCGAGCCGAGATCCATCTTCACGATATCGGCGTTGCCGCCCTGCTGCACGCTCATCACGAGATGGTGGCCATCGGGCGAGAAGCGCGGGCTGGTGCTCATCGAATCCATCCGGCCCACCGCCTGCCGCGCGCCGGTCTCGAGGTTGATCACCTGGATGCGCGGCTGCTGGCCGGTGGCCTGGGTCATGAACGCGATGTCCTGCGTGGCCGGCGAGTAGCGCGGCGCCACCACGGCGGATTCGCCGCCCGTGAGGGCGCGGACATTGGCGCCGTCCTGATCCATCACCATCAGGCGCTTGCGGCGGTTCTCCTTGGAGCCGGATTCATCGACGAAGGCGATGCGGCTGTCGAACCAGCCGCCGAGCCCGGTGATCTTGGTGTAGACCACGTCCGAGATCAGGTGCCCGGTGCGGCGGGCATTGGCGAGGTCGGCGCCGTATTGCTGGCCGGCGAGCTGCTGGCCGGAGGTGACGTCCCAGAGCCGGAACTCGACCTTGAGCTTGCCGGACGGGTCGCGGCTCACCCGGCCGGTGATGAGCGCCTGCGCGCCGGCGGTGCGCCACTTGTCGAAGCCGGGCACCGAATCGAAGCCCGGATTCTCCGGAAACTTCCCCTTCTCCAGCGGCACGAAATAGCCCGACCGGCGCAGGTTGTTCGTCACCACGCTCGACACCAGCAGGCCGAGGCTCGGATCGCCGGAGAAATCGGCCACGGCGATCGGCATCGGCTGGAACGAGCCGCCGCCGATCCGCAGGTTCAGCTGAGCCTGGGCGGGTGCCGCGAAGGCGAGCACGAGGGCGAGAATCGCGAGGAGGGACGCCAGGGGCGAGGCGAGCCGCCGGGTGAGACTGTCGGTCATGAAGAGATTCCGAAAACCTTGAGCAGGGATTCTGGGTACGTCGGCCCGTCCAATCCTCGCCCTCATCCTGAGGTGCCCGCGTCAGCGGGCCTCGAAGGAGGCTTCCAGACAGCACGAGAGCCCTGGAAGCCTCCTTCGAGGCCTTCGCTCACGCTTCGGCACCTCAGGATGAGGAAGAGGGATTGGACGAAGCCGAAGGAAGGATCACCGACCTGTATCACACCCGCGAGAACTCGAATTCCGCGTTGATCGCCTTCCAGTCGTCATAATACGGCGCGAACTGGGGCGGGATCTTGTAGGGCGCGCAGCGCTTCACCGCCCGCAGGGCGGCCTCGGCGAGGGAGCGATCCACGGCATTGGCGCCGCCGCGCATGATCCGCGGCTCGGTGCTCAGCGCGCCGTTGGCCGAGAGGCGGATGTCGAGCATCGGCAGCACCACGCCCTGCGACGCGCCCGGGGGCGCCGAGTAGCAGCGCTCGATCTGCTGGGTCAGCATCCCGATCAGCGAATCGCGCATGGAGGGCGACAGGCGCTGCGAGGTGCCGCTGGCGGCTCCCAGGGACGCCGTGCGCTGGATGTCGTGGCCGGTGGCGCCGGTGGATTGCGAAGGCGCCTTCGAGGCGAGCAGCTGCTTGATGTCGCCGGAGCTGAACTTGTCGGCGAGCTCGGCCTGTTTCCTGGCCTTGGCCTCCGCATCGGCCTTGGCGCGCGCATCCGCCATCGCCTTGGCTTTGGCCTTCGCGGCGGCATCCGCCTTGGCCTTCGCCTCAGCCTGGGCCTGGGCTTGGGCCTTGGCATCCGCGGCGGCCTTGGCTTCGGCGATCGCCTCCTGACGCTCGGCCTCCGCCTTCGCCTTCGCTTCGGCCCTGGCTTCCGCTTCCGCCTCGGCCTTCTCCGCCTTGGCGAGCGCTTCGGCCTTGGCCTTCGCGTCGGCCTTCGCCTTGGCCTCGGCCTGAGCCTTGGCTTCCGCCAGAGCCTTGGCCTTCTCGGCCTTGGCGGCGTCCGCCTTGGCGATGGCCTCGGCCTCCTGGCGCTCGATGAGTTCGGCGAGCTTCTCGCGTTTCTCGGCCTCGACCTTGGCGGCCTTCACCGCCTCGGCCTTGGCTTCCGCCTTCGCCGCTTCAGCCTTGGCGGCAACCTTCGCCTCGGCCTTGGCGGCTTCGGCCTTCGCGGCCTCCTTGGCTTCCTTCGCCGCCTCGGCCTTGGCCGCTGCGGCCGCGGCGGCGGCGGCTTCCTTCTCGATGTCGGGTTCGGCCATGCGCAGGGGCATTTCCTCGGCGCTGGCGACCTTCATGTCGGCCGGGCGCTTGGGCGGCGCGGGGGCATCGACCTTGGAATTCTCGGGCTCGCGCTCCTCGAACTTCTCGGAGACCTTGTCCGCCCGGGGCTTGGCGTCGGGCAGGGGCTTCTCGGCGTTCTTCTCGCCCTTGGTCAGTTCGGAGAATTGCTGCTCGGTCATCACCTCGACCGGCACGCCCTCCTGGGCGTCGGGCAGGGCGGGCGCCGCGACGGACATCAGTGCCACGGTGAGTACCGCGACATGAACGCCGCTGGAGATCCAGACGCCCGGCTCACGGAATTTGGCGGGAAGCTTCACGGTGGCGGCGCCCGCTATTTCTGGTCCGGCTCGGTGACGAGGGCGACCTTCTTGAAGCCGCCTCCGGTCACGATCGCCATCACCTGGGCCACGCGGCCGTAATCGACCCTCTTGTCGCCGCGCACGAAGACCCGCTCCTCGAAGCCGGATTTCGAGGTGTCCATCAGCTTGGGCACGATGGTGTCGTCGGTCAGTTCGGCCTCGCCGAGAAAGACCTGGCCGCTCTGGCGGATCGACAGGGTCACCGGCGTGGAATCGGAGTTGAGCGGGCTCGCCTTGGATTGCGGCAGGTCGAGGGGGACGCCCACCGTCATCATCGGGGCGGCCACCATGAACACGATCAGCAGCACGAGCACGACGTCGATGAACGGCGTCATGTTGATCTCGTTGATGGCGCCGCCGCGCCGTGCGCGACGCCGCCTGCTGCCACCCTGCGCCGCTCCGTGGGCCATGCCCATGATCGTGCCTCGATGCGTTGAAGGTCGGGGATCAGGCGGCGAGCGACAGGCGCTCGTCGATCTGACGCGAGAGGATGGCGGAGAACTCGTCGGCGAAGCCTTCGAGCCGCGACTGAGCCTTGGAGACGTTCGACTGGAGCTTGTTGTAGGCGAGCACCGCCGGGATCGCCGCGAACAGGCCGATGGCCGTGGCGAACAGGGCCTCGGCGATGCCGGGCGCCACCACCGCGAGCGAGGTGTTCTTCGAGGCGGCGATGGCGGTGAACGAGGTCATGATGCCCCAGACCGTGCCGAACAGGCCGACATAGGGGCCGGCCGAGCCGATCGAGGCGAGGAACAGGAGGCGGGATTCGAGACGCTCGACCTCGCGCTGGATCGTCACGTCGAGCACCTTGTCGATGCGCTGCGAAAGGCTCTGGATCTGGCGGCCGGAGCCTTCGAACGAGCGCTTCCACTCGCGCATGGCGGCCACGAACAGGGCGCCGAGATTGGTAGCGGGACGATCGTTGAACGAGCGGTAGAGTTCCTCGAGCGAGCGGCCGGACCAGAACGCCTCCTCGAACGCATCCATCTCGGTCTTGGTGCGGCGGAACAACAGCGTCTTGTCGACGATGATGGCCCAGCACCAGACGGAGCAGCCGAGCAGGCCCACCATCACCAGCTTCACCACGAAATGGGCGTGCCAGAACAGGTTGAACAGGCTCATGTCCGGCGGAGGCAGCGCCTGCATGGCATCGGCTGGGTTCATGGCACCACGATCCTCGAAAAACCCAGTGCTGGGCGACCGCAGAGGCGGAGATCCGGCCTTCGCGCTCCAACCGGAACCTTGAGTGATTTCAATGCTCAATGGTCCGCGAATCTGTCGAAAGTAAGGGCTGCTTTGTGCAGCGCACCCCCGACCTCGTCCGCAGCAGTTAAGCATCCGGCAAGGTTAACATTCCCTTGCGGTCGATCCGCTCCGCGCGATCCCGGTCGCTGCCGCAGCCGCAACACCGAACGCGGGCTCGATTGCAGACGAGATGATCTATATTTCAACAGTTGTATCTTTAATCGTTGTTTAAACAATATAGACTAATAAAATGATTGCCACCTCCGCACAGATTAGTCATCTGCGCCAGAATCATGGTATAGATCTGATGAGTATTTTCAATCGCCGCAATAGAAAGCCAGTCTCGACTGCACCGGCAGTTCCGGCGACCGACTTCGAGGCCGTCCTCGATGCACTTCCCGTCAACGTTCTGGTGCTGGATCCGGTCAGCGCGGAAATCACCTTCGCGAACCGGCGCAGCGTCGAAACGCTTCACTCGCTGAAGGAACATCTTCCGCATGGGGTCGACCCCAATCGCATGGTCGGCAGTTCCATGGACGTCTTCCACAAGAACCCGAAGCACCAGCGCGGCATCGTCTCCGATCCCTCGCGCCTGCCGTGGCGAACGAAGATCCGTCTCGGTCCCAAGACCCTGGATCTCCACGTCTCCGCCGTCCACGCGACCGATGGAGCCTACCTCGCTGCCGTCCTGTCCTGGGCGGATGTGACCCCCCTGGCGGATGCCATCACGTCCTTCGATCAGTCGGTGCAGACCTCCCTCGGCAGGGCCGCCGCGGCGACGACGACCGTGCGCGGGGCCGCCGACCATGTCCTCGGCAAGACCAGCGAGACCTCGCAGGCCGCCGAAATCGCCTCCACCGGAGCGAGCGGCACATCCGCCAATGTCGAGGCCGTCGCCGCCGCCGTGGAGGAGCTGAATGCCGCCAACTCTGAAATCAACCAGCAGATGAGCCGGTCCCGGTCGGTCACGGCGACGGCCGTCGACGAGGTCCGGCATGCCGTCGCCAGCGTCCAGGCCCTGCGGGAGAATTCGCAGCATATCGGGCGGGTGGTCGGAATGATCGGCAAGATCGCCAGCCAGACCAATCTGCTGGCGCTGAACGCGACGATCGAGGCCGCCCGCGCGGGCGTGGCCGGCCGCGGCTTCGCCGTCGTCGCCACCGAGGTCAAGGCACTGGCCGATCAGACCTCGCGGGCGACCGACGAAGTCTCGCAGCAGATCACGCAGATCCAGGCGGCGACCACCGAGACGGTGACGATGATCGAACGGATCGCAGGGACCATCGCCCGCATCGACGAGAGCGCCGTCACGGTGGCTGCGGCGATCGAGGAACAGACGGCGACCACGGCCGAGATCAGCCGCAGCATCAACACGGCGTCGTCGCAGACGGGACGGGTGAACGAGAGCGTCGCGGCGGTGGCGGCCAGTGCCGACAGCTCGGCCAGTTCGGCGCAGAGCGTTCTCGGCGCCACCTCGGAGCTCGATCAGCAGATCGAGGAACTGACGAAGGCCGTCACGATCTTCCTGGGCGAGGTCCGCAGAATCTGAGGGTCGGGAGCCGGGTCGGCCCGGCCTGCGGTGTGTCGGACTGGCCTTCTATGCCCCGTCGGCCCGCGTCGTCGTCAGGGCCTGGCGCAGGCTGTCCGGCAGGCGGATCGCCCGCCCGTCACGGACGCAGGCGATGACGACGTCGGCATGGACCAGCCTGTCCTCGCCGCGCAGGACTTCCTGGACCAGATGCATCGAGGCACCCTTCATCTGCGCCGTCCAGGTCCGGATCTCGAGCAGATCGTCCATCCGCGCCGGCTTGGCATAATCGATGACCATCCGGCGCACCACGAAGTGCAGCCCGTCCGCCTCCTGGTGCAACTCCGACTGGTTGCCGGCCAGGGTCCGGAACAGCTCCGTCCGCCCCCGCTCCATGAAGCGCAGGTAGCTCGCATGGTAGACGAAGCCGGAGAAGTCGGTGTCCTCGTAATAGACGCGGATATCGATGCGATGCGCGGTCATGCGATGGCTTCCGAGGACAGGTCCACGACGACGATCTCGGGCGTGATGCCGAGGCGGATGGGCAAGCCGCTCATGCCGAGGCCGCCGGACACGACGAGGTCGGTCTGCTCGCGGACATGGCCGTAGGCGTAGCGCCGTCCGTAGCGGGAGGGAACGACGGGCGCATAGCCGAGCAGCCGGACCTGCCCGCCATGGGTATGGCCCGACAGGGTGAGCGCCACATGGGCCGGCACCTGCGGGAAGATGTCGGGCTCATGGGCGAGGAGGATCGAGGAGGCGCCCTTCGGGATGGCGGCGAGGGTCGCGGGCAGGTCGTCGCTGCCCATCCGTTTGAAGCCGTAGCGCCACCATGTCCGCTGGAAGCTCAGCTGGTCACCGAGCCCGGCGAGCCAGACCTCGTGTCCCCTCACCCGCAACGGCAGCGCCTCGTTCTGAAGCACGCGGATTCCGACGCCGGTCAGGGCCTCTCCGGCGAGGGTGGGGCCGTGCCCGCGCTCGCAGGCCGCGCGATCCGCCCACCAATCGTGATTGCCGAGGATGGCGTAGGTGCCGAGCGGCGCCTTCAGGGCACCGAGCACGGGCGCCCATTCGGCCGGTGCCACGATGGTGGTGAAGGCGCGCGTTCCGCGGACATAATCGCCGAGCAGGACGATGACGTCGCCGCCGAGACCATTCGCCAGATCCACGATGCGGCGGATATGCTCGGGCTTCATGAACGGATCGCAGGCATGGACGTCGGACACGGCCACGATCCGCAGGGACAGGCCCTCGGGCCAGGGGGCCATCGGCCTGATCCGGTATCGCGTGACGGCGAGGCGCATCGGTTCGACGCCGACCCCGTAGGCGACCGAGCCGCTGCCCGCGAGCGCTACGGCGCCGAGGCCGAGCACCACGGTGCGGCGGGTGATCCTGACGGGGGACGATCCGAGGGCGGAGCTCATGGAATGGGCCTGGCCTCTGGCACCGCGGGTCGTAGGTCGCACGACCACCCCCACCTCCAATTCCTCCCCACGATGGAGAGGAGGGCGCGAACGGCACCCACCGCCTCACTCATCGGGATCGCCCGCCACGAACAACCCGAATTGCGGGCCCGGATCGCGCCTCGGCTCTGCGAATCCCATATGCCTGTAGGCGTGCGGCGTCAGCATGCGGCCGCGCGGGGTGCGCTGGACGAAGCCCTTCTGGATCAGGAACGGCTCGATGATGTCCTCGATGGCGTCGCGCGGCTCGGACAGCGCCGCCGCGATGGTCTCGATCCCCACCGGCCCTCCGTTGAAGGAGCCGGCGATCATCGTGAGGTACTTGCGGTCCATCACGTCGAGGCCGGCCGGGTCCACGTCGAGGAGCTGGAGCGCCCGGTCGGCGATGGCCCGCGTCACCGTGGGGGCATCGGCCACGATGGCGAAGTCGCGCACCCGGCGCAGCAGGCGTCCGGCGATGCGCGGCGTGCCGCGCGCCCGCTTGGCGATCTCGTTGGCCCCCTCCGCCGACATGCCGATGCCGAGCACCCGCGCGCCGCGGGTGACGATGAGTTCGAGCTCGTCGACATCGTAGAATTCGAGGCGGATCGGGATGCCGAACCGGTCGCGCAGCGGCGTGGTGAGGAGGCCCGCGCGGGTGGTGGCGCCGACCAGGGTGAATTTCGGCAGCTCGATCTTCACCGAGCGCGCCGCCGGTCCCTCGCCGATGATGAGATCGAGCTGGTAATCCTCCATGGCCGGGTAGAGGATTTCCTCCACCGCCGGGTTGAGGCGGTGGATCTCGTCGATGAAGAGCACGTCGCGCTCTTCCAGGTTGGTGAGCTGGGCGGCGAGATCCCCGGCCTTGGCGATGACCGGGCCGGAGGTGGAGCGGAAGTTCACCCCGAGCTCGCGCGCCACGATCTGCGCCAGTGTGGTCTTGCCCAGGCCCGGCGGCCCGACGAACAGGACGTGGTCGAGGGCCGAGCCGGTCTTCTTCGCCGATTCGATGAAGATCTGCATGTTGGCGCGCGCCGCCCGCTGACCGATGAACTCGGCGAGGCTGAGAGGGCGGATCGACTGCTCGACATCGTCCGGCAGGCGCTCGGGCGTCAGAAGCGATTCCGGCAGCGGGTGCAGGGTGGCAGATTTCGGCGCCTTGGCCGGGGATTTCGGAAGCTTGCTCACACGGGCTCTCGGTCGGGGCCCGGCACGGGGCCTGCTCCGGTGGATCGGCGTTCGGCCCGATGTCGCACAACGCCGCCCGGCGCGCTACACTGCGCCATCGGCGGCACTCGGCCGCTGCAAGGGGTTCGCGATGGGTGACGCCTCACAGCTCTTCGAGACGATGGCTCTCGACGATTTCGAGGAGCTGCTGGCCGACAAGCCACGCAACGAGCGCTGGGAGCTGATCGGCGGCCGCGTCGTGCGGATGATGGTCGGCGCCCGCTGGGAGCACGGGCGAATCGTGCAGAACATCGCGAGCCACTTGCATCAGGGCTTCCGCGCGAAAGGGTCCTCTTGCCAGACCTTCGCCGAGACGTTCTACATGAAGAGCCGTTCCCTCGACGCAGCTATGCTGCCCGATGTCCTCGTCGTCTGCGGCGGCATCGAATCGGGTGCCACATCGGTGGACAACCCCACTGTAGTGATCGAAGTGCTCTCGCCCGGTACCGAAGCAAGGGACCGCTTCGAGAAATGGCGGATCTACCAGCAGCTGCCGGCCCTGCAGCACTACGTCCTCGTGGCACGGGACCGGCCTCACATGGAGGTCTATGACCGTCTGGAGGGAACCTGGAACGGCTTCCGTCTCATCGAAGGACTGGACTCAACGCTCGAACTGCCCGCCATTCAGGCCTCCCTTCCCTTGAGCGAGGCCTACTGGGGCGTATTCGAGTCCTGACGGATCCCGCGGCGCCTCGACGCCGCGGGTCTTCCTTCGACTCAATCCTTCTCGGGCGCGATCGCTTCGAGGCCGCCGATATGCTTCTGCGCGTAGAGCGGCAGGCCGACCTGGGCGATGAGGTTCTGCTGCGTCTCGAGGAAGTCGATATGGCCTTCCTCGTCGGCGGCGAGCTCCTCGAACAGGATCTTCGAGACCCGGTCGTTGATCGAGTCGCAATATTGCGCGGCTTCGAGATAGAGCGCGCGCGCCTCGGTTTCGGCGGCGAGATCGCAGGCGATGATCTCCTCGACATTCTGGCCGATGCGCAGCGGATCGAGTTCCTGCAGGTTGGGGAACCCGTCGAGGAACAGAATCCGGTCGACGAACCGGTCGGCATGGTTCATCTCTTCGATGGATTCCTTGCGCCAGAACTTCGCGAGGTCGATGTAGCCCCAATCGTTCAGCATGCGGAAATGGAGCCAATACTGGCTCACGGCCGTCAGCTCGCTGCGGAGACCTCGGTTGAGGTACTCGACGACCTTCACATCACCCTTCATAACACGCACTCCCATTGGGTCATTCGTGACCCGAAGGGGAGCGTGGGGCCTCGCACAGGCCCTCAGGCGGCGATCCCCTCCTCCGCAGTTTGGAATTGAACCAAACTACAGCCGCTCGCGCAACCCGTTCCGCACGCATGGCCGGCCCCCGACATGGATTCCTCGAGAGCGCCTTGCAGGGCGGCCTGCATGATCGAGCGGATCGTCCGGGCGCAGCGGCCGCATTTCGGGCTGCAGCCGAGACAGGCATGGACTTGCGCCGGGGTCCGCGGGCAATCGGGCCCGTCCTTCAGACAGGCGCGGACGGCACCGTCGGACAACACATTACAGGAACAGACGATCATGTGAGCTCGCTGGACGGGACGGGACGCTTCGCTCGGGCCAGAGAGAATCGTGCACGAGGCAGATTTCCCGTTGCGGCCATCGACTTGCGCGCCTCTTTAGAACTTTTAAAATCTACTGCATTCTCAACAACTTAACCGGCATGGGAGGAATGCGCAAGATGCGCGGACGACGCGTGGTCAGCGCGCCAGCTCGCGCAGGCCGAGGCGGATCAGGGTCTTGGCCTCCGCCCCTTCCCCCGCGCCCTTCATCGCGGCACTGATCGCGGCGGAGGCCTGGACCGGGGCGTAGCCGAGATTGACCAACGCGGAGATCGCGTCGGCGGCGGGCTGGGGCGCCGTGCGGTCCTGTACCGCGCCGGACAGGGCGAGCACGGCGGGGTCGATGGGCGCGAAGGCCGGCGCCTTGTCCTTCAATTCGGCGGTGAGACGGGCGGCGAGGCGCGGGCCGACGCCGGGGGCGCGGGCGATGGCGGTCTTGTCACCCATGGCGATGGCGGTGGCGAGGGCCTCCGGCTCCATCACCGAGAGCAGGCCGAGCGCCACCTTGGAGCCGACCCCCTGCACGGTCTGGAGGAGGCGGAACCACTCGCGCTCGGCATCGGACCGGAAGCCGTAGAGCCGGATCATGTCCTCGCGGACATAGGTCTCGATGGCGAGGGATGCCGCCTCGCCGACCCCCGGCATCCGCTGCAGCGTGCGGGCGGAACAATGCACCACGTAGCCGACGCCCTGCACGTCGAGGATCACGAAATCCTCTCCGTAGGAATCCACCACACCCTTCAGCTTGCCGATCATGCATCATCTCGTCATCAGAGGCAGGGTCTTACCAGGGACCGGCCCTCCTGTCCGACCAGCCACAGAGAAAGTGACCGCATGACGCGCACGCGCCTCCTCGCCCTCCTGCTTCTGGCCTCCGGCGCCGCCCATGCGCAGGAAACGCCGGCGGATGCCGGCCCGTCGAGCGACCCGACCCAGGTGAAGGCCGGCGCCTACGTGCTCGATCCGGCCCACGGCAAGATCACCTGGTCGGTGAGCCATCTCGGCTACTCGACCTATTACGGCCAGATCACCGACGTGGCGGCGAAAGCCGATCTCGATCCGAAGGACCCGGCGAAAAGCCGCCTGTCCGTCACCATCGGCATGGCGAGCATCAACGGCCTCAACGACGCCCTGAACCGGCACCTGCAGGGGCCGGACTTCTTCGACACGACGACATTCCCCACCGCCACCTTCACCGCCACCCTGGTGGAGCCGACGAGCCCGACCACGGCCCGCATCTCCGGCACCCTCACCCTGAAGGGCGTGGCCAAGCCCGTGGCCTTCGACGCCACCTTCAACCAGGCCGGCATCAACCCCATCGACAAGCGCTACACCGTGGGCTTCGACGGCCGCACCGTGATCAAGCGCTCGGATTTCGGTGTCTCCGCCTTCCTCCCCGCGGTGGGCGACGAGGTGAGCCTGCGGCTGGAGGGCGAGTTCAAGGCGCAGTAGCCCGCCTGCGCGGCGGGTACGGCTCCCCGCCGCTCCCCGCGGGCGGGGAGAGGGGCCTGCTCACCCCTTCGCCAGGGCCGCCGCGATCCGCGCCGCGGCGAGCCCGCTCACCCCGGCGACGGGGGCGTGGAGCTTCTTCAGGGCATGCGCCCCGCGATGGTTGGCATGGGTGATGGCGATGGCGAGCGCGTCGGCGGCGTCCGCCGTCTTGAACTCGGCCTTGGGCATCAGGAACTTCACCATCGCCTGGATCTGCACCTTCTCGGCGTGCCCCGAGCCGCAGACGGTCTTCTTCACGAGGTTGGCGGCGTATTCCGAGACCGGAAGCCCCGCCAGAGCCGGCACCAGCAGGGCGATGGCGCGGGCATGTCCCAGCTTCAGCGTCGCCTGCGCGTCCTTGTTGACGAAGGTCTCCTCCACGGCGACCTCGTCGGGCGAGAACCCCGCCACCACGCGGGTGATGCCCTCGTGCAGTTCCCGCAGGCGCAGGGCCAGCGGCAGGTCCCCGTCCGAGGTCACCACCCCGCAATCGACGTAAGTGAGCTTCGCCCCGACGACGGAGATCAGCCCCCAGCCGGTACGGCGCAGGCCGGGATCGATGCCGAGGATGCGGATGGGGGTCATGGGGCCTGGATCGCGGTGAACGGCTGGGATGCGGCAGCATAGGCGAAAGCCGTTGCCGGGGATGCCCCTGTGGGAGGGATGTGCGGCGGCAAAGGCTCGGAACGCGCCTTGGCCGTCGCGCAGTTTGCTCCGACGCTCTCGGAACGAGCGTCATTTACGATGCAGGGAGTTGGGCGAATCCTATGTCAGACACCGCGGAATGGTCTCAGTAGTCTATCAGTCCGCGATCAGGCTGGTTCGGTAGCTGCTATCGACCCAACTCAGGCATTCCGACTGCCTTTGATGCCTCTCAAGAGCAGCCATTCGCCAGTCTTCCGACAATTTTGGCTTGGAATAGGTTCCAAGAAGAGGCTCCGTCACCGGTGTTAGAGAATGCCGTCTATACGTCGGAGGGCCGGAATCGCGAAGTCGACGAAGGATCGAACGGTCGGCCGCAGAAAACGCGCCGAGGAATAGGTGATGTACAATTCGGTCGGCTGGATCTCGTAGTCAGCAAGGACCCTGACAAGTCGCCCGTCCGCCAGTTCAGCCGCGACGAGCTGAGCCTGCGCCGTGCCGATGCCCCGCCCCGCCAGCACCGCGTTAATCAGAACCTGGGCGTTGTTCGTCGTCAAGACAGGTTTGACAGTGACATCCGTGGTCTTACCGCCCCGGCACAGCGGAAGCGCGTCCGCGCGGGACAGCACGGTATCGCTGACGAACAGGGCGTGATCGAGCAGGTCGCCCGGTTCGAGGACAGGTTTGCAGCGCGTGGCATAAGCTGGCGATGCCACGAGGATGCGTTGGATCAGGCCGATCCTGCGGATCACCACGTTCTGCTCGACCGGGCGGCCCATACGGATCGCAAGGTCGAAGCCTTCGTGGATCAGGTCGGCGGCCCGGTTCTCCAGCGTCAGGCGCACCGACACTCCGGGATGCAAGCCTTGGAAATCGGCGACGATGGCGTGGAGCCGGCTCTCGCCGAGGCAGACGGGGCCGTGCAGACGCAGGGGGCCGTCGAGCGAGCCCGTCTCGTTGCGGGCTTCCTCGATCGCCGCGTCGATCATGGCGAGGGCTCCACGCGACGCTTCGTAGAGCCGAAGGCCCGGGGTGGTCGGGCTAAGTGCGCGCGAGCTTCGCTCCAGCAGGCGGGTCCGAGCATGCGCCTCGAGGTTGCGGACGAGCTTGCTGACAGCCGGTTGCGACACGCCGAGATCGCGAGCGGCGGCCGTCATCGAACCGCGCTCAACCGTCCGAACGAAGGCGCGCAGGGCGAGGGCGAGGTCCATGCATAACTGTTGGTTATGGAAGCTAGAGCGACCTGACGCATAGACGTAGAGTCGACCCCGGCCAACCCTGTGCGCTCCGATCCCCGATGCGGAGACCACCATGCGAAACGATCGCCGGACCTTTTTGTCGACCGCCATCGGCAGCATGATCGCCCTCGGCACGGCGTCAGCGACCAATGCGGACGACGCGCGTTCGCCATCGTCCGACGCACCTCCGGCTTTGCCTTCAGGAGCCAGCAGTCGCTTCGCGACGCTCAATGGCATCCGGTTGCATTACGTGGTCGCGGGATCGGGGCCCCCGCTGGTGCTGCTGCACGGTTGGCCTCAGACCTGGGCGGCTTGGCGGGCAACCATGGCGGCATTTTCTGACCGCTTCACCGTCATCGCCCCGGACCTCAGGGGTCTGGGGCTCTCCGAGCGAACTCAATCGGGGTACGACAAGCGCACGATCGCTGAGGACATCCGCGCCCTGATCGCGCTTGAGGCGGGTGGGCGCGCAACCGTGGTCGGTCATGATATGGGCGGCAAGGCGGCCTTCGTCCTCGCCCACCTCTATCCCAAAAGCGTCACCCGGCTGGTCCTGGTCGATTGTCTCGTGCCAGGCACCGAGAACACCGACGCCTTGCGTGGCGGTGCATGGCACTACGGTTTCCACATGGCTCCGGACGTCCCGGAGATGCTGACCGCCGGCCGCGAACGGGCCTACATTCGGGAACAGATCCGGGCGTGGTCGTACCGGAAGGATGCGGTCGCCGAAGACGCGATTTCCGAGCATGCCCGGCATTACGCGTCGCCCGGCGGCATGACTGCAGGCTTCAACTACTACCGCGCTTTGCCGGCGGACGCGGCCCTCGTCACGACCTTCGCGGACCGCCGCCTGCCGATGCCGGTTCTGGCAATTGCAGGGCAATACGGCGTTGGATCCAAGCTCGCCGACGCCCTGCACGGAGGAGCCCCTAACCTGACGGCGGTCATTGCCGAGCACAGCGGGCATTTCGTGGCCGAGGAAGTCCCCGAATTTTTCCAGGCACAGCTTGAACGGTTCCTGCTGGCCTGACGCGCTGCCGCCAAATTCGGCGTCGCCCAATGGCGGCGCTGATATCGCCATCGGCGCGATCCGCTGAGCGAACTGGATATCGAGAATAACATGCAACGACTGACCGAAAAGACGTGCGTCATTACGGGCGCTGCACGCGGCATCGGCCGCGCCATTGCGGCCCGCTTTCATCACGAAGGTGGCGTCGTCATTATCACCGACGTTGATGCCGACGCCGGTGAGGCGACGGCCGCAGAAATTGGATGCCAGTTTCAGCGGCTCGATGTCCGTGAGGAAGCCGATTGGCTCCGCTTCGCTGCTCGCGTCCCCGCGATCGACGTCGTGGTCAACAACGCCGGCGTAACCGGATTTGAGAAGGGCATGATCGCCCACGACCCCGAACACGCCAGCCTCGACGATTGGCGAGAGGTCCATCGTGTCAATCTCGACGGCACATTCCTGGGCTGTCGCTACGCGATCGGCGCGATGAAACGACAGGGTCGTGGCTCCATCATCAACATTTCGTCGCGTTCCGGCCTCGTCGGTATCCCGGGCGCTGCGGCTTACGCCTCATCGAAGGCGGCTATTCGGAACCACAGTAAGACCGTTGCCCTCTATTGCGCGCAGCAGGGGTGGAGCATCCGGTGCAACTCGATCCATCCCGCAGCGATCCTAACCCCGATGTGGGAGCCGATGCTTGGCACCGGCCCTGATCGCGAAGCAAAAATGCGGACGCTCGTTGCCGATACGCCCTTGCGACGGTTCGGCATGCCTGAAGAGGTCGCCGCGATTGCAGTTACGCTCGCGTCCGACGAAGCCACCTACGTGACGGGGACTGAGATCAATATCGATGGCGGATTGCTGGCGGGTTCCGCAGCATCTCCTGCCTGACAGAATGCGAGTTCAAATAAGGTGAGGGTTCAGGTCGTGAAAGGCGCTTTGATCGAGCCTCTCTGTCGCCAGCCTGGCCGTCATAGGACGCCTTCCGGTGCGCCGCCGCCGGGCACAGATTTTCAACGTCAGCTCCAATGCGCTGGCAGCCAAGAAACGGACGGTCACAAAATCCACCCCATGCCGCCGCTCAAGTGACGCCACACCCCTGGCCAAGAAGGACCAACGCTGAAACTCCCAACACCAAAGGAATCTTGACAAAATTCCTATTCCATGCCTATATCCCCACACCTGCCGCCCATCGAAGGGGGCTCGCCCGGTGACCGACCGGGTGGGCTTGAAGGGCGGTGGGGCGGTGCCCGCGTCGGTGGTGTCGGTCACCATCGCCCCGGGCGGCGGCTCGATAGTCTGGGGCTCGGATGAGGGCATGGTAGGTCGGGAGTTAAATGCCCCGCCACTGACCCCGTCTGGGCTGCCGAGATGAGGTTTGCGGCCCCTCCAATACGAGAGGGCGTGCGGGGCAAAGTCCGTTCGGTCAGCCGGGTCGGGATGCACACGACCACCTGTGGCGCGACGCAACGCGAGGACCGCTGGAGACACCGCGACGCGAAACAGGCCCCGGCGGGAACGCCGGAGCCTGACGGGACGCCGGGGGACCGGCAAACAATTCTAGCGCTCAATGGGTTCCGCGGCGTCCCGCGTCCCCCTCTTGGGGCTTCGCTTGGGTCGAGAGTCTTGGGTCGGGTTTCTCGGGTCGGGTTTCTTGGGCCATGCCCCCGGCGCTTTTCTGCGCGCGGGGGTGAAGGTATGTGGAGAGCCGGTGGTGCGCGTGTCCTTCTCGCCTCTGCGGGAGACGATGGCCGCCCGCCAGCCAAGTCGGATGAGGGGAGCGCCATCTCCGGAAGCATCGCCCCCTCTCGCGGTCGCTCCGCGACCACCCTCCCCCGCAGAGGGGGGATGGTCGGTGCGGCCTCAGCCTTCGAGCTTGGCCATCAGCGCGTCGGACAGCGCGAAGTTGACGTAGACGTTCTGGACGTCGTCCTGGTCCTCGATGACCTCCACGAGGCGGACAAGCTTCTCGCCGGTCTCGTCGTCGACATCGATCGTGTCGTGGGCCTTCCACACCAGGGCGGTGCGGCGCGGCTCGCCGAACCGGGCCTCCAGGGCCTTCGAGACCTCGGCGTAGGAATCGAGGGCACAGGTGACCTCGTGGCCGTCCTCGGAGGAGCGCACGTCGTCGGCGCCGGCCTCGATGGCGGCTTCCAGCATCGTGTCGGCATCGGCCACGGAGACGTCGAAGGCGACGATCCCGACATGGTCGAACAGGAAGGCGACGGCGCCGGTCTCGGCGAGGTTGCCGCCGGATTTGGTGAAGGCCGAGCGCACGTCGGAGGCGGTGCGGTTGCGGTTGTCGGTCTGCGCCTCGACGATGAGGGCGACGCCGCCGGGGCCGTAGCCCTCGTAGCGGACCTCCTCGTAGTTCTCGGCATCGGCGCCGGAGGCCTTCTTGATGGCGCGCTCGATATTGTCCTTGGGCACGTTCTCGGCCCGGGCCGCGATGATGGCGGCGCGCAGGCGGGCATTCATCGCCGGATCGGGCATGCCGAGCTTGGCCGCCACCGTGATCTCGCGGGCGAGCTTGCCGAAGAGCTTGGAGCGGACCGCGTCGACGCGGCCCTTGCGGTGCATGATGTTCTTGAACTGGGAATGGCCGGCCATGGCGTGACCTTGGGTCGTGTCGGAGGTGGAGCGGAAGTGCGCGCATGCGTCGCCGCAGCGGGATCGGGCCGGGTTATAGGCCGGGTCCGCGCATCGAGGCAACGCGAACTCCTCCGAGGCAACGCGAACTCCGCCCCGGCGTTGGTGCGGCGGGGCCTTTCGCGGCCCCGACGAGGTCCAGCACGATGGCAGGCACACCGGACGGCGAGGCTCGACGGCCGTGGTGGCGGCTCGCTCTCACCGCCTGCCTCGGCCTCGTTGCCGGGGCGACGCTGTTCCCGCGCCCGGCGAAGGGCGTCAGCCCTCGCCCCGATCGTGCCAATCCGCCAAAGCCGCGAGGGTGACGATCCCGCCGGGCCAGGAGACCCCCGCGAGGTGCCGGTGGGGCGCCTCCGGCTCGCCGAGGTCGGACACCGCCGAGAACGCGCCCTCCAGGCTGTGGCCGCCGGTATAGCGGCTGCGGGTGGCGACCACGGGCAGGCCCGCATCCAGCGCCGAGCGGATGCCGGCGGCGGAATCCTCGAAGGCGATCGCCTCGCTGGGCCGCACGCCCAGCCGCGTCAGCGCCAGTACGAACACGTCGGGATGGGGCTTCTTGCGCTCGGCCTCGTCCCCGCAGGCGATGACATCGAACGGGCTGCCCTCGGGGAAGTTGACGGCCACCAGGGTATCGACGTTGGGGCGGCTCGTGGTGCTGGCCACCGCGAGCCGCAGGCCGGCACGCTTCGCTTCCCCGACGAGGCGGGCGATGCCGGGGCGCAGCTCCAGCGCCCCCCGCGTGACGAGGTGGCCGTAGAGCGCGGTCTTGCGGTCGTGGATCTCGCCCATCTGCGCGAGCCGTCCGGCATCCGGCTCGCCATGCTCGGTCCGCACGTAATGCGCGAGCCGCTCCTTGCCGCCCATGACGGTGAGGAGGTCGGCATAGAGCTCGGGCGACCAGTGCCAGTCGAGCCCCATCTCGGAGAAAGCCCGGTTGAAGGCCTGCCGGTGCAGGTCCTCGGTCTCGGCCAGGGTCCCGTCGACGTCGAAGATCAGCGCCTTCAACATGCGACGGTGCCGCCCGCGCCCGCCCGGATCGCAGCGATGCGCTCGGCATATCCGGCCGGCCCGCCCTTGAACACGGCGTTGCCGGCCACGAACGCGTTGGCTCCGGCGGCGGCGGCGAGGCCGACATTCTCCGGCGTGATGCCGCCATCCACCTCGATGTCGATGTCGCGGCCCGCACTCATCGCCTTGATCCGGGCGATCGTCTCCAGCGTCGAGGGAATGAAGCTCTGGCCGCCGAAGCCCGGATTGACCGTCATCACCAGGACGAGATCGACCATGTCGATCAGCGGCTCGATGGCGCTGGCCGGCGTGCCGGGGTTCAGGGCGATGCCGGCGCGCTTGCCGAGGTTGAGGATGGTCTGGAGCGAGCGATGGATATGCGGGCCGGCCTCCACATGGACCGAGATCGCATCCGCCCCCGCCTCGGCGAAGGCCGCGAGATAGGGGTCGGCGGGCGCGATCATCAGGTGGACGTCGAACACCTTGGCGCTGTGCGGCCTGAGAGCCTTCACCACGCCGGGGCCGAAGGTGATGTTGGGCACGAAATGCCCGTCCATGACGTCGAGATGGATCCAGTCCGCCCCCGCCTCGGACACCGCGCGGACTTCCTCGCCGAGATTGGCGAAATCGGCGGAGAGGATCGAGGGAGAGATGATGGGGCCGGTCATGCGTGTCGTCTTCCAGGCTGTCTCGTCACCGAGATGTCTCTTACATAGTCGCCGATCCGGGCGCGGCACCGGCACCCGGACATGGGTCCACCTCTCAGGCGAGCCGGCGCTTGCGCTCCACCAATTGCATGATGATCGGCGTGAGGATGAGCTGCATCGCGAGGTCGAGCTTGCCCCCCGGGATCACGATGGAATTGGCCCGGCTCATGAAGGAGCCCTGGATCATCGAGATCAGGTAGGAGAAATCGATGCCCTTCGGGTCCTTGAAGCGGATCACCACCATCGATTCGTCGGCGGTGGGGATCCAGCGCGCGATGAAGGGGTTGGAGGTGTCCACCGTCGGCACGCGCTGGAAGTTGATGTCCGTCCAGGTGAATTGCGGGCAGATCGTCTGCACGTAATCCGGCATGCGCCGCAGGATCACGTCGGTGACGGCCTCGGTGGAATAGCCGCGGAACGAGCGGTCCCGGTGCAGCTTCTGGATCCATTCGAGGTTGATCACCGGCACCACGCCGATCTTGAGATCGGCGTAGCGGGCCATGTCGACATTGTCGTCGACGACGCAGCCGTGAAGGCCCTCGTAGAACAGCAGGTCCGAGCCCGGCGGGAAGTCCTCCCAGGGGGTGAAGGTGCCGGGCTTGGCGCCGTAGGTCTGCGCATCGGCCGCGTCGTGGACGTAGTGCCGCGTCCGCCCCGTGCCGGACTCGCCGTAGGAGCGGAACACCTCCTCCAGTTCGGGCAGGAGATTGGCGCGGGGCGCGAAATGGCTGAGCGTCGGCTCCTCCGCCATCGCCTTGCGCATGGCGTTGCGATCGAGGGCGTGGAACGCGTCGCCCTCGATGTAGACGGCGCTCACATCCTCGCGGCGGAAGATCTGCTCGAACGTATTGCGCACGGAGGTCGTGCCGGCGCCGGACGAGCCGGTGACCGAGATGATGGGGTGACGCGCCGACATGAACGATGCCCGACCGGTTCCAGCCCGTATCCGATCAGCCGCGCATCAGGCCGCGCTGGCCGAAGAGCGGCGAGCGGCCGGCGGCGGGATTGCGGCCGCCGTAATACTTGGCGACGACGGCCACGTCCTCGGTCGAACCGAAGACCAGCGGAACGCGCTCGTGGATGCCGGTCGCGCCGATGTCGAGGATACGGTTGGCGCCGTCGGTGGCGGCGGCACCGGCCTGCTCCATCAGCATGGCGATGGGGGCGGCCTCGTAGAGAAGGCGCAGGCGCCCCTGGGCGTAGCCCTTCCGGTTGTCGCCCGGATACAGGAACACGCCGCCGCGGATGAGGACCCGCTGCGCGTCGGCCACGAGGGAGCCGAGCCAGCGCATGTTGAAGTCCTTGTCGAGGGGGCCGTCGGAACCGGCCAGGCAATCCTCGATGTAGGCCTTCACCGGCGTGTCCCAGTGACGGGCATTGGAGGCGTTGATGGCGTATTCCTTGGCGGCCGGCACCACCTCGATCGCGGGGCTGGTGAGGCGGAACACGCGCTCGGCCCGGTCGAGGGTGTAGATCTGCGTGCCGAAGCCCAGGGTGACGACGAGGGAGGTCGCGGGGCCGTAGGTGACGAAGCCGGCGGCGAGCTGCGCCGTTCCCGGACTCGTGAACGAGCCGATCGGGTTCTCCGGCGTCGATCCCACGGGGCGGATGCCGAAGATCGACCCCACTGCCATGTTCACGCCGATATTGGACGAGCCGTCCAGGGGATCGATGGCGACGGCCAGGGGGGCGCCCGCATTGAGGAGCATGACGCCCTCGGCCTCCTCGGAGGCGACCTCCGCCACCGGCGCGCCGCGCAAAGCCTCGGTGAAGCGCTCGTGGGCCAGCACGTCGAGGGCCTTCTGGACGTCGCCGTCGCTGTTCTGCTCGCCCTGGGCGGCCAGGTCGCCGCCTCCGAGGGCGCCGCGACCGATGACCTCGCTCACATCGACGGCCGCCTCGGCGCAGGCCGCGATGACGGCGGCCACATCGGCCAAAGCCGGATCGGCGGCCACGGCAAGGGCGAGGCATGCATCGAGCCGAGACCCGATCTCCAGAGACCCCATCGACATCCGCTCACGTCCTCTTCATCGACCCACCGGCAAATCCGGCTTCTCATCGTCCATCCGGCCGGGCGTCCGGCCCCGGATGCCGCCATTTGCACGATAGCGCCGCCATCAACCAGAGCACCAGACGGGCAATCCCCCTGCAAAGAAGGAATTCTGAAAAAACTTGCGGGCGGTTCCAAAAAAACTAAAAACGCCGAATGCGCAACCTTTCGCTCAAGCAACTCCAGGCCGTCGCAGCGGTCGCCCGTCTCGGGACGATGACCCGCGCGGCGCAGGAACTCAACGTCACCTCGGCGGCGCTCTACGCCCGCATCCGCCAGCTGGAGGAGGAGGCGGGGCTGCTGCTGTTCGACCGAACGCCGACGGGCCTCAAGCCGACCGATGCCGGCCGGGAGATGCTGTGGGCGATCGACAGCATCAACACGGTGCTCGAAACCTGCGCCGACCGGCTCCAGACGCTCAAGGGCGGAAGCGGCGGCCGGGTCGCCATGGGCGTGGTGTCCACAGCCAAGTACTTCACGCCTCAGATCATCGCCGGCTTCGTCGCCCGCTATCCCGCCGTGGAGATCAACCTCGTGGTCGGCAATCGCGGCGCCATGGTCGAGGCGCTCCGCAATTACGAGATCGACTTCGCGATCATGGGCCGCCCGCCGCGCGACTTCGCCATCGAGGCCGAGATGTTCGGCGCGCATCCGCTGGTGATCATCGCCGCTCCCGGCCATCGCCTCAGCGGGCGCACCAATCTCACGCGAGCGGATCTGGCGGAGGAATCCTTCCTCGTGCGCGAGGAAGGATCGGGCACCCGCACGGTGTTCGAGGAGTTCATGTCCGGCATCATGATCCAGCGCGCCAAGCTCGGCATCGATTCCGGCTCCAACGAGACGATCAAGCAGGCGGTCATGGCCGGGCTCGGCATCGCCCTCATCTCCGGCCACACGGTGGCGGCCGAGGTCGAGAGCGGGCGCATGGTCCTGCTCGACGTGCAGGGCTTGCCGATCCGCCGCGACTGGTACGTGGTCCGCCGCGCCGACAAGGTGCTGGGGCCGGCGGCGGCGGCGTTCTGGGACTACACGGTGAAGGAGGGCGGGCGGCGGCTGCCGCGCCTGGCCTTGAAACCGGCCGTCAGCTCGATCACCGCGGAGTTCGAGGCGTGAGCGAGACCGGGATCGTCATCGTCGGCGCCGGTCAGGCCGGGTTCCAGGCGGCGGCCTCCCTGCGAGAGGCGGGCCATGCCGGCCCGGTGACGATGATCGGCGACGAGCCGAGCCTGCCCTATCAGCGTCCGCCCCTGTCGAAAGCCTATCTCGCCGGCAAGGTGGATGCGACCGGCCTGTTCCTGCGCGCTCCGGGCTTCTTCGCGGATCACCGCATCGCCTGCGAGACCTCCGTCCAGGCCGCATCGATCGACCGGGCCGCCCAGCATGTCCGGCTCAGCGATGGACGCGACCTGGCCTACGATCATCTCATCCTGGCGACGGGATCGAGGAACCGGCCCCTGCCGGTGCCCGGAACCGACCTCGCCGGCGTCCACCAGCTGCGTTCGATCGCGGATGCCGACCGGATCCAGGCGGCTTTGGCCGAAGCGCGCAACGTCGCCATCATCGGCGCGGGCTTCATCGGGCTCGAATTCGCCAGCATCTGCGCCGCGCGCGGCCTCACCGTCACCGTCGTCGAGGCCGCGGATCGGCCCATGGCCCGAGCCGTCTCCGAGCCGATCGCCGCGTTCTTCCGGGAGACGCACGAGAGCGCCGGAATCCGCTTCCTGTTCGGCAACGGCGTCCAGGCCATCGAAGGCCGGGACGGTCGGGCCGAGGCGCTCCAATTGTCGGACGGCACCGCCTGCCCGGCCGATCTCGTCCTGATCGGCATCGGAGTGATCCCCAATCAGGACATCGCTGCGGAAGCAGGCCTCCGGGTCGAGGACGGCATCGTCGTCGATTCGGTCCTCGCCACCGACGATCCCTGCGTCTCGGCCGTCGGCGATTGCGCCCGGTTTCCGACGCGATTCGCCGCTCATGGCACAGCGCGGGTGGAATCCGTGCAGAACGCCATCGATCAGGGGCGCTGCGTCGCCGCCCGCATTGCAGGGCGCGCCACGCCCTACGATGCCGTCCCGTGGTTCTGGAGCGACCAGGGCGGGCACAAGCTGCAGATGGTGGGGCTGCCGATCCCGAGCGACGTCTCGGTGCGGCGCCGGACCGCCAACGGCTTCGCGGTGTTCCGCTATCGCGGCACCAGCGTCACCGGGATCGAGACCGTGGATTCGGCGGCCGAGCACATGGCCGCCCGCCGGATCATCGCGCGCGGCCTGTCGCCGACACCGGAGGAGGTCGCCGATCCGGCCTTCGACCTCAAGGCGCTGGCCATGGGACGCGGCGGCCCCTGACATACGCCTCCCGAACGGGCGGCCCGACCGTGTCGGGCCTAAGCAGGTTCGCGTTGGCAAGCCAACGCTTCACCCTGCTTAGCTTATTGATGTGTCGCAGGTTTTTGTCGCAGAACCGGCGACCACTTCTGCGAAACCTGCTTGGCCTTCAGTGATCGTTCTCGGTGGTCAGCGATCCGAGCCGGGTGCCTTCGTCGCCGCCCGTCTGGCGCAGGCCGACCCCGTTCTCGTTGCCCTCGCGGAAGACGATGCCGGCGGCCATGAGGGAACTTCGCAAAGCTTCGATCTGGCCCGATGGCGGGTCGCCGGCGCCGCTCTCAAAGGCTCTCACATCCTGCTCGGCCAAGCCGACCTTGGCCGCGAGGTCGGCCTCCGACCAGCCCAGCATGCCGCGCGCGGCGCGCGACTGGGCCGGGCTCATGATATTCAGGCCCGCCACGCCCCGTCCGCTCTCGTCCAGTCCCGACAAAGCAAGCTCCACTCGTTCTGCGGTGCTCGAAACGCACCGACGCCTAAGCTGCTTTAACGAGGCTGATCTCGGGATAGTTCACGTCTAACCCGGGTGGATCGCCGTTTCGGACGGGATGACAACGAAAACTGACGCCGGACAGTCTTGACCATATTTGTGCTGGAATCTTATCGGAAGGGCGGTTCCTCGTCGTCGATGCGAAGCCTCGTCCGGCGAGGACTTGCGCGCCGCACGGTCGGCGACCGTGTCCCGGAGCCGGGGCGCGACGATGCGAGTCCGATTGGTGATGGCGAAGGAGGGCCTGACGATGAGAGCGATGCTGTTCGCCGCGATGGCTTGTGCCGTGACGGCAGGGATGCCGGCGACGGACGCAATGGCGCAGGGAAACAACGTCACGGGTTTCGGCAAGGACAACCGCGAGAAGCCCGAGAAGAAGCAGTACGTTCCGGCCTCCAAGGCTCAGGAAAAGATGTTTCCCCTCGACGCGACCTGGACCGCCGTGAGCCTGAACGGGAAGCCCTTCAACGGCGCCGACCGCCCGAGCTTCATTATCGACAAGCAGTACCGCGCCCGCGGCTATGGCGGCTGCAACACCTTCGCGGCCACGGCCTTCCCGCTGCGTGAGCAGCATCTCGCGGTCGGCCCCCTCGCTCTCACGAAGAAGCCCTGCGACAAGGGCACCGGCGCCACCGAGCAGGATTTCTTCATCGCCCTGCGCACGGCCGCCCAATGGGACCTCGTCGGCTCGCAACTGGTGATCAAGAGCCAGAAGGGTGAGCTGAAGTTCGACCGCGCGCTCTGAGCGTGCCTCACATGGGATTCGTCGGCCTCGCTTTAACACCGCGTTGACGACGATCCGAGGTCTCGGCTGCGGCTTTACCCCTCGTTCAACGCCCCCGTCGCCTTCTGCCGATCACGGCTGAGGCGAGGGAAGCGAATGGTCAAGAGACTGGAATGGGCGACCGGTAGCGTCCTCAGGCGCGGCGCCGGCGAGGATTCGCTCTACATCTGCCCGCCGAGCCTGCATCCGGCAGCGTTCCGGATCGCGCTGACCACGCCGCTCTGCGCGACCCTGCTCGTGCTCTCGGCAATGGTCCTGTTCTCCTGAAGGACATTCGATCTCGTCATCGCCGCAGGCGCCGAAGCTTCGGCATCAGCCGACCTAAAGCGAGTGATGAGAACAACATTCCCCTTATGTGGGCTCAAGCAGAGCAATGTTTCTACTGGCAGTTTTGTCCGTTGAAGACGGAGAAGATTTGTCTTTATGCTGCGTCCATTGCCGATTGCCTCCGATAGATTGACGCGATATCCCGGCGCACACCGAGCGCAGGGCCCGTCGCGGCCTGCGCACCGCGCAAGAGCCGATCAGGAGATCTCGCCATGGCCGACACCAGCCCCTCGCAGTCCCGCAAACCCGGTCACGGCCACATCTACGGCTCGATCACCGAGACGATCGGCAACACGCCCCTGGTCCGGCTCAACCGGATCACCAAGGAGCGCGGCGTCGATGCCGAGATCCTGCTGAAGCTCGAATTCTTCAACCCGATCGCCAGCGTGAAGGACCGGATCGGCGTCAACATGATCGACGCCCTCGAAGCCTCCGGCCAGTTGAAGCCGGGCGGCACCCTGGTCGAGCCCACCTCCGGCAATACCGGCATCGCCCTGGCCTTCGTGGCGGCGGCGCGCGGCTACCGCCTGATCCTCGTCATGCCTGAGACCATGTCGCTGGAGCGCCGCAAGATGCTGGCCTTCCTCGGTGCGGAACTCGCCCTCACCCCCGGCCCGCAGGGCATGAAGGGCGCGATCAGCAAGGCCGAGGAGCTTCTCAACGAGATTCCCGGCTCGATCATGCCGCAGCAATTCTCGAACCCGGCCAATCCCGAGATCCACCGCAAGACCACCGCCGAAGAGATCTGGAACGACACCCAGGGCCAGCTCGACGCGTTCGTGGCCGGCGTCGGCACCGGCGGCACCATCACGGGCGTCGGCAGCGTGCTGAAGCCCCGCTTGCCGAACCTCAAGGTCGTCGCCGTCGAGCCGACCGATTCGCCCGTCATCTCCGGCGGCCAGCCCGGCCCCCACAAGATCCAGGGCATCGGCGCCGGCTTCATCCCGGGCAACCTCGACCGCGAGGTGATCGACGAGGTGATCACCGTCTCGAACCAGGAAGCCTTCGACACGGCCCGCCTCCTCGCCAAGCTGGAAGGCATTCCCGGCGGCATCTCCACCGGCGGCAACGTCGCCGCCGCCCTGAAACTGGCCGCCCGGCCGGAATTCCAGGGCAAGCGCATCGTCACCGTGGCCTGCTCCTTCGCCGAGCGCTACATTTCGTCGGCGCTCTTCGAGGGGATCTGATCCCCGACGGTCGGCCCCATCGCGGGGCCGACCTTGTCCACGACGACGGCGCTTCCTCCCCGTGGCTTCCGAGCCTCCGCCTGAAGGCCGCCCTTGTCCTCGACCGCCCTCTACCGGATTCGCCGCGCCACCCGCCGCCCCTGGCTGCGGGTGGCCGCCTTCTGCGGAGCCGGTGTGGCCGCGGCCCTGGCCTCGGCCTTCGGCGCGCCGCTGATCCCCATCGAGATCGCCCGATCGATCGGGTCCGACGCCGTCGACCAGATCCTGTCCGTGCTCGCGACGAGCATGTTGCCGGTGGCGACCTTCTCGCTCTCGATCATGGTGCAGGCCTATGGCGGCGCCACCAGCAACGTGACGCCCCGCGCCGTGACCCTGCTGATGGAGGATACCCGCGCGCAGAATGCGGTGGCGAGCTTCATCGGCGCCTTCGTCTACAGCGTGGTCGGGCTGATCGCGCTCAAGACCCATTTCTACGGCGACCAGGGCCGGGTCATCCTGTTCGGCCTCACCCTCGTCGTCCTCGCCCTGGTGGTCGTCACCCTGGTGCGCTGGATCGACACCCTGGCCCATCTCGGCCGGGTCGGCGAGACCGTGGACGCCATTGAGGAGGCGACCTGCGCGGCGATCAGGCGGCGGGCCGAGGCCCCCTATCTCGGCGGCCTGCCCTGGTGCCCCGCGCCGGAGGGCGCGATCGCCGTGCAGGCGCGGAGCACGGGCTACATCCAGCACGTGGATGCCGGGGCGCTGGAGACGCTCGCCGAGGCGTCGGACTTGGTCCTGCATCTGGCGGTCCTGCCGGGAGGCTTCGTGCACCGGGGCCGTCTCCTGGTGGAGATCGACGGCGATCCGGACGAGGCGACCCTGGCCGGCATCGCCAAGGCCTTCGTGATCGGCGACAGGCGCAGCTTCGACGACGATCCCCGCTTCGGCATCATCGTCCTCACCGAGGTCGCCTCGCGCGGGCTGTCCGCGGCGATCAACGATCCCGGCACGCCGATCGACGTCATCGGCACGCAGGTGCGGGTGCTGACGCTCTGGGCCGAATGCCGCGCCGCGCCGGCACGGGCCGAGACCCGCCCTCATCTGCGCGTGCCCGGCATCGAGGCGGCGGACCTGTTCGCCGACGCGTTCCGTCCCATCGGCCGCGACGGTGCCGCCTGCGTCGAGGTCGGGATACGCCTTCAGAAGGCGCTCGCCGCCCTCCACGCCATCGGCGGACCGGACTTCCAGGCGGCCGCGCGCCGAGAGGCGGACAATGCGCTCGCGCGGGCGGAGACGCTCCTCGACCTGCCCGACGATCTCGAAGCCCTGCGGGCCGCCCACGCCCTCGTCGGGCGTCGGGGCTGACGCAACTTCGCAGCCCGTGGCGTGGTTGAACCTCCAACATCGGAGGACATCATGACGGATAAGCCGCGCCAGCGACCCTCGCTGAAGGATTTCGACGCCTATACGGACCGCAACGGCCAGAATCCGGGCCAGAACCTCGACCAGGACGGGGCCCGCGATGTCGGCATCCCGTCCCGCGCGCAGGCAAGCCTCAAGGGCGATCCCTCGGGAGAGGCCAAGACCGCCCGCATCGCCTCCGGGACGCCGAGCGAGGACGCCACCGACCAGACGGAGGCGGAAGTGCCGGCCGAGAATATCCGCGCCATCGGCGATGCCTCGCAGAAGGCCGTTCCTCAGAGCGAGGCGACGAAGGATTCGATCGATCGCGCCACCGCGAGCGTCGGCAAGGACGAGGAGAGCTAGATGTCGGATTTCGACAAGCAGCCCACCGATGCGGCGACGCGCAAGCACGACGAGGTCGGGTCCCCGGGCAAGCCTGCGGTAGGAGGCGGACACCAGACCGCGCAGCAGGCGGACATCACCGGGATCGATGCGGGAGGCCGCACCGATGCCGACCGGAAGGCGAACTGGAAGGAGGGCAGTGGCCAGGAGGGGCGCAACCCGGCGCCCGTGGGCGGCTCCTCGGACGGTCAATCCGATCGCAAACGGTGAGCGATCTCGGCGGATGCCGCGCAAAGGTTTTTAGACGCCAAGACGTTGAAACGACAAGACTTCGAAAAGGGGAGAGAAACAGCCATGGCGGACGATGCGGACAAGGAGTGTGAACCGCCCAAGGAAAAGCCGACCAACGGAAAGCCGGCCAACGCGGCGCCCGATGCGGTGATGGACCCGAACGAGAAGACCGACGGCAAGCCGGGAGAAGGGCCGAAGGGCGGCAAGACGCCGGACGGTGAGACCGATCCTGGCGGCGGCTGACGCCTCGTGTCATGACGGAAGAGGGCGCGTCCTCGGAATGGGGCGCGCCCTTTTCGATGCGGGCAGGCAAGGGCATTGAGCGGATCGGCGGGGCGAGTACTGTCTTCCAAAGGGAGACAGACGCCATGAATGCCCCTGATCCGGCAGCCAGAGCCGAGACGATCTACGACCGTGATCTCGACAAGAACCCCGCCAATCATCAGCCGCTGACGCCGCTGAGTTATCTCGACCGGGCGGCGCGGGTGTTTCCCGACCACGTGGCGGTGATCCACGGTGACCTGCGCCGGACTTACGCCGAGCTCTACGAGCGCAGCCGGCGTCTTGCGGCGTCCCTCGTCGCGCGGGGCATCGGCCGAGGCGATACGGTGGCGGTGATGCTCGCCAACACGCCCGAGATGATCGAGTGCCATTACGGGGTGCCGATGACCGGCGCGGTGCTCAACACCCTGAACACGCGCCTCGACGCCGCCGGCCTCGCCTTCTGCCTCGATCACGGGGAGGCCCGGGTGCTCATCACCGACCGGGAGTTCTCCAGGGTCGTCGGCCCGGCCCTGGAACAGGCGCGGCACAAGCCCCTCGTCGTCGATGTCGACGATCCGGTCTTCACCGGCGAGGGCACAGCGATCGGCAGCCTCGGCTACGAGGCGCTGCTCGACGAAGGGGATCCGACGCGCGATTGGGCGATGCCGGCGGACGAGTGGGACGCGATCTCGCTGAACTACACCTCGGGCACCACCGGCGACCCTAAGGGCGTCGTCTATCACCATCGCGGCGCGGCGTTGCTGTCGCTGGGCAACGTGATCACCGGCAATCTCGGCCAGCACCCGGTCTATCTCTGGACTCTGCCGATGTTCCACTGCAACGGCTGGTGCTTCCCCTGGACCCTGTCGGTGGTGGCCGGCACCCATGTCTGCCTGCGGCAGGTACGGGCCGGGGCGCTCTACGCCGCCATCGCCGAGCACGGCGTCACCCATCTATGCGGCGCGCCGATCGTGATGCAGCTGCTGCTCAACGCATCGGGAAAGGAGCGCCGCCCCCTCCCCCACCGGGTGGCCTTCCTGACGGCGGCCGCACCTCCGCCCCAGGCGGTGCTCGGCGCCATGGGCGCCGCGGGCTTCGACGTCACCCACCTCTACGGCCTCACCGAAACCTACGGCCCGGCGGTGGTGAATGCCTGGCACCGGGATTGGGACGCCCTGGACGCGGATGCGCGTGCGGAAAAAATGGCGCGCCAGGGCGTGCGCTACCCCGTGCTCGAAGGCTTCGACATCCGCGACCCGGAAACCTGTGAATCGGTCCCCGCCGATGGAGAGACCATGGGCGAGGCGATGTTCCGCGGCAACGTGGTGATGCGCGGCTACCTGAAGAACCCGAAGGCCACCGAGGCCGCCTTCAAGGGCGGCTGGTTCCGCTCCGGCGACCTCGGGGTGAAGCACCCGGACGGCTATATCCAGCTCAAGGACCGCTCGAAGGACATCATCATCTCGGGCGGCGAGAACATCTCCTCGATCGAGGTCGAGGACGCCCTGTTCCGCCACCCCGCCGTCTCGGCCGCAGCCGTGGTGGCGCGGCCCGACGCGGAATGGGGCGAGACCCCGATGGCCTTCGTGGAGTTGAAGCCCGGCGCCACCGTGGAGGCCGACGCCCTGATCGCCTGGTGCCGCGAGCGTCTCGCCCCCTACAAGCTGCCCCGCCACATCGTGTTCGGGGAGCTGCCGAAGACCTCGACGGGCAAGGTGCAGAAGTATCTGCTGCGCGAACGGGCGAAGGAGGGGTGAGCGGTCGAGGGCGCATTCCGTCGCGCGACGCTAATGGGCCTCGAACCTGCGATGGACCAGAGCCGTTTCGGCCGCGGTCAGGTTGTAGACCGCCTCGATCGACCGATCGAGGCCGGACCGGACTTCCTTAAAGCGCTGGATCGCTTCTGCGCGGATCTTCACGCTCGGATCGGCATGGATCCGCGCGCCGAGCTGCATCAGCCGCCCGACCTGCGCGACGATCGCGGCGTGCGTCCGCGCCTCGCCGTCGTCGCCGAGGTCGAGGAGCCTGATCGGCAGGGCGGCGAGCTCGTTCGTCCCGACGTTGTTGTTGGAACTGGTGAGCTGGAAACGCCACTGCAGCAGCCGGCTGTTCAGGCAGGCGAGGATGTATTCCGGCGAAAGGTGGCAGGTCGGCGCGACGACGACCGAGTTGGTCGAATCGGCGAAGTACCAACCCGGCTCCGAGAGCGTCGCGGCGATCCGGTGCCTTTCGTCAACGCCGGTGATCCTCTGTGTCGCGATGCGGCGGAGGCCGACCGCGCCCGGCGTGCGGTGGGCTTGCTCGTACCGCGCGCGGTCGAACCATTCGACCCGCCCCTGGCTCAGGGTGCTGTGGATCGCGTAGGCCGAGACCTCGACGCCCTTCAGGAGCTTGCTGTGCCGGGGGTCGTCCGTGATGAAGGCGCGGCGGGTCGTCTGGTTGATCTCGCCGCGGGTGATCCGGATGCCCTGGATGCCGTCGAGGCGTGCGACCGAGTTCGATTGGTGCAGCTTCTTGGCCAGCTCCCATGAGACCTGGTCGGTGATCGGGATAGGCAGGCCGAAGGGATCGATGGCCGCCAGTTCGGAGCGTCGCATCGTGACCTCCTTCGACGGATCGTCGAAAGACGCCCGGGGATAGACGTGGAGACCGATGCGCGGGTTGTGCCTGCGCCTGGAGGACGGACGCTTGCGGCCCCCGACGATCACCGTCGACAGCTTGGCGTCGTAGAAGACGCGGTGCTGGCGGATGTCCTTCTGCGGGAAAGCGCGTGCGTTCAGTTCGTCGAGCTGATCGAGGACGGACAGGCGCGTCGTCTTGCAGCTCAAATCCGCCAGGAGCGCCAGGGGGACGATCATGCCCAGGTAGCCGTTGTGCCTGACGAGTTGCAGGCTCTGGATCAAGAAGAACCGGA
This sequence comes from Methylobacterium marchantiae, assembly GCF_042679825.1. Lineage (NCBI taxonomy): Bacteria > Pseudomonadati > Pseudomonadota > Alphaproteobacteria > Hyphomicrobiales > Methylobacteriaceae > Methylobacterium > Methylobacterium marchantiae. Next base: position 95,195 of record NZ_JBHTND010000004.1, on the reverse strand, counting down.
ACAGGTTCAGCTTCCCGCCCTTGGCCGCATCCAGACGGTCCGTCTTCGCGAGATAGGCGCGGAAGACGTCGTGGGGCCAGGACGCCGCTCCGCGCTCCTTCTCGATGACGTCGTAGGGCGGGTTGCCGATGACCGCATCGAACCAGCCGCGGGCGTGCACCTCCGGAAACGCGGCTTCCCAGGAGAAAGGCCGCGCCTCGACGATCCGCAGCTCGGTCGGCAGAAGCGCATAGGCATCCGTTCCGAGGAGGCTGTTTCCGACGTGGATGTTGCCGGACAGGTCGGGCAGGAACGTCTCGTTCGGGAACAGGACCCTCTGGCGGCCCAGCGTGGACTGCGTCTCGCCCTCGAGGATCTTGAGATAGATCGACATCTCCGAGACTTCGACCGCCTGCCGGTCGATGTCGACGCCGAAGATGCACTCCTTCGCGATGCGTTTCTTGAGTTCGCTCGTGAGCTTCAGGTCGCCGTGCTGATCGGTATAGACAGACTTCCCGTCGCGCTTGTCCGGGTTGAGATGGTAATAGTGGATATGCGCTTGGAACAGCTTCTCCAGCGCCCGGATCAGGAAGGTTCCCGACCCGCAGGCCGGGTCGAGGATCCGGATCCGGCGCATCTGTTCCGGCGTCCGGCCTTCGAGGAGGGGCGCCAGGGCATTGTCGACGATATGGGCGACGATGTGCTCGGGCGTGTAGAAGACGCCGCCCTGTCTGCGAATCTCGGGCTTCGGGGTGACGTTTCCTCTGTGATCGATGATCGAGCCGAGGAAGCGCTCGTACACCGATCCGAGGATTTCGATCGGCAGGGTGCTGAAGAGGTACGGGGATTCGTCCCCGGCGAGATGATCGATGAAATCGGCGAGCCACCGGTCGTCGACCACGCAGGTCTCGACGAAATGCGACGGTGAGCCGGCCCGTCCGTAGAGCCCCCCGTTGAAGGCCGCACGCATGTTCGCCTGATTGCCGACGATCATCGTCCATAGCTCGCCCTTCCGGCGGCCGTTCCGCTCCCAGAGCGCCAGCGCCTGCCGGAGCGGCTGGAAGGTGTCGATGTCGCGGTCCTCGCAGACCCGCTGGAAGATGAGGCGATCGAGGATGACCTGGACGGCCTCGTTGATGGACTCCACGTCCCAGTGAAGGGCGGCATTGTTCTTGATCAGGGATTTGGCGAGCCGGGCGCGCTCGCCTTCGAGGTAGTGCAGGAAATCGGTGTCGACCGCCCTGTTCCGATCCGGCTTGATCAGCCAGAGTTGCCGTTCGGTCCGGGACGTGACCTTGGGAAGGTCTTGGATGAACGCTTCCAGGGAGCCGGCCGCCACCGCCTGGCGCGAGAGCAGGCCCCAGATCCTGGGAGCCGCGGCCAGATAATCCTGGTAGCAGAGGCGCCAGCCCGGGACGACGCTGAACGGCTTCTCGCGGCTCGGCTTTCCGCCGACGACGAACAGGTTCAGTTCGTCGAAATTCGTCGTCAGGCCGATCCAGAGACGCAGATTGTAGACGTAGTTCTGGACCTGGAAGCGGTGGTTCTCCAGCTTCTCGGGAAACTTCTTCGCTTCGCAGACGAACCGGTCGAACCCGCCGATGCGGAAGACGTAATCGGCCTTCCCGTTAATGATGCCGTCATAGGCCCTGTACTCGACCCGCACGTCCCGCATGAAGGGCGGGTCGTCCTTGGTGTTCCTGACGTCCCAGCCCAGAGCCTCGAAGAACGGATCGAGATATTCGTTCCGCAACGAATACTCGTCCAGGCCCCTGCGGTATTCCGGGCGATATTTCTCGAAGCGCTGACATAGACGGCGCAGGACGTCGAGGAAGTGGTCGAAGTCGCGCCCTCGCTGCTGGTCCATCCGCTCCGCTCCCCTGAACGCCCTGTCTTGATCTCGGCAGCCCTATCGACGCCCCTCGGGCGATCGTCCCGAAGGACCAGGCGGTGCGGGAAATCCGCGGCCGCATCGTCGGGCCGGCGCCGGCCGGATTCCGGGACGTTCTGGATGGGTCGGGGTCGTGACGTCGGTCATCCCGCGAACCGGGAGATGGTCGATGGGCGGCGGGGTCGCTTGCCCGAGGACGGGAGGGCCAAGCCCTCGGCGACGGCACGGTTCGGCCAGCGTATTATCAGGCCGTGGCGACCTGCTGGTCCGGAGCCATCGATCGAGAATTCACTCTGCATGATCCAACCTAACGTTGGATCAATCTAAATCCTAGGTGTCATTCTACCCATGCCTGCGGCTACCGGGCCTGTTCCGCCAAGGCAGTCCATTGCGTGCCGCCCAAACGAAAAAGGCCGGGCACTGGGGCCCGGCCTTTCGAAGCGGTGCGTAGAAGGCGGTTCGCTTACGCGACGCCGCCCGAGCGCTCGAAGCGCTTGCGCTCGTTGGGGTCGAGATAGGTCTTGCGCAGGCGGATCGACTTCGGCGTGACCTCCATCAGCTCGTCGTCCTGGATCCAGGCGAGCGAGCGCTCCAGGGTCATGCGGATCGGCGGGGTAAGGCGCACGGCCTCGTCCTTCGAGGTGGTGCGGATGTTGGTGAGCTTCTTGCCCTTAAGCACGTTCACCTCGAGGTCGTTCTCGCGGTTGTGCTCGCCGATGATCATGCCCTGGTAAACCTTGGCGCCGGGCTCGATCATCATCGGGCCGCGATCTTCCAGGTTCCACATGGCGTAGGCCACGGCCTCGCCCTTGTCGTTCGAGATCAGCACGCCGTTGCGGCGGCCGGGCATCTCGCCCTTGTAGGGCTCGTAGGCCTTGAACAGCCGGTTCATGATCGCGGTGCCGCGCGTGTCGGTCATGAGCTCGCCCTGGTAGCCGATGAGGCCGCGGGTGGGCGCATGGAAGACGAGGCGCAGGCGCGAGCCGCCGGACGGCCGCATCTCGATCATCTCGGCCTTGCGCTCGGACATCTTCTGCACGACGACGCCCGAATATTCCTCGTCCACGTCGACCACGACCTCCTCGACCGGCTCGAGGACGTTGTCGTCCTCGTCCTTCGAGAGCACCACGCGGGGACGCGACACGGCGATCTCGAAGCCTTCGCGGCGCATGGTCTCGATGAGGATGGCGAGCTGCAGCTCGCCGCGGCCCGAGACGTAGAACGAATCCTTGTCCTCGGCCTCCTCGATCTTGAGCGTGACGTTGCCCTCGGCCTCCTTGAACAGGCGGTCGCGGATCATACGGCTCGTGACCTTGTCGCCCTCGGTGCCGGCGAGCGGCGAATCGTTGACGATGAAGGACATGGTGACGGTGGGCGGATCGATCGGCTGGGCCTGGATCGGGGTCTCGACCTGCGGGTCGCAGAACGTGTCGGCCACGGTGCCCTTCACGAGACCGGCGATGGAGACGATGTCGCCGGCCTCACCGATCTCGATGGGTGCGCGCTCCAGGCCGCGGAAGGCCAGGATCTTCGAGACGCGGCCGGTCTCCACGAGCTTGCCGGTGCGGTCCATGACCTTGATGGCCTGGTTCGGCTTCACGGTGCCCGACGCGATGCGGCCGGTGATGATGCGGCCGAGGAACGGGTTGGCCTCGAGCAGGGTGCCGAGCATCCGGAACGGACCCTCCTCGACCTTGGCCTGCGGCACGTGCGCGAGCACGAGGTCGAACAGAGGCGCGAGGCCGTCTTCCTGCGAGCCGTCCGGCGAGGTCGCCATCCAGCCGGCGCGGCCCGAACCGTAGAGGATCGGGAAGTCGAGCTGGTCGTCGGTGGCGTCGAGGGCCGCGAAGAGGTCGAACACCTCGTTGACGACTTCGGTGATGCGCGCGTCGGGGCGATCGACCTTGTTGATCGCGACGATCGGCTTCAGGCCGATCTTGAGGGCCTTGCCGACCACGAACTTGGTCTGGGGCATTGGGCCCTCGGCGGCGTCGACGAGCACGATCACGCCGTCCACCATCGAGAGGATGCGCTCCACCTCGCCGCCGAAATCGGCGTGGCCGGGGGTGTCGACGACGTTGACGCGGGTATCCTTCCAGACGACCGAGGTCGCCTTGGCCAGGATGGTGATGCCGCGCTCTTTCTCGAGGTCGTTCGAATCCATCGCCCGCTCTTCGACGCGCTGATTCTCGCGGAACGAGCCGGATTGCGACAGCAGCTTGTCGACGAGCGTCGTCTTGCCGTGGTCGACGTGGGCGATGATGGCGATGTTGCGAAGCTTCATAAGGTATCCGGAAGCGAGTAGAGCCCGTCACGCGACGGGCCGCAGGAATGCGGCCGGCAGCGCCGGGTCACGGGATCGAGCTATCGCGTCGCAATAGAATGTGTGGCGCCGCGGAGCAAGAGGCGTGGACTGCGTGTCTGCCTCCCGCGTGACGACGGCACCTCACATCACGACCCGTCTCGGGCGAAGTCGCGCCGGCAGTCGGCCGGATGGGCGCTTCCGCGGCGGCGTCCGCCCCGGCCCGACGGGCGGCTCGCAGCCGACCTCACCGCGGGCGGTACAAGAGCCTATTTGATCTTTTTTCCAAGGCTTTACATCATCCTAAGGCAGTCTGATGGGATGATGACGTTGGCAGACGATCTGGTCTGGCATGAGCATTCGCATGAAGATCCGATCAAACCTGCTCAACCGTTTGCCTGCTCTCGCCTCCATGCCAGGGGCGACATCGCCTTGTAGCGCTTGAACGCCGCCGCGAACTGGCTCGGATCGCCGTAGCCCACGCAAATCGCGATGGAGGCGACCGGGAGAGTGGAGTGGGTGAGCAGGTCGGCGGCCCGGTCCAGGCGGCGGCGGGTGATGAAGGCGTAGGGCGGCAGACCCACCGAAGCCTGGAAGCAGCGGCTGAAGTAATGCTGGCTCAAACCCGCGACGCGGGCGAGATCGGCGACGCACAGGTCCCCACCCAGGCCCGCATCGATGAAGGCGACCACCGCGGACATCTGCCGCGTCGTCAATCCGTGGACGGAAGCCGGTTCGGGCCGGGCCGCGGCATGTCCCAGCCGATGCACCACGATGGCTAAGGCATGGTCGAAGAACGCCGTGGCGAAACCGTGCAGCCCGGCTTCCTCCCACATGGCGGTGAGCGTGGCCGTCAACAGGACATCGTCATGGTAGGTCGAGGCCAACGCCTCGATGTCCAGTCTGCCTCCCGGCAATTCGGCGGCCAGCCGCTTCAGGCGCCGCTCGGATATCCCCAGGGCCAACAGGCTCATGCGCGGCCCGAAGCCTTCGCCGCCGTCATAGGGAGCCCCGAGGCCGACGCGTCCCGGCATGAACAGGCCGTCGAGTTTCTGGGTCCGGCTGTTGCGAAGCAGGCGACCGCCTCCGCTCATGCAGAGATGGATCCAGAGGGTGTCCGTGCTCTCGTAGGCGCCCTCGAAATCCTCGTAATCCGAACGGGTCATGATCGTATCGAGGCTGAGATCGGCCCGGACGATCTCATGTGTGGCCTCGATGATCCGTGGAGATGGGTCGGTGGTCATACGTTCGCTGCGGCTGGCAGATTGCTCAATAACGTCACAACCTAAAGTGGATCGCTCGATGACGAAGGACAATCTCCGTCCAATAGATGAGTTTGTAATTATTCAAATTGAACTGTGTATTACCGCAACAGAAGCGGCGTATTTCAGCTTTCTGCTCTTGAATGGCAGACTAGGCGCATTTTTCGCAGGAATTCAATACCGCGTCCCGGCCCGGGGTGACTAATCAGGTCGCTGCGGCGGCAGACCTCCATTGCCGGCGGGAATGCGAGAGACGGCGATGCGGGACAATTTCGAAAAGCTCTTCTGTTCGGTCGTGAAGGGTGCCGTTCTTGGGACGCTCATCACGGGAAGTTTCGCGCGGTCGGCCACGGCCCAGGACAACCCGCAGGCCGTCACCCTCGATCAGTTGAGCGTCGATGCCGCGGCTTCGCGCAACCCCAACACCATCATCGGCACGCCGCCGCCCCCTTATGCCGGCGGTCAGGTGGCCAGCGGGACGCGGCTCGGATTCCTCGGCAACAGCAACGTCTTCGATACGCCGTTCAACATCACCGGATATACCGACACCCTGGTCCGGGATCAGCAGGCCCAGAGCCTCATCGAGGTCGCCACGAACGATCCGTCCGTTCGGGCCGTCACGTCCAGCACGGGTGCCGCCGGCAACCAGTTCTACATCCGCGGCTTTCCGGTCTATGCCAGCGACATCGCGTTCGACGGACTCTACGGCGTGGTCGATAGCCGCCGGCCGGCCATCTATAACGTGGAGCGGGTCGAGATCCTCAAGGGGCCGAGCGCCCTCGTCAACGGGATCGCCCCGATCGGAGGCATCGGCGGCAGCATCAACCTGATCCCCAAGCGCGCCTATGACGAGCCGCTGACCCGGATCACGCCGTTCTTCATCTCGCAAGGCCAGTTCGGCACGGCCGTGGATATCGGCCGGCGCTTCGGAGATGCGAAGGAATGGGGCGTGCGCGTCAACGGCGTCTACCGCAACGGCGAATCCGCCATCGACCGCGAACGGCTCGAAGTGGGCTTCGGCTCGATCGGCGTCGATTATCGCGGCGAGCGCGTCCGGCTCTCCGCCGATTTCGGGTATCAGGTCGACGATTACCGGCGGAACCGGTCGTTCCTCACGGTGGCGCCCGGCATCCAGATCCCGAGGGCGCCGAATCTCAGCCTCAACCATAACCAGCCCTACGAATTCCAGCGGACGCAGACCAAGTTCGGCACCTTCCGGGCCGAGTACGACCTCACCGCCGACACCACGCTCTATGCCGGCTTCGGTGGACACTCGACCCAGGAAAGCGCGCTCGCCAGCTTCCAGACCCTGGTGACGTCGATGGGGGGTGTCGCCGGCCCGTTCGCCCGGCAGCAATACGTCACCGAATCCTACTCGGCCGAGGCCGGCCTGCGCACCCGGTTCCAGACGGGCCCCATCGCGCACCGGGCCACCCTCTCCACCGTCGGCTTCTGGAGCACGACGAACTACCCGAAGGCGGTCCAGTTCCTGCCCGGCGGCTTCTCGAACCTCTACAGCCCGGTCCCGATCGCGGCTCCGGCCTATACCGACATCGATATCGGGAATGCCCGCGGGTCGATGCAGATCAACCGCAGCGTCGCCTTCGCCGACACCCTGTCGTCCCTGGACGAGCGGGTCCTGCTCACCGTGGGCGGGCGCTTCCAGCAGATCGGGGTCAAGGGCTACGACTTCTCGCCCGGAAGCCCGAGCTTCGGTGACGCCACGTCGAGCTACGACAAGGTCGCCTGGACGCCGGCAATCGGCCTCGTCGTCAAGCCGCTGGAACACCTCTCGCTCTACGGCAACTACATCGAGGGCCTGCTCTCGAGCGGCGCCTCGCCGGTGACGGCGAGCAACCCGAACCAGGCGCTTCCGCCGACCATCGCCGACCAGAAGGAAATCGGCGTGAAATACGATTTCGGCGGCGTCGGCGTCAGTGCCGCCCTGTTCGAGATCAACCAGCCCAACGCCTTCCAGGACCCGGCGACGCGGAACTACGCGCTCAACGGCCTGCAGCGGAACCGGGGAATCGAGTTCAGCCTGTTCGGCGAACTCGCGCCGGGCGCGCGCCTGATCGGTGGCGTCGCCTTCACGGATGGTCGCCTGGTCCGTACCGAGGGCGGGGCCTTCGATGGCAGGAGCGCGCCCGGCGTCCCCGGCACCACGGTCAGCCTCTACGGCGAATACGACCTGCCGCCATGGTTCGCGCGCGGCGTGACGCTGACCGGACGCATCATCCACACCGCGTCCCAATACTACGATCAGGACAACCTGCAGCGCATCCCGGACTGGACCCGGTTCGATGCGGGCCTCCGCTACACGTTCCTCGGCTCGTGGGGCAAACCGGTGACGTTGCGGGCCACCGTCGAGAACGTTTCGGGCGAGAATTACTGGGCGTCCACCGGAAACGGCTTCCTCACGCTGGGAGCGCCCCGGACCTACCTCGTCTCGGCCCAGCTGGACTTCTGACGATGGCGACGGGACCCGACGCGCCCCGCCTGCGGGCCTTCCGTCTCTGGTCGTTCGTCCATACCTGGACGAGCCTGATCAGCATGGTCTTCATGCTGATGCTGTGCCTCACCGGCCTGCCGCTGATCTTCCATCATGAGCTCAACGGCTTCCTCGGCTACGAGCCCGAGGTGCCGACGATGCCGGCGGGAACGGCGCACGTGTCCCTGGACCGGATCGTCGCCTCGGCCCAGGCATCGAAACCCGGGCTCGTAGTCCAGTACCTCGTCTTCGACCACGACGAGCCGGACGTCGCTTTCGTCAATCTCGCCCGGGACGTCCGCTCGCCGCCGTCGGACATGACGATCCTGTCCATGGATCTGCGCAACGCCGCGCTACTGCGGGAACCCAAGCCGAACGAAGGTCCCGTCGGCTTCCTGCTGCAACTGCATGTCGACATGTTCCTCGGCCTCGGCGGCAAGCTCTTCCTCGGTGCGATGGGCTTCCTGTTCGTGATGGCCATCGTCTCCGGCATCGTCCTCTACGGCCCGTTCATGCGGAAGCTCGACTTCGGCACCGTCCGCCGCAACCGGACGCGGCGGATCCATTGGCTCGACTGGCACAACCTCGTCGGCGTCGCGACGCTGTGCTGGGCGCTGATCGTCGGGGGGACGGGCGTGGTGAACACCTGGGCCGACCTCATGCTGAAGGTCTGGCAGTTCGGCCAGCTCGCCGAGATGACGGCCCCCTATCGCGACGCTCCGCGCCCCGCCCGCCTCGCCTCCATCGCCGAGGCGGTGGCGACGGCGAAGGCGGCGGCCCCGAACATGACCCCGCGCTTCGTCGCCTATCCCGGAACCGTCGTGAGCAGCAACAACCACTACGCCGTATTCATGGCCGGCGACACGCCGCTGACCTCGCGGCTGCTCAAGCCCGCCCTCATCGATGCCGAGACCGGCCACCTCACGGACATGCGGGCGATGCCCTGGTACATCCAGGCCCTTCTGGTCTCGCAACCTCTGCATTTCGGGGATTACGGCGGTCTTCCCCTCAAGGTGGTCTGGGCGCTCCTCGACCTCGCCACCATCGTCGTCCTCGGCAGCGGCCTCTATCTCTGGATCGCCCGCAGACGGTCGAGAGCGACCGACGCGAAGACGATCGGGGATCGCGGTCGAACCGGCGCCTCTCGCCTCGGAGCCGCCGAATGAGACCACGTCCGCCCATCCGATCCCGGATCTGGACGATCCCCTCGATCCTCGCGGTCCTGATGCTGATCGGCCTGCTGCTCGCGCTGGTCGCCGACGGCGTGTGGGATGGTCTCGCCAGCGCCGCATTGGCCGGCGTGCTGCTCTACACCGCCTGTGAGGGTCTTCGCTCGAGCGGGACATGACCGCGATCCGGGCGTCGTGCGCGACATGCGAACCCGCATGCCCGCCCGAGGAGCGGTCTCCGTCAATCCCGCGCCAGCGGTTCGGTCCCGCACCATTCGGCCACGAACAGCGCCATCGCGGTGGTGATCCGCTTCACCGAGGCGAGGCTGACGCGCTCGTCGAAGCCGTGGATGTTCTCGCTGATCGGTCCGTAGCAGAGAGCCGGGACCCGGTCGTAGAGGGCATGGACGCGGGTATCGAGATAGCTCGGCGACATGAAGCTTTGCAGGTCCGTGCCCGTCGCGGCCCGGTGCGAGGCCGCCAGCACCCGCTCGGCCTCCGACCCCTCCTCGAGCTCGTAGCCTTCCGAGAAGAAGCCGTCGAAGGCGACGATGGGCGGCGTCTTTTCGAGGAACGGATCGGTCCGCGCGAAGTCCGCCACCGCGGCCTCGATCTCGCGTGCCGCATCCGCCGCTTCGACGCCGGGATAGAACGCAATACGGCACGCAATCCGGCACCAAGCGGGCACGGATGACGCCCAATCGCCCCCCTCGATCCGGCCAATATTGAGGTTGATCGGATGCGCCTCGCCCTCGAAATGGCGCCGTCCCGCCTTGCGCTCGTTCCACGCTTCCTCGAGTTCGCGCAGGGCGCCGATGACCCGATAGGTCGCGTCGATGGCATTGGCGCCGGCGCCCATTTCGCGGACATGGACCGGCCTTCCCCGCACCTCGATGGTGAACCACAGCACGCCGGTATTAGCGCGAACGAGCTTCTCGTCCTCGGGCTCGGGGATCAGCACGGCATCGGCCCGGTAGCCGTGCAGATGTGCCATGAGCGCGCCGTTTCCGGTGGATTCCTCCTCGACCACGGACTGAATCGTCACCGTCGCCGCCGGCTGGAGGCCGATTCGCGCCAGCGCATCGAGGGCGAAGAGGTTGGCGGCGTGGCCGGCCTTCATGTCGGCCGCGCCGCGTCCGTACATCCAGTCGCCCCGGATCACAGGCTCGAAGGGCGGATCGGTCCACAGGTCGAGGGGACCCGTCGGCACCACGTCCACATGCGCCTGCAGGATGAGCGAGCGGCCCGTCTCCCGCCGCGGCCGGTGGGTGCCGACGACGAGGGGTGCATCGGAATGGTCCGGTGCGATCCGCCCTCCGCCGGGATGCGCGGCGATGGCCCCATGGTCCATGCGGACACGTTCCATTGCGTAGCCGCGATCCCGCAAGGAATGGAAGACGTAATCCTGAACCGCAAGCTCCATACCTCGCACCGATCCGAAGCGCACGAGGGCCTGAGTATGAGCGACCTGATCGGCGAAACCGTCCTCGACGGAGGCGGCGATGCGATCCGAGAGCGCGGGGGCGAGAGCCATGGATCGTCCTCGTGAGAGCCTGTCGAACAGGCCTCCACATAGGAGAACCAGAGCGCTCGGGAACCCGGCGCGGCCTCAGACGAAGAAAGCGGTGGCCATGGCGAGGGGCAGGGCGGCAATCGCTGCCGGACGGATCCAGGCCGGGCGATAGGACATCAGCGCCACGACCACGAGCGCGGCGCCCGTGAGCGAACCGAGCCATTGCACCGGTCCGAAATTCCAGTCTGCCGTGACGATCGCCGCCGAGAATGCCAGAGCGATGGCGAGCCAGCCGGCCACTCGGAAAGCCATGTCTCGTTGCCGGGAAGGGCGCCCCTGGAACAGCGTCCGGCCATGCCGGTCCATACTCAGGCACAGGCAGGCGAGGCCGGAGAAGCTCAGGAGACAGGTGAGGGACACGGCAAGCGGCGTCATGCTCGGGCAAGGTCTCCAGTGGCGCGGGCCGCTTCTCGCCGCGGCCCCTCATAGCGGCCGACTTTGCGTGCACCGAGAACGAAGACCAGTGCGAGCGCCGCCATGGCGGCATCGAAGCCGAGGAAGTCGGTGCGCCATCCCGTCGTGGCCCAACCGACCAGGGGAACGGCGAGGAAGAGGAGCGCGGCGGCATAGGCCATCTCGCGCCACGCTTGGCGATGCGGGCGGGCGAGTGGGATCAGGGCGGCGGCGAGCCAGCTTCCGAAGAAGATCGCGCCCTCCCACGAGTCCCGGGCGGCCAAATCCACGGGTATCAGGCGGTTCGCCAGGAAGAACGACGCCATGCCGACGGGCAGGCCCAGGATCGTGCCGATGTTCAGCGCATGGACGAGGCGCCAGCCGAAGGCCGGTCGGACCATGCCTTTCGGTGCCCGCGCCACGGTCCAGAGAACGAGGCCGCTGGCGATCGCAATGCAGCCCATCAGGCCCGAGAGAAAGAACAGGATCCGCAGGGCCGGCCCTGCGAAATGCGCCTCGTGCAAACCGACGAAGCTCGTATAGGCATGAGCGGCGGGTTTGAGCGGCCCGGTCCGTTCGACGATCTCCCCGGTCACTGCGTTGAACGCTATCTGCGGATGGCGATGAGCGAGCCCGTGCGGCTCCTCGAACACGGCCACCACGGTGGCGTTGGCATCGCCCGGATTGTTGATGGAGACCATCTCGAGGGGCTCGCTCACCTCGGCCTGGGCGCGGCGGATGAGGGGCCCGAGTGGCGCCGGCTCGGCCGGCTTGCCTTCGGCCGCGCGCCAGGTCGTCATCTGACCGGACTCGGCGTAGAAGCGCAGTTCGTCGCCCTTGTAGACGCTCACCATGCCCCACGGCATGTACATGAGCGAGAGCGACACGATGCCCGTATAGGTAATCATCAGGTGGAATGGCAGCGCGAGCACGCCGGTGACGTTGTGCGCGTCGAGCCAGCCGCGCTGGGCCGACTTCGAACGCCGGAAGGTGAAGAAGTCGGCGAAGATCCGGCGATGGGTGACGATGCCGCTGATGAGAGCGATCAGCAGGGTCATCGCGCAGAGGCCGACGATCCAGCGACCCACGGCCGGCGGCATCTGCAATTCGTAGTGAAAGCGATAGAAGAAATCGCCGCCCTTGGTCGCCCGGGCGACTGTCGGCGCACCCGTGGCCGGATCCAGGAGCGCCTTGCCGATCTCCCCATCCGGCGTGTCCATCCAATAGGCCCCGATGAGGGGGTTGTCGGCCTGAGGCATTCCGATGAACCAGGCCATCGCCTTGGGCGCATGGACCTTTAGATGCGCGACACCGAGTTCGGCCGCGCGGACCACGTCGTATTCCGCTTCGGCCCGCAACTCCGGTCTCATCCAGAGCGAGATGTCGGTCTTGTAGTAGGTGGCGGTGCCGGTGACGAAGACGGCGAACATCACCCAGCCGGTGACGAGTCCCGCCCAGGTGTGGAGCCACGCCATCGACTGGCGGAAACCCTGCTTCATGCGGGCTGCCCCGCACTGCCGAGGGCGAGCCAGAGACCAGCACCGAGGCAGAGGGCCGGAAGCGCCAGCCCAATCGCCGCGCGGCCGAGGCTACGGGCGGAGAAGACCCAGATCACAGCTCCTGCCATGATCGCGAAGCTCGCCAGGGTCGCCGAGGCGACGGCCTCGGAGCGATCGAGGGGCAGGGTCAGAGACAAGAAAGCGGTGGCGATGGCCGCGAGGCCGTACCCTCCGAAGATCGCCAGAAGGGTACGGGCCGCCACCATCACGCGGTAGCGCCCCCGCGATGGTCCTGCGCTCGGCTTGATCGTATCCGTCATCGGCGGGCAGCACCGGAATGCGAGAAGCGGGCACTCCCTTTCGAGGAGCGAACGACAAGAAAGCTCAGCGACGGAAGGCCGGCCGAATGGATGACCTCTCAGCCGCGATGATCGGGATCTTCCACAGAACGCCCAACACGGACGCTATACAGACCCTCATCTTGCCCGGGCAATCTCTATGTTATGGAATGATTCCAGGATGACGAGCCGATGCCAATGCCTGGCTCCTCAGCTCCGCGAGGCGATGCTTGCGAGCAGGCTCGGCACGAATGTAGAACCCTCGTGACTGACGGGGATCCGGGCGCGATGGCCGATACGCTCGAGGCTTCGGGGAGGGTCCGCGTTCGATGCGGGATCGCGTGCACCATCATCGACCATGCCAATGTCGCATCCTGGCAGAACGGAATTCCGCTCATCCAAGACGTCACCCTGACCAATGCCGGCGACGACGATATCGTCGATCTTGCCCTCCACATCTCCGCCGTACCGTTGCTGTTCCGACCCCTCACCCTGCCGATCCAGCGGATCGCGGCGGGAAGCATCCAGCGCATCGACCCACCAGATCTGCGGATCGACGGCGCCATCCTCGCCGGGCTGCAGGAGAGCCGACTCTGCACGGTGACGCTGTCGGTAACGGGCCCGTCGGACGAGGCCGACCGGGCAATCGAGCTGGGCGAGGAGAGATTCGACGTGCGGCTCGTGCCGCCCACGCATTGGGGCGGTGCCGATTCCGCGCCTGAACTGCTCGCAGCCTTCGTCCGGCCGAACGATCCGGCGGTGGACGGCATCCTGCGCGCCGCCGCCTCGATCCTCGGCGGGGCGAGGCGGAGTACGGCTTTCGACGGCTATCGCAGCGGCAGGCGGGCCAGGGCCTGGGAGATGGCCGAGGCGATCCATGCGGCCATAGCGGCCTTGCGCATAACCTACGTCCTGCCACCGGCGAGCTTCGAGCGGTCGGGACAGAAAGTCCGCTGCCCGAGTGCGATCGTGGAGCGGCGCCTCGCGACTTGCCTCGACCTGACCCTTCTCTGGGCCGCCTGCTGCGAACAGGCCGGGCTCAATCCTCTCCTGATCCTCACCCGCAGCCACGCTCTTGCCGGGCTGTGGCTCGTGGACGAAACCTTGCCGGAGCGGGTGGGCGACGACGCCCAGGCCTTGAGGAAGCGCCGCGACCTCCAGGAACTGATCCTGGTCGAAACGACGCTTCTCACCGCCGACCCGCCAGGGCTCTTCGCGGATGCGGTGTTGGCCGGCGCACGCCTGATCGCTACGGATGCGGAGGCTCCCCTGGAGATCGTCCTCGATCTGCGGCGAGCGCGCCTTTCCGGCATCAGGCCGCTCGATGGGGATGAACCCGGCGGGCGATTGGGGAGTCCCTTGGTGGCGTCTCCCCTACCCCACGCCCTTCGTCCCACACCGGCCTTCGTCGACGACCTGCCCGCTCCAAGCCTCGACCTGCCTCGGCGCGAGCCCCGCGACAGGCTGGAAGCCTGGAAGCTTCGGCTTCTCGACCTCACGCTGCGCAACAAGCTCCTCAACTTCAAGCCGGGCAAGGGATCCCTCGCCCTCGATTGCCCGGACCCGGCCGCGTTCGAGGACGCCCTCGCCGCAGGCCGCGCCTTCCGGATCGTGGCTCGTTCGCTCACCGAGACAGGATCCGGCGCCGCGGACCTGGAACGGGACGAGATCGCCGTCGAATTGGGGGCGGACGAGTTGGAGGCGCGCCTCACCGACCTGTTCCGGCTCGCGCGCGGCAGTTTCGAGGAAGGGGGCGCCAACGTCCTGTTCCTCGCCTTCGGCTTCCTGACCTGGACACGCGGCGGCGGCACGGCGGCCGTGCGTGCGCCCCTTCTGCTGGTGCCGGCAGCCCTCACACGGCCCAGCGTCCGCGCCGGGTTCCGGCTGATTCGGCACGACGAGGAAGCGCGCCTCAATCCGACGCTGCTGGAGATGCTGCGCCAGGATTTCGATCTCGACATGCCGGATTTCGCCGACGGTTTGCCGAACGACGAGAACGGGATCGACGTCGACGCCATATGGCGGACCGTCCGCACCCATATCCGCGACCTCAAGAGTTTCGAGGTCACGACCGAAGTCGTGCTCTCGGCCTTTTCCTTCACCAAGTTCCTGATGTGGAAGGATCTGAGCGAGCGGACCGACCTGCTCAAACGTAGCCCGGTGGTACGGCACCTCCTCGAAACGCCGAAGCAGACCTATGGCGACGGCACCGGCTTCCCGGCGCCGGAACGCCTCGACGCGGAGCATCCGCCATCCGGCATCTTCACGCCGCTGCTCGCCGACTCCTCCCAGGTCTCAGCGATCCTGGCGGCAGCGGCCGGCAAGGATTTCGTCCTGTTCGGACCGCCCGGCACCGGCAAGAGCCAGACCATCGCCAACATGATCGCCCAATGCTTGGCCCTGGGGCGAACAGTGCTGTTCGTCTCGCAGAAGAGCGCCGCTCTGGACGTGGTGCGCCGCCGGCTCGACGCGGTGGGGCTGGGCGCCTGCTGCCTCGAGGTCCATGCGGCCAAGGCACAGAAATCCCACGTCATCGCCCAGTTGCGCGAGGCCTGGACCGCCAGGGACGCTGCATCCGTCCCTTGGGACGAAGCGGCCGCCGACCTTCAACACCGTCGACAAGGCTTGAACGGCGTCGTGGAGAGCCTGCACACCAAGCAGGCGAACGGGCTCAGCGCCCATGCGGCAATGGCGCGGGTCATCGCAGACCGGCAGGCCGGCTCCGAGGAGATCAGTCTCGCCTGGCCGAGGGACGCGGCCTCCACACCTGGGCATCGGGAGAGCCTGCGCGACCGCTGCAACGAGCTGCGCGCCCTTCGCCCCATCGTCGGCGACATCGCGAACCATCCGCTCCGCGGCATCGGCGCGATTGCATGGTCGCCCCTATGGCGAGCCGAGATGGAGCAGACCATCTCCGATCTCGCTCGCACGCTGCCGGGCTACGCCGAATCCGGGCGTCGTTTCGCCGAGGCGGCTGGGCTTGCGCCGCTCGCCAGGACCTATGACGGGCTGCACGGCCTTTCCTCCCTCGCCACCGGCCTGTTCCGCCCGGAGGCGCGGATGGGACTGCGCTTCCTGGGGCCGAACGGTGCGATCCTTCGCCAGGCCGCCGAAGCCCGCCAGGCGCATCGGCGTGAGCTCGACCGCCTCATGGCGCGGCTCTCCGTCCCCTACGCAGCCTCGGTGTTCGGAAGCGACCTCGACCGACTGCTCGCCGAATGGCGTGTGGCGAAAGCGTCGAACATCCTTCTGCGGGGTCGGCGCCTCAGGCGAGTGCGCGGTCAGCTCGACTTCTTTGCGCAGGGCGGCGCGCCCGAGGATGTCGGGCCGGACCTCGTCATTCTTGCCGAGATTAAGGCTCTGCGCGCCACGACGCCGGTGCTGGCGGACCATCTCGCGGGTGTCGCCGCGCCACTCCACCCTCCCTGGTCGGACGAGGCGGCCTCTGTCGGCCTGCTCACGGCAGCGACGGCTTGGGCCACGCGGCTAGCACCGGTGATCGCCGCAATGGCTCCCCTCGTGGGCGGACCGGACATCGTTCGGGCGACGCTCGCAGAGTTGCTCGATGCCGAGGATGGCCGCCTCGAAGCCGGCGGCACCCTTGCGCTGGCGAAGGAAGAGTTCGTCGCCCACAGGATCCCGGCCACGAAAGCGATCGAGGCGCTCGGGCGCCTGACCGGCAGGCCTAGGCCCGACCGCCCCGTGGAGACGGGGACGGATTGGGTGGCCGGGACGCTCGCAGTTGCGGAACGCTGGCGCAAGGCCCTCCCCAAAGCCCAGGCCTGGGCGGGCTGGCAGGCGGCGGTGAGCGCGGCAACGAAGGCGGGGCTCGCCCCCCTCGTGGCGGCGATCGAGGCCGGGACGCTCGCGGACGAGTCGATCGTTCCGGCCTTCGAGGGCGCCTATGCCCGCTGGTGGATCGACCATACCGTGACCGAGGATAGCCGCCTGCGCGACTTCATGGGGCCGCGCCACGAGGAGGCGATACGGGATTTCGGTGCGGCCGATGCCCGGCTCTGCGCCATCGCGGGCGCGGCGGTGCGTGTCCGCATCGGTGGAGGCGTGCCCCTCGCAACCGCCTTCGGCGCCGATCCCGAATGGGGAACGCTGGCGCGCGAGATCACCAAGCGCGCCCGGCACATGCCCCTGCGCCAGCTCTTCGCGCGGATGCCGAACGCGCTGACCCGGCTGACGCCCTGCCTGATGATGAGCCCGCTCTCCATCGCCCAGTACTGGCCGGCCGAGGCGAAGCCCTTCGACATCGTGATCTTCGACGAAGCCTCCCAGATCGCCCCCTGGGACGCTATCGGCGCCATCGCGCGGGGGCGGCAGGTGGTCGTCGTCGGCGATCCGGAGCAGTTGCCGCCGACCAATGTGGGGGATCGCGGAGTCGACGAGATTTCGGATGGTCTCGACGTCGCCGACCAGGAGAGCATCCTGGATGAGTGCCTCGCCGCAAACCTGCCGCAGCGGTGCCTCGCCTGGCACTACCGAAGCCGCCACGAAAGCCTCATCGCCTTCTCGAACCGCCACTATTATCGCGGCGCTCTCGTCACCTTCCCCTCCCCCGTCACCGAGGATCGGGCGGTGCGGCTGCACTACGTGGCCGATGGCCTCTACGAACGCGGCGGGGCGCGGGTGAATCGCCCCGAGGCACGCGCTCTGGTGGCGGACGTGGTAGCCCGCGTCTCGACGCCTTCCTTCGCGGCGGAGGAACGCTCCCTCGGCATCGTCACCTTCAACGGCGAGCAGCAACGGCTGATCGAGAACCTCCTCGACGCAGAGCGGCGGTCGAGGCCGGAGCTCGAACGCTTCTTCGACGGGCGGACATGGAAGGAGCCGGTCTTCGTCAAGAACCTCGAGACCGTACAGGGCGACGAGCGCGACATCATCCTGTTCTCAGTTGCGGTCGGCCCCGACGCGGCGGGCCGGATCACCGGGCAGATCAGCTCGCTCAACCGAGAGGGCGGCCACCGGCGACTCAACGTGGCGATCACTCGCGCCCGGCGGGAACTCGTGGTTTTCGCGTCGATGCGGGCCGACCAGGTGGATCTCGGCCGCGGCAGTGCGCGCGGCGTGCGCGACTTCAAGCACTTCCTCGATTTCGCCGAACACGGAGCCCGCGCCCTCGAAACGGCGGCGGCGCCGACGGGGGGAGACATCGAATCGCCCTTCGAGGGCGCGGTGATGGCGGCTTTGGCCGCACGTGGCTGGAGAATCGTGCCACAGGTCGGCGTTTCCGTCTTTCGGATCGACCTCGGCATCGTCCATCCCGACGCTCCGGGACGGTATCTCGCGGGAGTCGAATGTGATGGGGCGACCTACCATCGGGCAGCGACGGCGCGAGACAGGGACCGCCTGCGCGAATGGGTGCTCACCGACCTTGGTTGGCGCATCCACCGGGTCTGGAGTACGGATTGGTGGAACGATGCCGAGGGGGCCCTCGACCGGCTCGACAGGGCGCTACGGGCGGACCTTGACGCCGACAGGGCGAAACCTGCCCCGGTCGTGATCGGGCCTGCCTCTCCTGACATCCCTCAGACGGAGCCCCCCGGGCTCTATGAGCCCGCCGACTTGTCCCGCTTCGATCCCGATCCCACCCGGTTCCATGACCCCACTTACAAGGCCACGCTGGCGGCCATGGCGACCGAAGTTGTCACGCGGGAAGGCCCTGTTTTTGCCGACATCCAGGCCGCACGCATCCTACGCGCACACGGTTTTTCTCGCATGACCAACCGCTTACGCCAGCGTGCCCTGGGGGCCGTCGATCCCCGCTGCCCCCATACCAGCGAGGGCGACCGCATCGTCCTCTGGCCAGAGACCGCCCCTGTCGGGCCGGTGAGGTTCCGGCCAGCGGGAGGGGAGAATCGGGCGCCCGCTGACATCCCGCTCCAGGAACTCGCCGGCCTCGCCCGCGACCTCGATCCGGCACCCGGCATCGAGGCGCGGATGGCCGCGCATCTGGGTCTCGGCCGGATGAGCGACACCGTCCGCGCCCGCTTCACTCAGGCCGCCTCGCTCGCTCGGGAATGCGAAGCGTCGGCCCGTAAGCCCGTCGAATGAGACGGGCAAATCAAGCGCCGCGCGAGGCCATTTTGACCGTCCCACGCCAAGGATTATGGCAGTACGAGACGCGAAAAAGCCCCGCCATGGATGGCGGGGCTGATGAAGATGCCTTTGGAGCCATACAGCTTGAGATTCAGGCCGCGAGCTTCAGGAGTGCGGGAGCGTTGTCGTTTACGAGGACGAGCTCGCCCGCCATGACGGTGGAGGTGCTGGTCGTGGGGGTCAGGCGATCGGCCACGAAGGCCACCAGAGAGATGTTGGCGGCAGCAGCGACGGCGATGGCGGCGAGAATGAAAGCGGTCATATCGATGGTCCTCGAAGCGATGCGTTTGCGTTGCAGCATGTATGACAACCTCCAAGTCCGATTGGTATACCAAATGCCAAATATCAACTATGCATGTAGTGCATGAGATGCACATTGTTTTGCCAAGACCTGCGTCAAACGCATTATGATGCATAACACGGCAACTGGCGCGGGCTCACCGCGACCGGGGGCGGACGCGCCCCAGCATCCAGATACGGTTCAGCGCGACCGGGACCGGGCCGACGACCCGGCTCGCCGCAACGCCGAACGGGGCGGTCGATCGAAGCGGCTCTTCGACCACTGAGCCGGGATCGACGGTAGGGCTACGCCCTCGCCTGTCATCCACTCCTAGCGGGGCTACTGTATTCAGACATTTCTGGAGGGGCTAACGACGATCAGGACCAGTTTTCATGAAGGTCATCGACGGGTAAGCGTGAGGCGCACCGGAACTCTTTCTCCTTCCAAGCTACGGAATTCACCCATCTGCTCGATGGCTGTTCCTTCTATCAAACAGGGTTCGGCACGATGCCCGACGCGCTCCCTCTCTTGGAAGGCAGGTCGATTGCCGACGCCGATTTGCTCGTCGACACCCCAATCGTAGCCCCCCGTCATCCCAGCGCAGCACAGTGGAACCGAGAATCCAGAAACATAGATGTTGCAGGACTGTGCACCGCCAACGGATCTGGATTACACGCCTGTGGCGCGGCCCTCCGGGTCCGGGCTCGCCTTCGGCGACCTGGAATGACGGTTTGGTGCCATCTGCAATCGCCCTGCCTGGACGGAGAGGAGACCCGCGCATCCCGCGAGATGCACGACGGTGACCCGTCATCGTCACGATTGGGGTGCTCGTTCCAGACGGAGCGATGATGCTCCGGAAGTGGTCTCACTCGTCCGTCGAAAACATCTCGTCGAAGGAATAGCCCGAGCCGCGCACGGTACGGATCGGGTCGCTCTGGCGGGGGCGGTTGATCGCCTTGCGAAGGCGACCCACGTGCACGTCCACCGTGCGCTCGTCGATATAGACGTCGTGGCCCCAGACACCGTCGAGGAGCTGCTCGCGCGAGAAGACGCGCCCAGGGCTCTGCATCAGAAATTCGAGCAGCTTGAACTCAGTCGGCCCGAGATGGATTTCTCTGCCCTGTCTGCGAATTCGGTGGCTCACGCGGTCGAGTTCGATATTGCCGGCGATGAGCAGGTTCGCCACGTGGGCGGGCTTGGCTCGGCGTAGGAGTGCACGCACTCTGGCGAGCAGTTCGGGCACTGAGAACGGCTTGACGATGTAGTCGTCGGCACCGGTGCCGAGACCGCGAATACGGTCGCCCTCCTCACCGCGGGCCGTCAGCATGATCACTGGCAGGCGCTCGGTCTCGCGCCGGGCGCGAATGCGGCGGCACAGCTCAATGCCGGAGAGCCCGGGCATCATCCAATCGAGGAGAACGAGGTCTGGGACCTGCTCCTGCAGGCGCAGATCGGCCTCGTCGCCGCGCGATGCGGAATCGACGACGAAGCCTTCCGCCTCAAGGTTGTAGCGAAGGAGGAGGGTGAGGGCCTCCTCATCCTCGACGATCAGGATGCGCGTACTCATGCGGATGTTTTCAGGGTGAGGGCAGCCGTCTCTGTCTGGCGACGCACGGCTGCACGAAGGTCCTGCCGCAACCTGCCGGACCGGGATGCAGTCAGGCGCTGGCAGGGATCGTCACGGTGGCGTAGTTCGAGGCATCGTTCTTCGGGCGATCCCCCTCAGCGAGTTCGTTCGTGCCAGTGACGAGGTAATGGATCGTCTCGGCGATGTTGGTGGTGTGATCGCCGATCCGCTCGATGTTCTTGGCGCAGAACAAGAGATGCGTGCAGAACGATATGTTGCGCGGATCTTCCATCATGTAGGTCAGCAACTCGCGGAAAAGCGAATTGTAGAGGGCGTCGATGGCGTCGTCGCGCTCCCAGACGTCGAGGGCCGCCTTGATGTCCTGGCTCGCATAGGCGTCGAGGACGTCCTTCAGCTGCTCCTGCACCAGATCGCCCATGTGCTGGACGGCGATGACGATTTTCTGCGGCTGGATCTGCTCGGCGATGGCGACCACGCGCTTGGCGACGTTCTTGGAGAGATCGCCGATCCGCTCGAGGTCGTTCGAGACGCGGATCGCCGAAATCGTCTCGCGCAGGTCGATGGCGAGCGGCTGGCGCTTGGCGATGAGCAGGATGGCCCGCTCCTCGACCTCATGCTGGATCGCATCGAGACGCTTGTCGGCGCCGATGACCGACTGGGCCAGCGTGACGTCCCGGCGTACCAGGGCATTGCCGGAATCGGTCATCATCTTCTCGGCGATGCCGCCCATCTCGGAGATCGAGCGGCGCAGGTTTTCCAGTTCCGTGTCGTAGGAACTGACGATGTGGGTGGACATGCTCGCACTCCTCGATCAGGGCCGCCGGACACGGCCTGTCTCGCGTTTCGATCGGGACCGACGCCTGAGGCGGCGCCGACGGGCTCAGCCGAAGCGGCCGGTGATGTAGTCCTGGGTCTGACGCTTCTCGGGGTTCATGAAGATCCGCGTCGTCGGGCCGAACTCCACCAACTCGCCGAGATACATGAAGGCCGTGAACTGCGAGATGCGCGCGGCCTGCTGCATGTTGTGGGTCACGATGACGATCGTGAACTCGGAGCGCAACTGCTCGATCAGCTCCTCGATGCGTCCGGTGGAGATCGGGTCGAGGGCCGAGGTCGGCTCATCGAACAGGATCACTTCCGGGCGCTGGGCCACGGTGCGGGCGATGCAGAGGCGCTGCTGCTGACCGCCGGAGAGGCCCATGCCGGATTGCTTGAGTTTATCCTTCACCTCGTCCCAGAGCGCGGCCTTGCGCAGAGATTCCTCCACCCGCACGTCGAGATCGGCTTTGGGCAGCTTCTCGTACAGGCGCAGACCGAAGGCGACGTTGTCGTAGATCGACATCGGGAAGGGTGTCGGCTTCTGGAACACCATGCCGATCCGCGAGCGCAGCTCGTTCAGGTCGACCTTCGAATCGAGGACGTTCTGCCCGTCGAGGAGGATCTCGCCTTCCGCGCGCTGCTCAGGATACAGGCTGTAGATCCGGTTGAAGGTCCGCAGCAAGGTCGACTTCCCGCACCCCGACGGTCCGATCAGGGCGGTGACTTGCCGGTCGTGGAAGTTGAGATTGATCGACTTCAGGCCGTGGAACGACCCGTAATAGAAGTTCAGATCCTTCACGGCGATGCGGATCGGAGCCTGCTCGTCGGCCTTGTGGCGACCGGTCAGCTGGGCTTGCGTGATCGCGGGGGCGGCGTTCATCGGATGCGTGTCCTTGTCGAAAGCGGGATGGGACGGGGGCGCGGGATCAGCGCGCCCGCTCGCTCTTGATGACGAAGCGGGCCACGATCGAGAGGGCGAGGATCGTGGCGGTGATGAGAAGGGCGCCTGCCCAGGCGAGCTGCTGCCAGTTCGAGTAGGGCGAGAGCGCGAACTGATAGATCATGACCGGGAGGTTCGGGATGCCTCCCATGAGATTGGGCGAAAACCAGTTGTTGTTGTTGAGCGCGGTGAAGAGCAGCGGCGCGGTCTCGCCGGCGATGCGGGCCAGGGCCAGGATGATGCCAGTGACGATGCCCGCGCTGGCCCCGCGCCAGGTGATGCTCTTGATGACGACGGAGGGCGGGGCGCCGAGCGCCGCGCCTGCCTCGCGCAGGGTCGAGGGCACGAGGCGGAGCATGTCCTCGGTGGTGCGCACGATCACCGGGGTGGCGATGATGGCGAGCGCGACCCCGCCGGCCCAGCCCGAATAGGTCCCCATAGGCCGCACCATCAGGGTGTAGACGAACAAGCCGATCAGGATCGAAGGGGCGGAGAGCAGGATATCGTTGAGGAAGCGGATGAGGTCGGCGAGCTTCGAATTGCGGCCGTATTCGGCGAGATAGGTGCCCGCCATGACGCCCACCGGCGTCGCGATGACGATGCCGATGAGGGTCAGGACCAGGCTGCCCAAGATGGCGTTGGCGATGCCGCCGCCTTCCGAGCCGGGGCCCGGCGTCGGCTCGGTGAAGAGTAGCGGCGAGAAGCCCTTCACGCCCTCGACGATGAGCATGAGCAGGATCGAGCCGAGCACGACGATGCCGATCAGCGTGGCGATCGTGCTGCCGACGATGAGGAGCTTGTCGGCGACCCGGCGGCTCGACCGGATGCGGCTGGTGCGCACCGGAACGTCGGTGGCGGGGAGTGTTTTCACGGCGTCCATGATGCGGGCTCCCGGGTTTAGGCGACCTTCACGCGCCGGACGAGCAGGCGCGCGATGATCAGGACGACGAAGGTGATGACGAAGAGGATGCAGCCCAGTGCCATCAGCGAGCTCAGCTGAAGGCCGTCGGCCTCGTTGAACTCGTTGGCGATGCGCGATGCGATGGTGGAACCCGGATCGAACACGGAGGCCGAGAGCCGGTTGGCGTTGCCGATGACGAAGGTCACCGCCATGGTCTCGCCCAGCGCCCGGCCGAGGCCGAGCATTACTGCTCCGATGATCGAGACCGAAGCCTGCGGCACCAGCACGTGGCGGACCACCTCCCAGGTGGTGCAGCCGATGCCGTAGGCGCTCTCGCGCAGGACGGTCGGGATCTGGTCGAGCATGTCGCGGGTGATCGAGGCGACGAAGGGCACGATCATGATCGCGAGGATGATGCCGGCCGTCAGGATGCCGACGCCGGAGGGAACCCGCGCATAGAACAGCGTGCCGACGATGGGCAGGCCCTCGACGAGGCTCGACACCGGCATCTGCACGTAATGGGCGAAGAGCGGGGCGAAGATGAAGAGGCCCCACATGCCGTAGATGATGCTCGGCACCGAGGCGAGGAGCTCGATCGTCATCGAGACGGGCTTGCGCGCCCAGCCGGGGCAGAGCTGCGTCAGGTAGACCGCGATGCCGATGGAGATCGGTACGCCGATGACGAGGGCGAGGACGGCCGAGACCAGGGTGCCGACGATGGCAACGAGAGCACCATACTGCTCCTGGCCGATGTTCCAGGCGCTCGAGGTGATGAAGCCGGGGCCGAATTCGGCGAAGGCCGGCCATCCGCCGTAGGCGATCGAGGCGAGAATGCCGGCGAGGAAGAGGAGTACCAGCAGCGCCGACGCGTAGGACGCGGCGCGGAAGAGCTGATCGCCGATCCCGCCCGGCTTCTTGCGAGCGGGGGAACCCGTGCGTGCCAGCGCGATCTGTTCAGTCAAGGCGGCCATCCGACGTCTGCTTCTTCACCTTGAGGGGTCGTATAGTGCGAGGTAGCGAGTGGCGAGGTGGAACACCGGGTCATTTTGTGGAGCAGGCCCGGCGTATTCGCCGAGCCTGTCGGGTCATGAGGCTGAGTCTGGCAGTGTCTTAGAAGACGGGCTTGCCGTCCTTGCCTTTGATCTCCTTCCACTCAGTGTGGACCAGGGAGACGACGTTCTCGGGTAGGGGCACGTAGTCGAGATCGCTGGCGAGCTTGTCGCCGTTCTTGTAGGCCCAGTCGAAGAACTTGAGCACCTCGGCTGACTTCGCCGGATCGGCCGGGTCCTTGTAGACGAGGATGAAGGTCGCGGCCGTGATCGGCCAGGCATCGTCGCCGGCCTGGTTGACCAGCGAGATGCCGAAGCCCGGAGCGGCTTTCCAATCGGCGGCAGCAGCGGCGGCCTGGAAGGCCTTGTCGTCGGGAAGCGGGAACTTGCCGGCCTTGTTCTGGATCAGGGCGTAGCTCAGCTTGTTCTGCTTGGCGTAGGCCGATTCCACATAGCCGATGGAGTTCGGAACCTGCTTGACGGTGGCAGTGACGCCCTCGTTGCCCTTGCCGCCCTGGCCGGCGGGCCAGCTGACGGTGGTGGCCGCACCGAATTCCTTCTTCCAGGTCTCGGAGGCCGAGCTCAGGTAGCTGGTGAAGATGTTGGTCGTGCCCGACGCGTCCGAACGATAGACTGGGGTGATCGGTGCATCGGGAAGCTTGACGCCCTCGTTGATGGCGGCGATCTTCGCGTCGCTCCACTTAGTGATCTTGTTGGCGTAGATATCGGCGACGAGTTCGCCGGTCAGCTTCAGTTTGCCCGGCTCGACGCCGGCGATGTTCACCACGGTGACGACGCCGCCCATGACGGTGGGAAACTGAACGAGACCGTCCTTCTCCAGGGCAGCTCCCTTCAGCGGCGCGTCAGTGGCGCCGAAATCGACGGTCTTGGCTTGGATCTGCTTGATGCCGCCGCCGGACCCGATCGACTGGTAATTGAGGCCGGTGCCGGTCTCCTTACGGTAAGCTTCCGCCCATTTGGAATAGACTGGGAACGGGAAGGTCGCTCCGGCGCCAGTGATGTCGGCGGCCTGGGCGAAGGCGCCGAACTGAGCGGTCGCGAGCCCGAGGGCAAGGACGAGATGCAAGGGTTTCACGGTGGCTCTCCGTAATCTGTCGAGGCGCTGTACGTGCCGCGCTGCGAGGGCGTTCCCTGCTGCAGCGCACCGTTACCTGCCCGATGATGCCGGCTCTATGACGGAGCCATGACAGATGGATGACAGCGATGGCGCTCAAGCCGCATCGGCTGTGAGGGAGCGCGGAAAATCGACGCTTAAAGCGACCCGCTAACGTGGCGGCACGGTTTCGCGGCCTCGTGCGTTGTAGCTTAAGACGAGGGCGATGATGGGGCGTCCCGTCTTGAGCAGCCGTCTTGGAAGGTCACGGACGTGGAGAACGAATCGAACGTGACACGCACTGGCGGTGACGGCGATGCCGCCTTTCTTGCCTTGCATGCGCGCAGGGAGGACTTGGAGCGCGACCTCTCCTTCGCCCAGCAACGTCAACAGTTCGGCACCGATCCGAGCGAGGTGGCGAAAGCTGGTGAAGAAGAGCGTGCCTTGCTGGCGGACCTCGACGCAGTGATGACTCAGATCCGCGCCGCCGAATACCAGCGCATGCCGGGAGCACGCCGTTGGTAGCGGTCGAGGCTTGTCGAGTGGTCAGAGACTAAATATGCGGAATCGAACCGCGAAGGAACGGTCCGAGTCTCTCGAGAATTGATGAAGATAGCTGCAAGAACGATCAGCCCACTCGGCGGCGGTCGCGTTCCTTGTGGCGCAGGCGCAGGAGCAGATCGATCTGTCCATCGG
This sequence comes from Methylobacterium marchantiae, assembly GCF_042679825.1. Classification (NCBI taxonomy): domain Bacteria; kingdom Pseudomonadati; phylum Pseudomonadota; class Alphaproteobacteria; order Hyphomicrobiales; family Methylobacteriaceae; genus Methylobacterium; species Methylobacterium marchantiae. The sequence goes on along the minus strand of NZ_JBHTND010000004.1, from coordinate 68,803 downwards.
GAATCGGCTGCGTGTCGAACGTGTCTTCGTAGATCGCGCGGAGGGCGCCACCGAGATGGTGGCGGGTGGGGCTTGTCAGAATCGGCAGCCCGTCCGCTTCGTCCACAGGCCGGGGATCGGTCTCGCCGCCTCCCAGATCCATCACGCATTCCTTCCAGATGTGCCGACGCGGTTTCGACGAACTCCATGCGTCACTGTCAAACCATCGATGAAGATGGTTAACCAACGGTTAACGCGGTGCCTTATGCATCCGCGGATTGGAGTAGCCGGGCAGCAGCCGCACGCGCCTCGTCGGTGACCGTAGCGCCGGCAAGCATCCGTGCGATCTCTTCCCGGCGCTCCGGTGCTTCCAAGGCGGAGACGCGCGTCGCGACACGGTCCCGGCCTCTCACGGGGTCCTTGGCGATGAGGAAATGTGTCTCGGCGCGCGCGGCGACCTGCGGAGCATGGGTCACCGCCACGACCTGAACCCCCGCAGCGAGGCGGGCAAGGCGCGCCCCGATGGCATCGGCCACGGCACCGCCGACGCCGGTATCGATCTCGTCGAAGATCAGGGTAGGGGCGGACCCCTTGTCGGCGAGTACGACCTTGAGGGCGAGCATGAATCGCGAGAGTTCGCCACCCGAAGCCACCTTCATCATCGGACCGGGCCGCGTTCCGGGATTTGTCTGGGCCCAGAATTCCACCCGATCGGCGCCCGCCGAATCCCGTGATTCGGGGTCCGTGACGATTTCCGTGATGAAACGTGCGCGTTCCAGCTTCAACGGTGGAAGTTCTGCCTTCACGGCAACGTCGAGCGACTTGGCGGCCTTGCGGCGTCCCTCACTGAGCTTCGTCGCGGCCTTGGCATAGGCTGCCTCGGCCTGGGCGAGGGTCGCTTCGAGCCCACCGAGGGCTTCTTCGCCTGCATCGATGGCGGCAACCTCAGACTCGTAGCGCTGGCGCAGGGCGGCGAGATCGTCCACCGGTACCTGATATTTGCGGGAGGCGGCCCGCAGGGCGAACAACCGCTCCTCCACCTGCTCCAGTTCGCGTGGATCGAACTCCGATTCGCGCAGAGCCGAATCGAGGACGGAATGAGCCTCGTCGAGAGCAGCGAGGGCGGCGTCCAGGGCCGCGATGCAAGGCTCGACGAGGGCCGGGATCTGGCTCACCCGCCGCTCCAGCTTGCGCATGGCCGAGGACAGGTGGGACACGGCAGAATTGGGGCCGCCCGCCGCGTCGATCGCCTCGGTGAGTTCGCGCGCCACCTTCTCGCTCTGCTGCATGATCATGCGGCGCTCTGCCAGCGACGTCTCCTCACCGGACTGGGGATCGAGTGTCTCGAGCTCAGAAGCCGCATGGCGCAGGAAATCGACCTCCTTGCGCGCGCCCTCGACCTTGGCGCGGTGCTCGGACAGAGCGGCACGAGCTCCGCGCACGTGCTTGGCCGCCTCGCCAACCGCCGCGAGAGGCGCCTGCAAGCCACCAAAGGCATCGAGAATGGCGCGATGAGTACCGGGATCGGCCAGGGCGCGGTCGTCGTGCTGCCCGTGGATCTCGACGAGGGCAGCCCCGATGGCTCGCAGCACCTGCACGCCCACGGGCTGATCGTTGACGAAAGCACGGGTACGGCCATCGGCCATCTGCACGCGCCGCAGGATCAAGTCGCCTTCGGTATCGATGTCGGCCTCAGCCGCGAGCCGGCGGGCGAGATGATCGAGGGGCACGTCGAACACGGCGGTGACACCGCCTTGCCCTTCGCCATGGCGGACCAGACCGCCATCGCCGCGTCCACCCAGCGCCAGTGCGAAGGCGTCGAGCAAGATCGACTTACCCGCGCCCGTCTCCCCGGTCAGGACACTGAGGCCTTCGCGGAAATTCAGGGCGAGCTTGTCGATGAGAACGATGTCGCGGATCGCGAGCTGGCTCAGCATGCCGCGGGTTTGGCCTCGTTGGATACGGTGGCCACGTCTTACGGCGAAGCGGCGACCGCTTCACTCTAAAAATGATCCACGGCCGAACGCTTCTCGTCGCGGGCCTGACCTGTGGGCTAGCGTGCGTCGGCAGTGCGACCGACGACGCCGCGATAGACCTTGCTCAGCCAGGACGACTTCTCTTCGCGGGGCTCGAGACCACCGTTCTGGAGGAGTGCGAACGCGTCCTTGTACCAGGGGCTGTCGGGGAAGTTGTGACCGAGCACGGCAGCTGCGGTCTGAGCCTCGGCGGTAATGCCAAGAGCCATATAGGCTTCCACCAGACGTTCCAGCGCCTCCTCGGCGTGGCGGGTCGTCTGGTACTTGCTCACCACGTCGCGGAAGCGATTGATCGCGGCGGGGAAGTTGCGACGCTCCAGGTAGAATCGGCCGACTTCCATCTCCTTGCCGGCGAGCTGATCGCGGGTGATCTGGATCTTGGCCTTGGCGTCAGCTGCGTATTCGGAGGTCGGGTATTTCTGAACAAGCTCCTGAAGCCCAGCCAGCGCCTTCTCGGAGCGGTCCTGATCACGGGTCACGTCAGGAATTTGCTTATAGTGCGACATCGCCATCAGATACTGGGCGTAGGCCGCGTCCTTGCTCGCCGGATGACGCTGAAGGTAACGCTTCGAAGCGTTGATAGCGTCGTCGTACTTCGCGCCCTCGTAGTTCGAGTAGGCCGTCATCAGTAGCGCTTTGCGCGACCAATCGGAATACGCATAGGCCTTGTCGAGTTCGCCGAATTTCTTCGAGGCGGCCTCGTAGTCCTTGTCTTCCATCTTCGCCAAGCCCTCGCTGTAGAGCTTGTCGGCCGGAACGTCGGGAATGACTTCGGGCTTGTACTTCTCGGCGAAGGGATTGATCGAGTCGAGGGCATCGCAGCCACCGAGGCCGAAGCCGCACAGCGTCAGGAGCACGGCTGCCGTCGCCCCGCGGTTACGATCGTTGAGACGCATTCCGGTTCCCCCAACAGATACGCCCGGCGACCGGGCCGCATCGTCAAGCCATCACAATTGTCGGTCGAGCGGCTGACGGCACGATGCCTCGGCCCATGTACCTCGATGGGGCACATGCGACCTCGCCTCTTGTCACGGACGATTTACCAGTGGCGTCCGATTTGGGCGTGAAAGCGGCGGCCGCGCGGCTTACGCAATCGAAGCGAGGATGTGGCTTGGAAGTTACATATCGCCCGCGAAGGCGGCGATGCCGAGACCTACGCCGAACTCGGACCTGGAGGTCTCGCGGCGGGTGCCCTGTGCTTCGACGATCGTGTAATTGGCACGATCGGAGAAGAGGGCGTCGAGGACGCCGACATTCATCCGGTGGCCGCCGCAATAGGACCGGTAGGCACCCTGGATCGGCAGGCCGGCGAGAGCCAGGTCTCCGACAGCGTCGAGATACTTGTGTCTCACGAACTCATCGGCGTAGCGCAGGCCCTCAGGGTTGACGACGGCGCTCTCGCCGACGGCGACGGTGTTTTCGAGGGACGCGCCGAGCGCGAAGCCCGCTTTCCAGTAGCGCTCCACATCCTTCATCATACCGAAGGTGCGGGCGTTGGCGATCTCGCGGCGGTAGGCGGCGGGGTTCAGGTCCATCGCCTTGCGGCTGCGGCCGATCACCGGATTGTCGAAGTCGATCTCCACGTCGAGGCGGAAGCCGCGGTCGATGGGGCGGAGTTCGGCGAAAGCGCGCCCGACTTCGATGCGGACGGTACGGAGAACCTTGATCCAGCGACGGGGTGCCCCGCAGGTGGTGACGCCGACGGCGTCTATGGCCTCGACGTAGAGACGGGCGCTGCCGTCGAGGATCGGCATTTCCGGCCCGTCGATCTCGACGAGGACGTTGTCGATGCCGAGCCCGTAGAGGGCGGACATCAGATGTTCGATGGTGGCGACCGCGCCGCTCTCTACGTCACCGATGACAGTGCACAATTCGGTGGCGGAGACGCAGGCGTGGTGGGCCTTGATGAGACGATCGTGGCCGGTGGGCATTCCAGTCCGGAGGAAGCAGATTCCGTGATTGGCCGCCGCGGGATGGAGAGTGATCTCCACTGGCTTTCCGGAGTGGACACCGATGCCGCGAAGAGCGGCTGGGCCCTTGAGAGTGATCTGTTGGTTCGTCCGCATTCCCTAGCCCTCGGCCGTGATCAGGCTCGCTCTCCCTGAATTACGGGATTGCGCCGCCTCTGTGACCCGTCCGCTGCTTGAAGCCCCTGCGAGCGCTGACGGCGAAACCGCCGCGCCTTTTTCGTTCCAAAAATCGTATACGCGGGGGCCTCGGCGTTAGCCAAATCACGCTTTCTTACGCTCTGTTACAGACACGCTTTTGAGCGACGTTCTGGATAAGCGTGTTGGGACAATGATTTAACAGCAGGTTAAGCCCGGGGTCCTGAGACCCCGGGCTTGTTGCATAAAAATCGCAACGACTGGTCTGCGCGACGTCTCAGTTCGCCTGACGACGCAGGAAAGCCGGGATTTCGAGCTGGTCGTCATCCATCAGACGGGGCTGGGGCGCCACGCGTCCCTGCGCATCCAGGTTGCCATGAGCCGGGCGATAGGCCGGAGGCGCCGCCACGGGAGCCCGCTTGGCGTATTCCGGCTGGGGAGCCGGCTGCGGCGCGGCAGGCGCACGCATCTGCGGCAGCGGAGCGGCCTCGGCCTCCTCGCGACGCCCACCGAAACCGACGGTGGCGAGGCGGCGCAGGAGCGTCATCCTCTTGGAATCCGAAGCCTGCTCGATCGGCTCCTCACCACGCTGAGCGCGGATCTGGGCCTGGGCCGGCATCGGCAGGTCCTGGATCTGCGGCATGCGCGGAGCGCGGGCGACCGCCACTGCCGGACGCGGCGGGACGAACGGACCGGCAGCCTGCTGTACCGGGGCCGAAGCCTGGACCGGTGCGGGAGCGGGCTCGTAGGCCATCGCAGCGCGCGGCTGCGTCTGGGTCAGAACGACCTCGTCGCGCGCCATCGGAGCGGCGGGAGCCTCCATCCGCAGGGGCTCGGGAGCCATGGCAACCGACTCGGAAGCGACGGGCCGCGGGGCCTGCGGCTGGATCTGCAACTGGGAAGCGGGAGCCGGAGACGTCAGCGGCTGCTCTTGTCCGCCGGCACGAAAGGTGGGGGCGGGCTGTGCCGCCCGGGCCCTCGCTTCCGCACGCAGGCGCTCGGCCACTTCCGCGATCCGCTGCTCGGTCTGCACGATCTCGGCATTGTTCTGCGAGTTCGCAGTGATGAGCGCCGGCTCGATGCCGGTAGCGACCACCGAAACGCGGATGATGCCGTCGAGGCTTTCGTCGAAGGTGGCGCCGAGGATGATGTTGGCGTCCGAATCGACCTCCTCGCGGATGCGGGTGGCGGCTTCGTCGAGTTCGTAGAGGGTCAGGTCGTTCCCGCCGGTGATCGAGATCAGCAGACCGCGCGCACCTTTCATCGACACGTCGTCGAGGAGCGGGTTCGCGATGGCCGCTTCGGCGGCGCGGTTGGCGCGCTTCTCGCCGGAAGCCTCGCCGGTGCCCATCATCGCCTTGCCCATGCCGCGCATGATTGCGCGGACGTCGGCGAAGTCGAGGTTGATGAGGCCTTCCTTGACCATCAGGTCGGTGATGCAGGCAACGCCCGAATAGAGCACCTGATCGGCCATGGCGAAGGCATCGGCGAAGGTGGTCTTCTCGTTGGCGACCCGGAACAGGTTCTGGTTCGGTATCACGATGAGAGTATCGACGGCGGCCTGGAGTTCCTGGATGCCGGCTTCCGCCGTGCGCATGCGGCGCACGCCCTCGAACTGGAACGGCTTCGTGACGACGCCGACGGTGAGGATGCCCATGTCACGCGCCGCGCGGGCGATGACCGGAGCCGCACCAGTGCCGGTGCCGCCGCCCATTCCAGCGGTGATGAAGCACATATGGGCGCCGGAGAGCTGATCGCGAATCTCGTCGATGACCTCGTCGGCGGCGGCGGAGCCGACTTCGGGGTGGGAGCCAGCACCCAGGCCCTGCGTCACGCCGAGACCCATCTGGATCACGCGCTCGGCCTTGGAGGAGGTGAGTGCCTGGGCATCGGTATTGGCCACGACGAACTCGCAGCCGAGGAGGCCCGACTCGATCATGTTGTTGACGGCATTGCCGCCGGCTCCGCCGACACCGAAGACGGTGATGCGGGGCTTCAGTTCCCGGATATCCGGCGCCTGCAGACTGATGGCCATGGTGTCGAGCCTCTCGTGCCTTTCACGTTTCATTTGACGACCTCTCGGTGAGACCGCCGATGTGCTGTGCCGGATCCGGCGCCGCCCCCCTTCAGGGGCGTCGGGCAACCAGTCCCGTCGTTCTTAGAAACTGTCCCGCAGCCAGCGGCCGACCCGCTGGATGTAGTTGTCGGTTCCGGTGCCCGCGAAGGCGCTGTGCCCGCGCGGTTCGAAATGTTCCGCATGCGCCACCTGCGGGTAAACCAGCAGGCCGACTGCCGCGGAGAAGGCCGGGCCTTTCGCGGCTTCCGGAAGGCCCCGGATGCCGAGGGGCCGACCGATCCGGACCTGACCCTGCATCACTCTGCGGGCGACTTCCGGCAGGCCGACGAGCTGGCTCGCGCCGCCCGTCAACACGACCCGGCGGCCTGCCTGTGCGGCGAAGCCGGCATTGCGGAGGCGGTCGCGAACGAGTTCGACGACTTCCTCCACCCGCGGTTTGATGATCCGTACGAGCTGCGAGCGCGGCACATGGGTCGGCGCATCGCCCTCGTCCTCGCCGACGCCATGGACCGCGATCATGTCGCGCTCGTCGGAGGCGGTGGAGATCGCCGACCCGTAAAGGGTCTTGAGACGCTCAGCCGCCACCACACGGGTGGAGAGACCGCGGGCAATGTCCATGGTGACGTGGTGCCCCCCCACCGCGATGGCATCCACGTGAACGAGATGCCCGCCCTCGAACACGCCGACGCTGGTGGTTCCGCCGCCCATGTCGACGACGCACACGCCCATCTCTGCCTCGTCGTCGACGAGGGCGGAGAGGCCGGCGGCATAGGGTGTCGCGATCACCGCCTCGACGCCGAGATGGCAATGCTCCACCGCCAGCATGAGGTTGCGGGCGGCGGCGGCCTCGGCGGTGACCACGTGGAGGTCGACGCCGAGAGACTCGCCGATCATGCCGGACGGATCGATCACCGCGCCCTGGCCGTCGATGGCGTAGCCGGTGGGAAGCGCGTGGAGCACGGTGCGGCCGGGACTGACGCCGTGGGCGCTCGCCGTCTCCAGGGCGCGCTCGACATCGGACCCCATGACGGTGCCGGTGCGGACCCCGACCTGCGCCTCGAAATGCTGCGAGCCGAGGCGGCCACCGGACATATTGACGATGACCGACTGGACCTCGACCTTCGCCATCCGCTCGGCGGCGTGGACCGCCTGGCGGATCGCGCCCTCCGCGGCTTCGAGATCGACGATCGCACCGCCCTTGAGGCCGTGCGAGCGCTGGTGCCCGATGCCGATGATGCGCGCGAAATGGGTCCGTCCGCGCAGGGTCGTCAGCGCCTCGGCCGGCTGGAGCTCGGCGATGAGGCAGACCACCTTGCTCGTGCCGATGTCGAGCACCGAGAGGGTGGTGCTCCGGCGCGCGGAGAGTGGTTTCAGACGCGGCGTCAGGCCGTGTTGCGCGTGCATCGGTTTACCGGGCGAAGGATGCGGGAAGGGCGGGCTGGCGGGAGGCGGGATGCGCCGGACGAATCGTGCGGCTCATGTCTCGGTCCCCTTGCCCTTCGGCTTCTTCTTCTGGGATTCGGCACGCGCCGCGGCCGATTCCTCCGTGAGCCGCACCACCACCCTGTCGGGCAATCGCAGGTCAACCGCGATGATGTCCTTCTCGAGGATGCGGCTTTCGCGCTCGAGCTTGACCAGACGAGCCAGGGCCTCGGCGGCGCCGGTCTCGGGCAGGCGGATGTCGACACCGTCGAGCTTCAGCGTCCAGCGCCGGCCTGACACGTAGGTGCCGGCCTTGACCCGCTCGCCGAGCTCGCCCGCCGCATCGATGAGGGCGAGGTAGTCCTTGAGGCGCTCGTTGGCCTCCTCGCCCACCACGAGGGGGAGTGCGGCGTAGCGGTCGTCGCGCATCTCGTCGATGACGGTGCCGTCAGCGGCGATGACGGAAATCTCGCCGTTGCGCTGCCACAGGGCGGCAGGCTCGCGCTCGACCTGATTGATGACGATCTCGTTCGGATAGACCTTGCGCACCGAGACGCTGGCGATCAGCGGCACGTCGAGGAGGCGCTTGCGGGCCTCGGCGACGTCGAGGAACACGACGGAGGAGTGGCCGTCGATGCCGGCCGCCTGGAGCACTTCCCGCTCATAAAGGCGGGCGATGCCGGAAATGGTGACGCGCTCGACGCCGAAACCGGCCAACCGCGCCAGGACGTCGGAGGGACGGCCGTTTTCGAGCACGAAGCGGTCGTAGCGGCCGCTGGCGACGAAGCCGGTGATCGACAGGGCGGCGAAGGCCACCGAGAGGGTCAGCGTGCCCGCATGGCGCGGGATGCGCCGCTCTATCGGTTGCCCGAGCCGCGAACGGCGCGAGCGCATGAAGGGGCGCGCCAGTCGCGGCAGGCGCGCCACCATTCCGGCGACGAGCGAACCCGATCCGGGCGCGGGGGCTCCGTCGACGCCAGCCTGACCGGCTGCGTTCAACGACCCAGAGTAGCGTCCTCCACCATCCATCGGACGAGCTCACCGAAACTCAAGCCAGCGTGGGCTGCGATCTCCGGCACAAGGCTCGTCTTGGTCATCCCGGGCTGCGTGTTGACCTCCAGGACGACGAGGGCACCGGTTCCACCCGGTGTGTCGTCGTAACGAAGGTCCGCACGGCTGATGCCCCGGCATCCAAGTGCTTGATGCGCCGTTAACGACAACTCTTGGACACGCTGGTAAATTTTTGGTTTAATTTCTGCCGGGAGGACGTGGATCGACCCCCCCTCGGCGTACTTCGCATCGAAGTCGTACCACTCCCCCGAGGCGGGCTTGATCTCGATCACTCCGAGGGCCCTGTCCCCCATCACCGCGCAGGTGAGCTCGCGGCCCGCAACGTAAGTCTCTGCAAGGACTTGCTCGCCATAGACCCATTCGTTCGAGGCGAGAATCTGGGGCGGATGAGAGCGCCCGTCACGGACGATGATGACGCCCATCGAGGAGCCCTCGGCGATCGGTTTGACCACGTAAGGAGGAGTTAACGGGTGTGCTTTTGCGGCATCATGACGGTTAACGACCAAACCCTCCGGAACGCTCACCCCGGCGGCCTTCATGATCGTTTTGGCACGTTCCTTGTGCATCGCCAGGGCCGAGGCCAGGACGCCGGAATGGGTGTACGGGATGCGCAGGATCTCCAGCAGCCCCTGGATCGTGCCGTCCTCGCCCGCCGGACCATGCAGGGCGTTGAGGGCTACGTCGGGCCGCAATTCGGTGAGGACCGTGGCGATGTCGGGTCCGACATCGACCCGGGTGACGCGGAACCCCTCCCCTTCGAGGGCCTCGGCACAGGCGCTGCCGGAATTCAGCGAGACCTGACGCTCGGAGGACCATCCTCCCATGAGGACGGCGACGTGCTTCGACATTTCCGGTTCCTTCCGATGGCGCGCCGACGGCCTTGGCCTGGACGCGCTCGCCCTGGATGCTGCCCGGTAGACGATTGCCGTCGTCCCGAGAATCGTCGTCTGAGTTGCGCCGCCCCTAGCCGCCCGTCGAGGCCGGGACACCGATTCGCCTGATCTCCCAATGCAGCTCGACGCCGGACGTCTCGCGGACGCGTCGGCGGACCTCTTCGCCGAGCGCCTCGATGTCGGAGGCGCTGGCATCGGCGCGATTGATCAGGAAGTTGCAGTGCATCTCGGAGACCTGGGCCCCTCCCAGGGTGAGACCCCGGCAGCCGGCGGCGTCGACGAGCTGCCAAGCCTTGCCGCCCGGCGGGTTCTTGAAGGTCGAGCCGCCGGTGCGCTCGCGGATCGGCTGCGCCGCCTCGCGCGCGGCGGTGACGCGGTCCATCTCGGCCTCGATCTCGCGGCGGTCGCCGGGGCGGCCACGGAACAGAGCGCTCGTAAAGATCACGTCCTCGGGCGCCTCGCTGTGGCGGTAGGTGAACCCCATCTTCGCATGGGTGAAGACGCGAAGCGTCCCCGACCGGTCAATGCCGCGCGCCTCCACCAGCACGTCGGTGGTCTCTCCGCCATGGGCGCCGGCATTCATGCGCAGCGCGCCGCCGATGGAGCCGGGTATGCCGCGGAGGAACGCGAGCCCATCGAGGGACGCTTCAGCGGCGGTCTTGGCAAGGCGCATGTCCGGCACCGCGGTCCCCGCCCGCAGGGTCTCGCCATCGATTTCCACGGAGCCGAAGGCCTTGCCGCCGAGCCGGATGGTGACGCCGGGAATGCCGCCGTCGCGGACGATCAAATTCGATCCTAGGCCGATCACGGTGACCGGAAGGTCCGGGTCAAGCACGTCGAGGAGATGCGCCAGATCTTCCTCGTCGGCCGGCGTGAACAGCACCTGCGCCGGACCGCCGACGCGGAACCAGGTGAGATCTGAGAGCAGCTGATTGGCGATGAGCCGACCGCGCAATGCGGGAGCGGCGGCACGGATGGCGGGAATGATGTCGGGAAAGGCGGTCATGAAGATTCTCCTCCTCTCCACGCACGCGGGGAGAGGGCTGTGCCAACCTCGTTGTCGGCGCAGCGAAGCGGCAGCCGAGGGTGAGGGGGCGATTCCTGGGAAGCCGCCTCCAGAATTGCCCCCTCACCCCCGCCCTTCGGGCTCACGCCGGCCCCGACGAGGGGGCCGACGTCCTCTCCCCGCGTGCGGGGAGAGGGGGGAAGCGCGGCGATGGTGGTGTCCAGGACACCAACGATGTTGTCGTTGATGTCGGAATTCCAAAAGCGCAGGACGCGGTAGCCGAGGCTCGTGAGATACGTATCCCTGACCGCATCATACGCGCTCTCGGCATGATGGCTTCCGTCGAGTTCGACGATCACTTTGACGTCGCGGCGACAGAAATCGGCGACATAGGGGCCGACCCCCTCCTGGCGGACGAACTTGAAGCCAGCGAGGCGCCCGTTGCGCAGACGGGTCCACAATCTCCCCTCGACGTCGGTTTGATTGTGTCGGAGCGGCCGCCTGAAGCCGGTGCGCTCCTCGTCTGCCGAACGCATCCCGCCCTCACCCCTGCAAGGCCGCCAATTCGCCCGGCAGGGCGTAGGCCCATTGCGTAATGTTGCCGGCGCCCAGACACACGACATAGTCGCCCGGCTTTGCCCGCGTCGCCACGAGGCCGGCGAGGTCTTCGGTACGCTCCAGGGCGAGAGCGTCGCGGTGGCCGCGGGATTTCAGACCCGAGACGAGACCGTCGCGATCCATGCCCTCGATGGGCGCCTCGCCCGCCGCGTAGACGGGGGCGACGATAACCGTGTCGGCATCGTTGAAGCAGGTGCAGAAATCGTCGAACAGCGAGGCGAGCCGGGTGTAGCGGTGAGGCTGGACGATAGCGACGACGTTCCCTTCGGTGGAGGCGCGGGCGGCCTTAAGCACAGCCTTGATCTCCACCGGATGGTGTCCGTAATCGTCGAAGATCAGCGCGCCGTTCCATTCGCCGGTCTTGGTGAAGCGGCGCTTGACGCCGCCGAACCCGGCCAACGCCTTGCGGATCGCCTCGGGCTCGACGCCGAGCTCGTGGGCGACGGCCAGGGCGGCGGTGGCGTTCAGCGCATTGTGCTTGCCGGGCATCGGCAGGACGAGGTCTTCCATCTCCATGCGGAAACCGGGACGCCGGTCGCGGATCATCACGCGGAAGCGGCTCTGGCCGCCGCGCAGGTCCACGTCGATGAGCCGGACATCGGCCTGGGGGTTCTCGCCGTAGGTGATGATGCGGCGATCCTCGATATGGCCGACGAGATCCTGCACCACCGGATGGTCGATGCACATGACGGCGAAACCGTAGAACGGGATGTTGTCGATGAAGCGCCGGAACGCGTCCTTCACCGCCTCGAACGAGCCGAAATGGTCGAGGTGTTCGGGGTCGATATTGGTGACGATGGCGACATCGGCGGGAAGCTTCAGGAAGGTGCCGTCGGATTCGTCGGCCTCCACCACCATCCACTCGCCCTCGCCCATGCGGGCATTGGTGCCGTAGGCGTTGATGATGCCGCCGTTGATCACGGTGGGGTCGAGGTTGCCGGCGTCGAGCAGCGTCGCCACGAGGGAGGTGGTGGTTGTCTTGCCGTGGGTGCCGGCGATGGCGACGCAGGACTTGAAGCGCATCAACTCGGCCAGCATCTCGGCGCGTCGCACCACCGGGAGGCGGCGCTCGCGCGCGGCGACGAGTTCGGGATTGTCGCGCCGGATCGCGGTGGAGACCACCACGAGGGCGGCCTCCTCCACGTTCTGCGCGGCATGGCCGATGAAGGTCTTCATGCCCTTCTCGGCCAGCCGCCGAACGTTGGCGTTGTCGTTCGCGTCCGACCCCTGGACCGTGTAGCCGAGGTTCGACATCACCTCGGCGATGCCGGACATGCCGATGCCGCCTATGCCGATGAAGTGGATGGGACCGAGCTTGTCGGGCAGCTTCATGATGTGACCCAGTCTCGTCGTGTCGGGGATCGCGCCAGGGCGGTCCCGATCGGAATCAGGTGCGCGATGCCGTCGCCAGGACGACATCGGCCAGCCGCTCGGCGGCGTCGTGAATGCCCGCGCTTTTGGCGGCTACGGCCGCCGCGGTCAATTTTGACGGATTGGTGAATAGGTCGAGGAGTTCGGCAGTCAGGCGATCCGGCGTAAAGACGCTCTGCTGAATGGCGAGCGCCGCCCCGATGCCGGCAAGCGTCGCGGCATTTGCTGCTTGATCCTGGTCGAGGGCGCCCGGAAGCGGCACCAGGATCGACGGCCGGCCCATGGCGGCGAGTTCCGACACGGTGGAAGCGCCCGAGCGGCCGATGACGAGATGGCTGCGCGCCATACGGGCGGGCAGGTCCTTGAAGAACGGTGCCGTCTCGAGCCCGGCAAGACCCAGCGAGAGATAGAGGTTCTGGACGGCGGTGAGATCTTCGGCCCGCACCTGCTGCACCAGCGTCAGGCGCGCGCGCAGGTCGGCGGGCAATTGGGCGATGGCCTTGGGCACCACCTGCCCCATTACCGCCGCGCCTTGGCTGCCGCCGAAGACGAGGAGGTGAAGGCCGTCCACCTCGCCTAACCCCGGATAGGGAATCCGCGCCGCGGCGAGCACGGCTGGGCGCAGAGGGTTGCCGGTATGGGTGCGCTGCGCCGTCGCCTTCGCGGGGATGCCGCGCACTTCCTCAAAGCCGGTGGCGATGGCGCGGGCGCCGCGTGCGAGGAAGGCATTCGCGCGACCCATCACCGCATTCTGCTCGTGCAGGATCGTCGGCACGCGCAGAATCTGACCGGCGAGCACCGGCGGCACCGTGGGATAGCCGCCGAAGCCGACGATGGCGGCAGGGTTGATCCGCTTGATCTCCTTCGCCGCCACACCGAAGCCGCGGCCTAGCGTAAGGAGCGCGCCCGCACGCTTTACGATGGAGCGGCCGGATGGGGTCGCGGACGCGATGGTGACGATCTCGGAGGCCGGAAACTCGGCCGCGATCGAATCGACCCGCGCATCGGTGGCGAGCACCACGCGGACGCCTCGCTCCCGCAGAGCGTGAGCGAGGCTCTCGGCGGGGAAGAGGTGCCCGCCGGTGCCGCCGGCGCAGAGCAGGATCGTCGCCGTGGCCACCGTCACCGCATCACTCCCGCGACGGTAGCGGGTGCGGTGCCGGGCGGCTTCTGGCTGAGCGTCGTCATGCGGGGCCGCTTGCGGGTGAGCGCCACGAGGAAGCCCATGCCGAGCGCCAGCGAGATCAGCGACGAGCCGCCATAGGAGACGAAGGGCAGGGTCATGCCCTTCGCCGGCATCAGCCGCACGTTCACGGCCATGTTGATGCAGGCCTGCAGACCGAACAGGGTGGTGAGGCCGGTGATGGCGAGGCGGGAGAAGGTGTCATCGGTGCGCCGTGCGAGCTTGAGGCCGCGCATGACAATGTAGGCGAAGAGGCAGACGAGGCAGAGGCAGACGACGACGCCGAACTCCTCGCCGGTCACCGAAAAGATGAAGTCGGTGTGCGCATCGGGCAGGTGACGCTTGGCGACGCCCTCCCCCGGGCCGGTGCCGAACCAACCGCCCGAATTGAACGATTCACGTGCCCAGTATTCCTGGAAGCTGTCGCCGGAATCCTTGTCGAGGAAGCGGGTGATGCGCTCGCGCACGTGATGCAGGAACTGGTAGGCGAAGGCGACGCCGACGAGGCCGGCGGCGCCGAGGCCCGCGACCCAGAACCAGTGCAGGCCGGCCACGAAGAACAGCGAGCACCAGACGATGGTGATCAGCATGGTCTGGCCGAAATCCGGCTGGAGGATCAGCGGCACGATGGTGACGGGCAGGAGCAGGATCGCCAGCAGGCCGCCGGGCATGTCGCGGCGTTGCGCCCCCTCAGAGAAGGCCCAGGCGGCCACGACCACGAAGGCGGGCTTGACGAATTCCGACGGCTGCAGGCCGAAGGGGCCGAACTGGATCCAGCGATGCGCGCCCTTGATCTCGGGGCCGAACTTGCCGGCGAGGATGCAGAGGGTAACGCCCACGATCCAGGTGGCGAGGGCCACGCGGCGGATGTGGCGCAGGGACAGGAACGACACCGCGACGATGATGAGGATCGTCGGGGCGAGATACATCGCCTGACGGTTGAGGAAGTGGAAGGTCGGCAAGCCGATCTTCTCGGCCACCGGCGGCCCGCCGCCCATCAGGAAGACGAGGCCGGCCACCATCAGCGCGGTCAACCCGGCGAGGAGGCCGCGATCGACGGTCCACCACCAGTCGGTCAGGGGCGTGCGTTCCGCGCGGGACATCATGGGGCTTCGCTCTCCGTGAGCCTTACGGCGCCCGGAAAGAGCAGCCGACAGCCGCCGGCAGCATCGGACCGGCTCGGATTCGATCCTGTGCGGGAATGGTAAACCAATCCTTGCATTCGCTCCGTTCGGCCGGGGGCAGTGCCGGCACGTTGTTCGCAAGATCACCCGCATTGAGGACCGGACCATCCATCGGCGACCATCGCTGTTGGGACAATTCGGCAGGTCAGGAGGGCCGAATGCCTCGGCGCGTCCAAGAGATCGTCGATGGCGCGACGGCGGCACATTTTAATCCAGCTCCGTGACACTTTTATACGGCTATCCATCTCTTTGCGAAGATCAAATTCAACACTAAAAAAGTAATTAAATACGCTAAATTGTAAAAAATCGGATAAGTATAGAAAATTCAGGTCATAATTGCACTTATTAATCCAACATTAAATTCCATCACGCCAACTTGGCGGCATCTAATCATACATTTCCATTTAGATTATCGCTTCGATGAAGTCGTTCAACAACCTCGGTCTTTTGGTCAAGATCATCATCCCACTAGTCTTGACGGCAGCAATTTCTGCGGGACTCGTGGGCTATGCACGCTATTCCATGACCCGGATCGCCGATCAGACGCGGGCGATCGCGAAGGTCCAGGCCGCACGACAGAACCATGTCCTCACTCTGCAGATCAGCGTCACCGAAGCGACGGTTCAGAATCGGAATATCCTGCTGGAACAGGATGCCAAGAAAATAGAGACCTACATCGTCAGGCAGGATGCGGCCATCAGAGCGGCGCAAGGCGCGCAGGCCAGCCTCGCGAATTTGGCGGATACGCCAGAACGGGCAGCGCGGAACGCGGCCCTTCAAGCGGCCGTGGACGGCTACTTCGCCGTCCTGACCCGCTCGACGGCCGCCGGACTGAAGAACGACCTCCGGGACCGGAACGGACATCGCACAGAAGGAGGCCGCGCCCCTGCGTGCGAAGCTGCGCGAGCAGATCTCAGAGCGGATCGCAGTGATCGACAGGGAACTGAACGAGAGCGCCGATCAGGCGGACCGGATCGCCGAGTCCACTTCGGTCTTGATGATTGTGTCCGCCGTGATCGGTCTCGGGTCGGCAATGGCGATCGCCGCCGCCATCGTCGTCTTGGGGATTTCCCGCCCGGTGAACGGCATGACGGCATCCATGGGCCGCCTCGCCGCGGGTGATCTCGACGTGACAGTCGAGGGCACCGACCGTAAGGACGAGATCGGCCTACTCGCGCGCGCCCTTGAGGTGTTCAAGCGCAACGCCATCGACGCGCGTCAGATGGCGATGGAGCAGGAAGCGGAGAACCAGGCCAAGATGCGGAGGGCCGACGCCCTCAGCGACCTGACCGCTCGGTTCGAGACCAATGTCTCGACTCTGACCCAGGGGCTGGCGGGCGCCGCCACAGAGATGGAGGCCACCGCCCAGTCCCTATCGGCGACCGCCGACCAGTCGATCCAGCAGGCCTCCACGGTGGCGAGCGCGGCGGAAGAAACCTCCGCTAACGTCCAAACCGTCGCCGCCGCCAGCGAGGAGATGTCCACGTCGATCCAGGAGATCGTGACCCAGGTGACCCAATCCTCGGACATGGCCCAACAGGCCGTGGCGGATACCCGCCGGACTGAGGCCACCGTGAAGCGGTTGGCGGAGGTCGCCGACAGTATCACCGATGTCGTCGCCATGATCTCGACCATCGCCGGCCAGACCAACCTCCTCGCCCTGAACGCAACCATCGAGGCGGCACGCGCCGGCGAGGCGGGACGCGGCTTCGCGGTGGTGGCCACGGAGGTCAAGGAACTCGCCGGGCAAACGGCCCGGGCCACCGAGGACATCCGGATCAAGATCAGCGAGATCCAGGGCGCGACCGGCGAGGTCGTGTCCGACATCACCCGCATCGGCAGGTCCATCACCGACATGTCGACTTATTCCAACGGCATCGCCGCCGCCATGGAGCAGCAGGGTGCGGCCACCCGCGAGATCGCCCGCAACGTGCAGGAGGCCGCGCAGGGCACCCAGGAGGTGACGAGCAACATCACGAACGTGCGGATGGGCGCAAGTTCGACCGGTGCGGCCGCAGCCCAGGTGCTCGGCGCGGCAAAGGAGTTGTCGCGGTACTCTGAAAACCTCGGCCACGAAGTGTCGACGTTCCTGGCCGGGGTGAAGGCCGCCTGACCTCATTCCGCCTCCGGCCCTGCTTAGGGCTAGAAACACTGCAGGGTTGAGGACGTGAAACCGGCTCAGCGGCGCATCGACTTGAACCCGCAGGTGGGGCCGTTGTCCCGGTAGCCGGCGGGGCAGCGGCGGACGCAGGCGCCGGCCGCGAATTTCAACGGCGGGTGGCAAGCATTGCGGACGCTCCGCGGCCGGAACTCGTAATCCTGAGCCGGGCCGGCCATCGCCTCTCCACCGAAGGTCAGACAGGCAGCAAGGAGCAGGGCGAGACGCGAGATCATGGCGGTTTCCAGTCGAGGGGACATCCCCGCATCCCGCCGCGACCTCGTCGATTCGGTCAAGGCCGCCTAAGGAATAGGGCGGCCGCGTCTCAGCGGTTCATGTTCTTGAAACGGCAGTAACCCCGACCCGTGTCGCGATACCCCGCCGGGCAGCGCCGAACGCAGGCCCCGGCGGCGAATTTGAGAGGCGGCTTGCACATGCCGCCGAACCGCTTCTCGCGATCCATCGCGTATTTCGCCTCCCCCGGCGTGGAGAGCGCGACGCTTCCCAAGGGAACGGCGACCATCAGCGCGAGGAAGGTGGCGAAGCGCAGAGTCATCGGAACATTCGGAAAGAGGGGGACTGGCGGACAATGCGCGCGCGCCCGATCAGTTCGATTCCGGACGCATCCAGCCCTCCCGCCCGGCCTCGTCAGGCCGCCTTGCAATCATAAAACCCTTCGCGGATCGCCTCCGGATCGAGCTTGCGGCCGATGAAGACAACGCGGGAGACGCGGCTCTCGTCCTCCTTCCACGGCCCCTGGAGATCGCCGTCGAGGATCTGGTGGACGCCCTGGAAGACGAAGCGCTGGGGCTCATCGGGGAAGGCGACGATGCCCTTGCAGCGCAGGATGTCCGGTCCCTGGACCTGAGTCAGGGTCGAGATCCAGGGCATGAACTTCTCCGGATCCACCGGGCCGTCGATCCGGGCCGAGACCGACTGCATCTCGTCGTCGTGGTGATGGTGATGGCCCTCTTCAAGAAAGTCGGGCTCGATATCGAGGATGCGCGAGAGATCGAACGCGTTGCGGTCGAGCACCTGATCGAGGGGGACGTCGCAGCGGCTAGTGCGGTGGACCTTGGCATAGGGGTTGATCGAGCGGATCAGGCCCTCGACGCGGTCGAGATCCGCGGGCTCCACGAGGTCCGCCTTGTTGAGCAGGATCACGTCGGCAAAGGCGATCTGATTCTTGGCCTCGGGCGCGTCCTTCAGGCGGTCGGCCAGCCATTTCGCGTCGGCCACCGTCACCACCGCGTCGAGGCGGGCGGCGCTGCCCACATCCTCGTCGATGAAGAAGGTCTGGGCCACTGGCGCCGGGTCGGCGAGGCCGGTGGTCTCGACGATGATCGCGTCGAACTTGCCGCGCCGCTTCACGAGGCCGTCCATGATGCGGATGAGGTCACCGCGCACGGTGCAGCAGACGCAGCCGTTGTTCATCTCGAACACTTCCTCGTCGGCGCCAATGACGAGGTCGTTGTCGATGCCGATCTCGCCGAACTCGTTGACGATGACGGCGTAGCGCTTGCCGTGGTTCTCGGTGAGGATGCGGTTGAGGAGCGTGGTCTTTCCGGCTCCGAGATAGCCGGTGAGCACGGTCACGGGGATCTTCGAGGAGGCGGGGGACGGGCTGTCGGACATGCAAGGCTCTTCGGGTTCGCAGGGGTTCCCCCGCGTCGGATGTGTGATGGCTGTTATATTGTATCATCCCTCCCCGATGAAAGGGCGTTCCGTGATCCCGTCCGAGGGGGTTTGAGGCTATCGCAGAGGGTCGCGAGGGTGGAGCGGAAGCCGGCCGATCCGGCGAGGAGCCGCTCCAGCAGGAGCGCGCCCTCCAAGGTCGCCACCACCATCCGGGCCGTAGCAGCGGGGTCGAGACCGGGGCGCAGGCTCCCGTCGGCACATCCGTCGGCGAGGACACGCTCCAGCCACGCGATGTGCTTGTCGAAAAACTGCGCGATGTCTGCGCGCAGGACGTCCGGCAGGGTGTCCATCTCGATGGCGAGCACCGCGCAGAGGCAACCGAGCCCGTCCTCGACACCTGCAAGGTAATACCGACCATAGGCCTCGACCCGCGCGACCGCGTCGGATTGCAGGGAGAGGATAGAGCCAAGAGCCTCGTCGTAGCGGGCATCGTAGGCCCGCACCAATGCGACGGCGAGGTCGGTCTTCGTCCGGAAATGGTGGTGGATGCTCGCCTTGCGGATGTTCACCGCCTCGGCGAGGTCGCCGTAGCTGAAACCGGAATAGCCCCGACCACGCACCAGGACCTCGGCCTGGGCCAGCAGTTCTGCTCTGGTATCTCTCATCGTCCGTCGACTTTTCGCCTCACCGAATGGGTTGCGGCCACGAAGGCGTGATGCATCCGCGACGGTCCACGTCTTGTGTACCGTTGACGCCAGCGAAAATCTACCTGCTAGATGGTAGCCATAAAAATGGGAGGATATTGCATGTCGGCTCTCGCCGTCGGCCAGCCGTTGCAGGATATGCCATGACGGCGTATTCGATGCGGAGCCTGACCACGCGCCGGTCCGCGCTCTTCGGCGGCCTTTGTCTTTGCTGCCTGCCCACACTCGGCCGCGCGGCCGGGCTGTTCACCATGGACGAGGTCGGAACGGGCATCTTCATGCGGCGCGGGCTCGACGCCGAGGCGACGCCCGAGAACGATGACGCCATCGCCAATATCGGCTTCGTCGTCGGCGACACGTCGGTGCTCGTAACGGAGACCGGTGGAAGCCTCTCCGACGGGCTATGGCTCCGCTCGGAGATCAGGAAGCGCACGGACAAGCCGATCAGCCACGTGGTGCTCACCCACGTCCATCCCGACCATTGCTTCGGCGCGGAAGCGTTCGTGCAGGACAAGCCGGTTTTCATCGGCCACCACGCCCTGCGCTCGGCCCTCGATTCGCGTGGAGATTTCTACCGGACACGCCTTGTCGATATCCTCGGCGCCGACAGGGCCGGCTCTGTGGTCTATCCGACGATGGACGTGGCCGAGACTGCGGAGGTCGATCTCGGCGGGCGCGCCCTGCGCTTCACCGCGCACGGGACTGCCCATACCAATTGCGACCTCTCCATGATCGACGCGCGGACGGGAATCCTGTTTCCGGCCGATCTCCTCTTCGTCACCCGAATCCCGTCCCTCGACGGCAGCCTTCTCGGCTGGCTGAAAGAGGTGGAGACGCTGAAGGGAACGGGAGCGTCGAAGGCCGTACCGGGCCACGGGCCGACCCTCGTCGACGCTGCGCCCGCCTTCGCCGACCTGACGCGCTACCTCACGACGTTGCGCGACGAGACCCGCAAGGCGATCGCCGCCGATCAGCCCATCGACAGGGCGATCGACAGCATCGGTCAGGCCGAGCGAGAGAAATGGGTCCTGTTCGACACCTATAACGGCCGCAACGTCACTCAGGCCTACAAGGAGCTTGAGTGGGAATGAGCGCGCGCCACATCATCACGAAGAGGAGAAACGCCATGACGACCTTCACACCGATCGGAATGTCCGCGACCAAGCGATCCTTCACCGCTGCGCTGTGCCTGTCCGCCGCCGTGCTGGCGGGGTGGCCCGCCTTCGCCGCCGGTGCGAGCGACACCGATGCCGAGCGGCTCGAACGCTGGCAGGAGATTTCCAAGTCGATCTTCGGTGACCGCAAACTCGAGCCGACGGACGCGCTGATCAAGGTCGACGCTCCGCCGCGCGCTCTCGACGCCGCTCTCGTTCCGATCACGCTGACGATGCCGGAGAAGGACAGGATCGCCGCCATCCATCTCATCATCGACGACAACCCGTCGCCTTACGCGGCCCACATCACCTTCGGCCCCGCTGCCGACCCGAGCGAGGTCAAGCTCCGCGTGCGGATCAACAACTACACCAACGTCCACGCCGTGGCCGAGACCAAGGATGGAAAGCTCTACGAGGCGGTGAAGTTCGTGAAGGCATCGGGCGGCTGCTCGGCGCCCATGGGCATGAGCGACGAAGAAGCACTGAAGGGCGCCGGGGACATGAAGATGAAGTTTGCGGAAGGGGGCGCCGGCAAGCCGATGGAAGCGACGCTGATGATCCGCCACCCGAACTTCAGCGGGATGCAGATGAACCAAGTCACGCGCGACTATACCCCGGCCCGCTACATCAACAAGCTCGACGTCTCCGCCAATGGGAAGCTCGTCTTCTCGATGAACGGCGACATCTCCATCGCCTCGAACCCGGTGATCAACTTCGGCCTCGCCCCTGATTCTAAGGGCCCGATCAAGGTCGTCGCCATGGACAACCAACAGGGTCATTGGGAACATAGCTTCAACACGCCGAGCCCGAGCAACTGAGAAGGGATTTCCCCCATGATCCGCATTGTCTCAGCCGCGGCCCTCACTCTCTTCGCCCTGTCCGGCTCAGTTCCTCCCGTCCACGCGGCGGGCCCTGCCGATTCGCCGGTCAACGTGCCGGAGCCAGAGGGGTTCTGGACCGGGGCACCGAAGGGCTACACGCCCAAGACCCTCAAGGGCGCGACCGTTGTCGACATCGACGCCCTCGACTCGCTCGCCGCCGAGAAACCGGTGATGATCGACGTGGCTCTGGCCGACCAGAAGCCGGCGGGCTTCCCCACCGACAGACCCTGGCTGCCGGCCCATCGTTCGATCCCGGGCAGCGTCTGGATGCCCGGGGCGGGGGCGGCACCAATGGACCCGGCGCGGGAGGCACAGTTTCTCTCCCGCGTCGCGTATCTCACCGGCGGCGACAAATCGAAGCCGGTGGTGACCTTCTGCCACCCCGAATGCTGGGGTAGCTGGAACGCCGCCAAGCGGCTCGTGCAGAATGGCTATTCCCGTGTCCATTGGTTTGCCGACGGTGTCGAGGGCTGGCAGGACAGGCACGACACCACGATTCTCAAGGTGGATGCTGCCTGGGCCGCCAAGCCTGCCGGCGAGGCCCAGCGATAGCGACGGGAGAGGCGAGCCGGCCTGCAGGATCGCAGCCGGCTCCGACCCGCACTCCCCACCGAACGAGACACCGCAATGATCAGCCGTCGTGCACTCTTTCTCCTGATGGGCTTCTTCGCCTCCAGCATCCCCAGCACCGCGTCGGCCGCGGAGCCGTTCGATGAAGCAGGCTTCGCTGCCGCCCAAGCCGCCGGCCGGCCGATCATCGTGGAGGTGACGGCCCCTTGGTGCCCGATCTGCAAGACCCAGCGACCCATCCTGAAGGCGCTGTCCGAACAGACGCGTTTCAAGAATCTCGCTATCTACGAGATCGATTTCGATACTCAGAAGGCCCTGATGCGCCGGTTCGGCGCGCGCATGCAGAGCACGCTCATCGTCTTCAAGGGGGGCGAGGAGGTGGGCCGCTCCGTCGGCGAGACGCAGGGAGAGTGGATCGAGTCGCTGGTCGAGAAGGCGCTGTAGCGCAGATTTTGAGATCAAGCGGCCTTCGATACCATGATCATCACGCTCGGCCTCGCCTTCCTCGCCGGCCTGCTCACCATCCTCTCCCCTTGCGTATTGCCACTCCTTCCGATCGTGCTCGGCGCCGCGGCGTCCGAACACCGATACGGACCGGCCGCTCTGGCGGCGGGGCTCGCCTTTTCCTTCGTCACGCTCGGCCTGTTCGTGGCGACGATCGGATTTGGGCTCGGTCTCGATGGGGAGGTCTTTCGACCGGTCGCGGCGATCATGCTCGTCGCCGTCGGAATCGTCCTGATCCTTCCTGACCTCCAACTCCGCCTCGCCGCTGCCGGAGGACCGGTAAGCGACTGGACGGAGCGGCGCTTCGGCGGACTTGCCACGACAGGCCTTGCCGGCCAGTTCGCGGTCGGCCTCCTGCTCGGCGCGGTCTGGAGTCCCTGCGTCGGACCGACGCTCGGTGCCGCCTCGCTGCTTGCCGCGCAGGGCAAGGATCTCGCTCAGGTCTCCCTGACCATGCTGGTCTTCGGCCTTGGAGCCGCCTTGCCCTTGCTGATCCTCGGGATGCTGTCGCGCCAAGTGCTGATGGCGTGGCGAACCCGGATGATGCAGGCGGGCAAAGGGCTCAAGGCCGCGTTGGGAATCCTCCTCGTCGTCACCGGCCTCGTGATTCTGACGGGGTCCGACAAGCGTCTCGAAACGGCTCTCGTAGCGGCGTCGCCCGACTGGCTCAACGCCTTGACCACACGTTTCTAAGGTATGCCAGGCAACTGATAGTCGGCGCCGGAAGGAAGCCTACAAAATAAGCAGCATCAGGAGCTTGCGAACCGAAGCAGCCCGTTGACACGGCCGTGGTTGTGGCAGAATAAAGGCACCGGAGACGGCCCGACGTCTAGGGAGGAAACGCCCGACAAGGGCAGCGACTACGGGCGACGCCATCGTCCAGATCGCGAGCATTACACAAGTCAGCCTCTCCATCTCTTCCCATACAGGTGGCGGGGACCGTCACTCGGACGCGTGATTTACCTCGTCCATGCGTATAGAAATCCCCGGCAAGCCACCGGCCATTGAGCTGGCTGCCAAACCGGGTTGAGATCGATGTCGCAAGTCGTGCAGTCACGCCGCATCCGCGCTGTGGACCTCGCCAAGCGTAGGGCCGAAGGTCGCAAGATCATTGCGCTGACGGCGTACCACGCTCACACCGCCGGCATCCTCGATCCGCATTGTGATTTCATCCTGGTTGGCGATTCCCTCGGCATGGTCATGCACGGGATGGAGACCACCCTGCCGGTGACCCTTGAGATGATGATCGTCCAGGCGCAGGCGGTGATCCGCGGCACATCGAAGGCTCTCATCGTCGTCGACATGCCCTTCGGCTCCTACGAGGCGAGCCCGCAACAGGCCTTCATGAGTGCAGCCCGCGTCCTCAAGGAGACCGGCGCCGGTGCGATCAAGATGGAGGGCGGCGCGCGCTTCGCCGAAACCGTCGCCTTCCTCGTGGAGCGTGGCATTCCGGTGATGGGCCATATCGGTCTCACGCCCCAATCCGTGAACACGATGGGTGGTTTTCGCGTGCAGGGTCGGAGCGAGGATGGTGAACGCAAGCTGATGCAGGACGCCCAGGCGATCAGCGATGCGGGAGCGTTCGCCATCGTCATGGAGGGAATCGTCGAGCCCGTGGCACGCGCCATTGCCACAGCTCCCTCGATCACCACGGTCACGATCGGCATCGGCGCGTCGACCGCCTGCGATGGTCAGATCCTGGTACTCGAGGACATGCTCGGCCTGAGCGATCGGGTGCCGAAATTCGTGAAGCGCTTCGGCTCCCTGCGCGGCCAGATCGAAGGAGCCGTCGAGGCCTATGCGGAAGAGGTTCGAGCCGGCCGCTTCCCGGCGGACGAACACACCTACAAGCCGCTCTGAGCGCTGGCCGGTCGCCTTTCGATCGACGGAAACGGGCGCAGGCTCATCTGAGAGCGCCTCCGAACGCCCCGGGGATGTCATAGACGCCGCTCGACAGGACGGTGAAAGAGAAGATGAGGCCGAGGGCGCCGATATAGAGGACCGTGAACAGGTCCTTGTCCTCGCTGCCGGCGAGAAAGAGGCCGGCGAAGGGAACGGTCTGAAGAGCCAGGGCGGCGGCAACGTTCATGACTGACCTCGGTCCGTGCGGAACATCGTCGGCCTTCCTTGGCAAACTCCGAGCATAGGTCCGAACGGCGAATGCCGGTTCCTGAAAAGTGCCGACGCAAACCGAATGCCTGGAGCCTCACCGCCAGCGCCGATACAGAGTGCGGAACGCCTCCCGTATCGGCTCGTACGATTCAGACCATGGTCCTTACCAGGCGCGCCGGTTCGGACGCGCCGGCGGGAACCGGGCCCTGAGCGAGGTAGCGTGCCCGCATCGGCCTGAGCACGAACATCGCCAGCGCCGCCGCCGCCACGTTCAGTCCGATGATGATCGAGAACACCGCCGACCAGCCGTAGGCCGCCGAGATGACGCTCGCCACCGGCACGAGGAACGAGGCTGTCCCCTTGGCGGTGTAGAGCAGACCGGCATTGGTGGTGGCGAAGGTGGAGCCGAACGTATCGCCGCAGGTGGCAGGAAACAGCGAGTAGATCTCGCCGAAAACCCCGAAATAGATTGCCGTGGAGAAGACGAAGACCAGCGGGTCGGTGCCGTAGCTGAGGAGCAGGACGATCGCCGCAGCGGCGGTGGAGAAGGCGATGAACATGGTATTCTCGCGCCCGATCGTGTCGGAGACGAAGCCGAAGAATGGGCGCCCGAACCCGTCGAAGATGCGGTCGAGAGAGATGGCGAAGGTCAGTGCCGCCATCTGCAGCCCGAACAGGCTGACCGGCACGTCGGCGACCTTGAAGTCATGGGCGATGGGCGCGATCTGCGCGGCCGCCATCAGGCCGCCCGAGGCCACCATGACGAAGATCACGTACATCACCCAGAATACCGGCGTGCGCACGACCTCGCGCGGTGTGCGGTCCACCTTCGTCTGCGGCAGGCGCAGGCTCTTGCGCTGCATCGGCACGGCGACGGAGGGCTTGCGCAGCAGGAACGACAGCAGGACCACGATGGCGCCCTGGCCGAGGCCGAAATACAGGAAGGCGTCCTGGTAGCCGCTGCTGGCGATCATCTTGGCGATCGGCACCACCGTTACCGCAGCGCCCGCACCGAACCCGGCCGCCGTGGCGCCGGCGGCGAGGCCGCGCCGATGCGGGAACCATTTGAGAGCGTTGCCGACGCAGGTGCCGTAGACCGACCCCGCCCCGATGCCGCCGACCGCCGCCGCGCCGTAGAGCATCCACAGCGACGAGGCCTGGGAATTGATGAGCCAGGCCAGCGCGATCATCACGCCGCCGAAGCAGACGACGATCCGCGGACCGTAGCGGTCCACGAACCAGGCCTCTACCGGTACCAGCCAGGTCTCGGTAGCGACGAAGATGGTGAACGCGAACTGGATGGCCGCCCGGCCCCAGTGGAACTTAGCGTCGATCGGGTCCACGAACAGCGTCCACCCATATTGCAGGTTGGCGATCATCGCCATGCAGAGGACGCCGAAAGCGAGCTGCCGCCATTTGGCGGCCGGTGGGTCCTGTCGTTCCATCCCTAAATCCATTCTTGCTCGGTGATCTGTGGAATCGGTCCAACCATCATGCATCAAAATTCAAGGCATACAATATACCACGGATTAAAATTCTATATGGTTCGTGTAGCAGCCCTGACGGGCACCGCCGCCCAATACGTGATGAGTGTTGCTGGATCGCCGCGTCGGTAACGCGACCGGCCGCTGAAGGGGCGAAGAGATAAATCCACAGGGCCGATCACTGATTGCGGCCTTCGATCCTACAAGTGGTGGCGATTGAACCTAACGTCGCGTGCCACGCCGTGGCCTCAAGTGGACTGGCAGATCGCGATCCCAAGATGACGGACCTACTGCGACCGAATATAAGAAATTAGTATTTAGACATAAAACAATTCTAAAAGATAATTGTTGCATATAATCTAGCTTATTTGCCAGATGATTTCCGAACACGATTTGGAGAGCAGCTTCTTTTAATGCCTCCAATCTAAGAAAATCTAGAAATTGGGTCTCCTCGTGCATCAGCTTTCGCTAAATCATCGCGATCAGGCAACGCTATCTGCCAAGCGCAGCCGCGCTATACTCGTCATGCTCTCAAGCGTGGCCATGTTTGCCATTCTGTCGAAACCAGTCTTGGCGCAGGGGGCTGACCACGCCGTCACGCTCGATACCTTGTCGGTCGACGGTGCCGGGGGTCGACCGAGCGCGTCGGGAACGGATGTCGGCGGCCCCGTCGGGCCGGTCAGAGGCTATACGGCGACCCGGAGCGTCGTCGGCGCCAAGACGGACACGCCTATTCTCGAGACCGCCCAGTCGATTTCTGTCGTCTCCCGCAAGCAGATCGAGGATCAGAACGCACTGACCGTGAATCAGGCCCTGCGTTACACGCCCAGCGTGACGACGGAGCAACGTGGTGGATCGGGCTCGACACGGCTGGAACAGTTCCTGATCCGAGGCTTCCAGGCCCCCCTCTTCCTCGACGGCATGCGCCTGCCGGGCAACCGTGACGCAGGCCCTTCCGTCGATCCGTTCCGGCTCGAGCGCGTCGACATCATCAAGGGTCCGGCCTCCGTCCTCTACGGGCAGGCGGGCCCCGGCGGCATCGTCAACCTCGTCAGCAAGGTCCCGTCCTTTGTCCGCCATGGCGAGATCTTCGTGCAGGGCGGCAGCTACAGTACCGTGCGCGGCGGCATCGATGTCGGCGGGCCGATCGAAGGCGGAGGCGTGCTCGCTGACCAGTTCGCCTACAGGATCATCGCCGCGGGATGGGATGCCGACGGTCCGGCCAAGACCACCTCCATCGAGCGAAGCTTCATCAATCCCAGCCTGACATGGCGTCCGTCATCGGATACCTCGCTGACGCTCATCGGCCTCTATCAGCGTGATCCGTATTCCGGCTATTACGGCGCCCTGCCCGCCAAGGGCACGCTGTTCCCGTCGAATTTCGGCATCGCCAACGGGCCGCTCAGGCGTCTTCCGCGCGACTTCTACGACGGCGACCCGAACATCGAGCGCTCCGATCGCACCCAGGCCTCGGCGACGTACATCTTCGATCACCGTTTCGACGAGGGCATCCGCGTCCACTCGGCCGGCCGCTTCCTGCGAACCCTCGGCGATTACCGCAGCCTTTACGACGCCACCTCGAACAACCTCGCCTGGGGCGGCCGCTTCCTCGGACGGGCAGCCGGCGGCACCAACGTGGCGATCGACGCCTTCACCAACGACAACAACATCGTGGCCGACTTCCAGACCGGCCCGGTCGCCCACACCATCCTCGTCGGGCTCGACCACCAGACGCTCTACACAAAGACGTTCAGCACGCCGTTCCCGGCCGTTCCGCAAAGCCTCGACCTCCTCAACCCGGTCTATGGGTTGCCCAACATCCCCTTCCCTGCCTTCTCGGGCTATTCCGACATCAGCTCTCACCAAACCGGCATCTACTTCCAAGATCAGCTCAAGGTCGATCGGCTGACGCTCACCCTCGGTGGGCGCTACGACTGGGTGAGACAGAGCGGGCCGACCCGGACGATCGCGGGCGCCCTCGTCAGCGATCAGGACGCGCCGAGCGAAGCCTTCACCGGGCGGGCGAGCCTGCTCTACCTCTTCGACAGCGGCATCGCCCCCTATGTCAGCTATTCGGAGGCCTTCGAGCCGCAGTTTTCCGGGCAGATCTTCAACGGCGACCCGACCTTCGGCCGCCTTCCCGACCCGATCACCAGCCGGCAGTTCGAGGCCGGCGTGAAGTATCAGCCCCCCGGCACTGATATCCTGCTCACGGCTGCCGCCTTCGACATCAAGCGCCAGAACTCGCTCTCGCCTGACCTTGTGAACGGCCGAAGCTTCTCGGTGCAGAACGGCGAGGTCAGCGTTCAGGGCGTCGAGTTCGAGGCGCGGGCGAACATCACCGAGGATCTCACCGTCATCGGCGGGTTCTCTCTCATCGACGCCGTCAACTCCGCGGGCACCGCCACGACGCTCAATGAGACGACCCGCCAGACCGTGCCGCTCCTCGGCCTGCGCCCGATCCAGGTGCCGGACACCACGATCTCTCTCTTCGGCAACTATCAGGTCCGCCAGGGGATGTTCGCCGGCCTCGGCTTCGGCGGCGGCTTCCGTTACCTCGGCGGCTCGCAGGGCGATGCCGCCAACAGCATCAAGGTGCCGGCCAATCTCGTGGTCGACGCCGTCGCGTCCTACGATTTCAGCTACCTGTCACCGACGCTGAAGGGCATGCAATTGCAGATCAACGCGCAGAACCTGCTCGACGAGACCTACGTGCAATCCTGTGCGTTCCAGGCCTGGTGCTGGTACGGCGCGCCTCGGACCGTGTTCGCCACGCTCAGGTATCGCTGGTAGCGCAGAACGTCTCGAGGGCATGACGCCATGAAGAACGGCTTTCGCCAATCCATGGCCTGGCTGCACGCCTGGTCAGGCCTCGTCGTGGGCTGGGTCCTGTTCGCGGTCTTCGTCACCGGGACGGCCAGTTACTACCGCACCGACATCACGGCCTGGATGCAGCCGGAACTCACCCGCGAGGCGGCGCTGGCCGGATCGCAGACCGCCCTCGACCTGCCCCGCGCGGCCGAGATCGGGATCGCTCATCTCCAGACCCATGCCGTGGGCGCACGGTCCTGGTTCATCGGCCTGCCGCAGCCTGACAAGCCGGTCATCGATCTGTTCTGGCGGATGAAGCCGGGCGCGCCACCCGGCATCGCCCGGCTCGATGCACGGACGGGCGAGCCGGCGGTCATGAGGGATACCAAGGGCGGGGACTTCCTTTATCGCTTCCATTTCGAGCTGCACCTTCCGCCGATCTGGGGCCGCTGGATCGTCGGAATCTGCGCGATGATCATGCTGGTGGCGCTCATCAGCGGCATCGTCACCCACCGGCGCATCTTCGCCGATTTCTTCACCCTGCGCCGGGACAAGTCCGCCCAGCGCGGCTGGCTCGATGCGCACAACGTCACCGGCGTGCTCGCCCTGCCGTATCACCTGATGATCACCTATACGGGCATCGTCACCCTGGCGATGATGTACATGCCCTGGGGCGTCACCGCCGCGTATAACGGCGATGCGACGCGCTTCTACGCCGAGACCGCCCAGATCACGACGCAGCGCCCGCCCGTGGGCCAGCCCGGAACCCTGGCCCCGATCGGGCCGATGGTCGCCCGCGCCGTGGCGACGATCCACGAACCGCTCGAACGCGTATCCATCGTCAATCCGGGCGATGCCAGGGCCACCGTGATCGCGATCTTCGAGGAGCCGCACGGGCTCGCCCATCAGCATCCGCAGATCGCCTTCGACGGCACCACCGGCGAGGTCGTGGAGATCCTGCAGGGCGGGCTGAAGCCGGCCGCCAAGACCTTCACCACCATGGTCGGCCTGCACGAGGCGCATTTCGCGGGGCCGGCCCTGCGCATCCTGTTCTTCCTCTGCGGCCTGATGGGATGCGCCATGGTGGCGACCGGCCTCGTCCTGTGGTCGGTGGCCCGGCTGCCGAAACCCGGCGAAACGTCGTTCCTCGGTCTGCGCGTGGTGCAGGCCCTGAACATCGGCACCGTCATCGGCCTGCCGGGGGGGATCGCGGTCTATTTCCTCGCCAACAGGCTGCTGCCGCTCGGGCTCGCCGGTCGCGCCGATTGGGAGATCCGCGCGTTCTTCGGCGCCTGGGCGGTGATGACCGTCGTTCCGCTCTTCCGGCCCCACCGGGCCGCCTGGCGCGAGATGGCGATCACCGCCGCTTTCCTGTTCCTGGCCGTCGCCCTGGCGGATCTGGTCACCGCCGCGGCACCGTCGCCGAGCGCCTTGCTGCGGCACGATCCGCGCTTTCTCTGGTTCGATGCCGCCATGGTCGCCCTCGCCGGATTGTTCGCGCTCTGCGCGCACAAGGTGGCGCAGTTCAAGACGCAGAGGCGGACGAAACCCGCGATCGTCGACAGGGGGGGATCGAGCGCGCCGAGGACGGCCTGAGCGCCAAAGCGAAAGCCGGAGCAAGAACCGGGATGCGATCTCCGGTCTTCGAGGCCAGGATGGTGACATGACACGGCGCCTCCTCTGCGCCATCGTCCTTCGGTCAGGAGATCGACGTCATGTCCGTCGCCAAACTCATGCCCGCCGCAGGCAGCGATCCCCGCGATCCCGAGACCGGCGATGCGGAGACCGGCGATGCGGAGAAATGGGCCGCCCTCGCGGCCCGCGACGCGGCCGCCGATGGCAGCTTCGTCTACGCGGTGCGCACCACCGGCGTGTATTGCCGTCCGAGCTGCCCCGCCCGCCCGGCATTGCGCGAGAACGTCAGCTTCCATGCCGGCTGCGCCGAAGCCGAGGCCGCCGGGTTCCGGGCCTGCAAGCGCTGCCGGCCCGACGAACCGACCCTCTCTGCGCGCCGGGCCGAGGCGGTCGCCCATGCCTGCCGCCTCATCGACGAAGCCGAGACGATGCCCGGCCTCGAAGTCCTGGCGAAGGCGGCCGGCCTCAGCCCGTTCCACTTCCATCGGGTATTCAAGGCGGCCACCGGCGTGACGCCGAAGGCCTATGCGGCGGCGCGGCGTGCGCAGGATCTCGCCTCGGGCCTTAGACGGGCGAAGTCGGTCACGCAGGCGATCTACGACGCGGGCTATGCGTCACCGAGCCGGTTCTACGCCGAAGCCGCGGGGCGCCTCGGCATGGCGCCGAACACCTATCGCCGAGGGGCCGAGGGCGTCACGATCCGCTTCGCCATCGGCCAATGCGCGCTCGGCGCCATCCTGGTGGCGGCCACCGCCAAGGGCGTCTGCGCCATCCTGCTCGGGGACGATCCCGACATCCTGGCCCGCGACCTCCAGGATCGCTTTCCCAAAGCCGAGCTGATCGGCGGCGAGCGCGCGTTCGAGGCCTGGATGGCCCAGGTGGTGGGATTCGTCGAGGCGCCCGCAAGCGGCCTCGACCTGCCGCTGGACATCGGCGGTACCGCCTTCCAGCAGCGGGTCTGGGAGGCCCTGCGCCGGATTCCCGTCGGCACCACCGCGACCTATGCGGACATCGCCCAAGCCATCGGCGCGCCGGCGGCGACCCGTGCCGTGGCACGGGCCTGCGGCGCCAATCACATCGCGGTGGCGATCCCCTGCCACCGCGTGGTCCGCTCGGATGGGTCGCTCTCTGGCTATCGCTGGGGCGTCGAGCGCAAACGCGAGTTGCTGGTGCGGGAAGGCGCCCGGAGCTGACGGAGACGACGATCCGAGGGGCATCTCTTTCCAAGGAAGGCCCCAGAATGCCTTTGACGCCATCGCGGCTCGACTGTTAGATACCGATGGTGCACGAACGGCACATGGCGGTACCGGGCGGATCTTATTGACCGCCAAGCCATTGCCATCGTTGGTGTTCGCGGGCGTAGTTCAGTGGTAGAACGTCAGCTTCCCAAGCTGAATGTCGTCGGTTCGATCCCGATCGCCCGCTCCACTCGATCCTTTGAAGTGTCGGCGTTGCCGATCCTATACGTCTGAAACCGGCGATCGACCGCGCAGGTCGGCGAGTGACCGGCGCTGGCGGCCTTCGTCGTCGAAATTCTCCGGTGCGAGCCAGGCCGTGAACGCCGCCCGCAGTCGCGGCCATTCCGCGTCCGTGACCGAGAACCACGCCGTGTCGCGCGAGCGGCCCTTGGTGACGATGGCGTTGCGGAAGATGCCTTCGAACGTGAAGCCGTAGCGCAGCGCCGCCGCACGGGAGGGCGCGTTGAGACTGTCGCATTTCCACTCGTAGCGGCGGTATCCGAGGGCGAAGGCGCGGCCCATCATCAGGGCCATCGCCTCGGTGCCGGCCGGATGGCGGGCGAGGCCGGGGCCGAACTGGATATGCCCGACCTCGATACAGCCATGGGTCGGTTCGATCCTGAGATAGGCGGCCAGGCCGATCGCCCGCCCGCTCACGGCGTCGAGGATGGCATGGTGCATCGGGTCGCGGCTCGCAGCGATGGCCGCGAGCCTTGCGCGATACTCGGCCTCGTCCGCCGGCGGTTCCGCGGGCAGATAGGTCCAGCGCGCCGGATCATGGGCCAGGGCGGCGAAGAGGTCGCCCGCATGACGCTCGGCGTCGAGGGGCTCGATCCGGCAGAAACGGCCCTGCATCGCGTCGCGCGGCGGCGGCAGGGGTGGGCTCCACTCCGCGAGGGCCCGACCGATCGGCTGGCCGTACGGGTTCACCCGGTCGCTCATGCCCGCCCTCCCATCCCGTCGACGAGCTCCGCCATCGCATCCGCTCCGCCCGCATCCCGGCGCAATCCGGCGGCGACACCGGCACGGTCCGCCTCCGATCGGTTCTGGCTGACCTTCCATTTGCCGGAGAGCTTCGCAATCGGAATCTCGATGCCGACGATTCCCCGGATCTGTGCCGCGGTGAAGGCCGGCGGTGCGTCCGACACCGCCCATGGCGCGTCCCGCCCCGCCTCCCGCATCCGCGTCAGGTCGTCGATCTGGCGCCGCAGCCAGGCTTCGTCCTCGATCACGCGCGGGCGGCCCCGCACCTGGACGGTGGCGTAGTTCCAGGTCGGCACCACCTTCCCCGTCTCCCGCTTCGTCGCGTACCACGACGGCGTGACGTAGCGATCCGGCCCCTGGAACACGACGAGGCATTCGGGAAGCCCGTCGAGATCGCGCCATTGCGGATTGGCGCGGGCGAGATGGGCCCGGAGCGTGCCCTGGCCGCCCTCCTCCGTGTCGAGGAGGAAGGGAATCGGGTTCGCCATCAACCCGTTAGCCCCGGCGCTGACCAGGAGTCCGAGCGGACAGGCGCGGATGAGCGCCGCCTGTGTCTCGATATCGTCGGTCCTGAAATGTGGCGGCTCGTACACGGAGGGTCCTTGACGGATCGACGTTGCGAGGTCCTCTCTCGACGGAAAGCGGATCATGCGAAAGGTCCGCTTCTTTCAAGATGACTGGACCAGTTCGACGACCAACCGACGCCCTCCCGCCCCCTCGCTCCGCCTCGACCTCGATCCGCTGCCGGCCGGCCCGCTCCGCCGCGAGGATGCGACCCTGCATGGCCGGGTGCGGGAGGCCCTGCGCCACGCGATCCTGTCGGGACGCCTGCCGCCGGGGCAGCGCCTGCCCTCGTCCCGCACCCTCGCCGAGGATCTCGGCTGCGCCCGCGGCACCGTCCTGCTCGCCATCGAGCAGCTCGTCGCCGAGGGCTACATCACCACGCGCCCCGGCTCCGGCACCCGTGTGGCCGAGACCCTGCCCGACGACCTCCTCGTCCCACGGGAAGCAGGACACCGCCCGCCCTCCTCCCTCGCGGAGCCGACGCTTTCGCGCAGGGGGGCGGCACTGGCCTCGTCGCGAGGCCAGGACGAAGAGGCGCCGATACCCGATGCCTTCGCCCTCGGCCGGCCCGCCCTCGACGCCTTCCCGTTCGAGACCTGGGCCCGACTGCTCCAGGCCGAGTGGCGCGCCGGCCCTCCCGCCCGGATCCATCCCCTCGGCGACCCGCGCCTGCGCCGGGCTCTCGCCGCCTACCTGTCGGCCGGCCGCGGGGTCGTGTGCGGCGAGGAATCGGTGATCGTCACCGGCAGCATCCGCCAGAGTCTGCGCCTGCTGGCGGAGCTCCTGCTGGAGCCCGGCGAGGCGGCCTATCTCGAGGAGCCGGGCTTTCCCGGCCTCGCCCATGCCCTGCACGCGGCGGGCCTGATCACCGTTCCGGTGCCATGCGACGCCGGGGGATTCTCGATCGCGCGGGCGCGAATTCTCCAACCGGGAGCGCGGCTTGCGGTGGTCACGCCGGCACAGGGCCATCCCCTCGGAACGACGATGAGCCTCGAGAACCGCCTCGCTCTCCTGGCCTGGGCGGAGGCCCATGCCGGCTGGATCGTCGAGGACGATTACGACGGCGAATACCGCTATGCCGGGCGGCCGCTCGCCCCTCTCCACGCCCTCGATCGCGCCGGCCGGGTGCTCTATGTCGGCAGCGTCTCGAAGGTGCTCCTGCCGGCCCTGCAGATGAGCTACCTCGTCCTGCCCGAAAGTCTGGTGGAACCGGTGCGCCGCGCCCTCACGGGGAGCGGCGGATTCGCCTCCATCATCGGGCAGGGCGCCCTGGCGCGCTTCATCGACGACGGCCATTTCGCCACGCATCTGCGCCGGACGCGCCGTCTCTACGGGCAGCGGCAGGCCGCCCTCGTCGCCGCGGCGCGGGACCATCTCGGCGGGGTGCTGGAGGTTTCCCCGCGCGACGGCGGGATGCATCTGGTGGGGCGGCCCGTCGCCGGCGCCGGGGCGGCATTCGACGAGGCCGGTGCCGTGGCGGCCTGCGCCCGAGCCGGGATCGCGACGACGGCGCTCTCCCCGCATTTCGCCAACGGATCACGGGCCGAGCGGGGGCTCCTCCTCGGCTACGCCGCGGTGCCGGAGCGGGCGATCGCCCCGGCGGTGCGGCGCATGGCGGAGGCGTTGCGGGCGGAGCGGTGACGGCGGCCGGCCTCCGGATTGCGGAGCCCTTCGATACCGGATCGCAGAGCCCTTCGGTGCCGGATCGCGGGGGCCTTCGGTACCGGATCGCGAAGCCCTTCGATACCGGATCGGGACGGCGTCGGTACCGGATTCCGGCCCGCCAAAGTGGTGATCGCCCCGATCAGGCGGCTTTCGCGAAGCGGCCGAACGAGGCCGGGTCCTGGTCGAGATCGGCCACGTGGTCGAACAGCGACAGGGCCTCGATGAAGCGCCGCCCAGCGAGGTGGTCGACCACCGCCTGCGCGTTGCGGCTGTGGCGCTCGATGCGCAGGGCCACGATCTCCGGCCCCCGCGGGGTCAGGTAAGGCGTCGAGGGGCAGGCGGACGCGGGCGAGCAGGATAGAGGCGACGGGGCCGAGGGGCCTCGGTCCAGGCGGCGCCGTGATCGCTCGCATCCGGATTGGTGAGGGCGGGCTGGCGCCGGGGGGCGCCTCCCAGTCGAACCGGCCGCCGAGATATTTGATGATGGAATGGACCACGACGGCCGCGCCATGGTCGAAGGGCCGCGCCAGGAGCGGGGCGGCGGTGTTGTCGGCGATGAGCGGGATGCCGGAGCCCCGGCCGATCTCGGCCATCGCCGCGACAGGGAAGGCCGCCATCCATCATCTTCGGCTCGCGCCAGATGACGGCACTATGGGCCTCCGTCCCGGTCGAAAATTCGATTCGACAGACATATCGTCAACAGATGAGCCAATCGAGGCGCAGGCACGATGACAAGACGATGCGCTGGACCGCAGCGTATTTCAATCGCCCCCCTCATCCGGGATGTTGAGCAAGATCCCGCACGCTTTGCAGTGCACGGCATCCGGCTCATGCCGCTGTAAGCCGCAGGCTTGGCAGGAATGGCGGACCTTGTAGGGTCGAAAGACCACCTGCGCGAGACGGAAGAACAGCGTCACACCGCAGATCATCACGAATACGGAGATCAGCCGCCCGGATGGACCAGGGAGAGTGATGTCGCCGTATCCGGTTGTCGTTAGCGACGTCACCGTAAAGTACAGGGCATCGATGGGGCTGCCAATCGCCGGATTGCTCCCGCTCTGTGTGACGTAGACGACCCCCGTCATCACGAACACGAACACCACCAGGTTGGTCGCCGCCAGAATGGCCTCCTCATTGCGCTGGAACATCTCGCTGTCCCGACGCAGCCGGTCGAGCAGTTGATAGGTGCGCAGGAGCCGGAGCGTGCGCAGGATGCGCAGGAAGCCGACTCCCTGAATGAACATCGGTGCAAGAAAGGATGCTACCGCCACCACGTCTGCCCACGTGCTCAGGCGTAGGAACTCGCGACCGGGAGACCGGCTGATGACGAGGCGGGCGGTGAAATCGGCCAGCACAGCCAAGCCAAGCACCACGTCGAGGACGACGATCCAGGGCGACAGGGGCAGGAACGAGGTCAC
This sequence comes from Methylobacterium marchantiae, assembly GCF_042679825.1. NCBI lineage: Bacteria > Pseudomonadati > Pseudomonadota > Alphaproteobacteria > Hyphomicrobiales > Methylobacteriaceae > Methylobacterium > Methylobacterium marchantiae. The sequence continues at coordinate 32,338 of NZ_JBHTND010000004.1, read as the reverse complement.
GATGACAAAAGCGATCGTGGCGATGTCGAAGACGAGCAGGACGTAGTGGAAGCGGTGCGCTACGGCGGTATCGCCTTCGTACAAGAGGCGAAGTCTGGCTTTCAAAGCTGTCATTGGCTCGATCAGGGAGGCGGAGGTCGCTGGGTAACGCATTTAGAATGCGCACGCCCGTTGCGCGCGCCATCTATCGATGTGATACGAGCGTCAAGGTGTGCGGCCCTATTCGGGGGGCCTGCAGGTCTCTTCCGTTGGTCGGGCCGCCAGCGGCGGGTACCCGTGCCTATGCCGCATCCAAACAAGCTTCGCCGCCTGAGACTGCCGGGATCGCGCAACCGGCGTCCATCAGATGTCGTGCTGGCAGTGAGCTTCATAGCCCTTCCTGGCGGTTCATGCCTCTCGCTGCTGAGCGATATCGTCGGTGCAACCGATGGTTTTTTCGCAGCATCGAGCTTTACGGTGGCGTCGTGATGCGATCGCCGAGCGATTTCTCTGCAAGTGATCAGTCTTTGCGGCGATTTGCGGTGCGTCCATTCTATTCAAATCCAGCAATGGCAGGGTGACGGGATGGATGTTCAGTCACCCATTCGGGTCCGCCGCCTGTCAGCCTTGCGAACCATGCTGCACAGCGAAGCGAGCGGCGGATTGCTGCTCATGGCAAGCGCTGCGCTGGCGTTGGCGGTCGCCAATTCCCCTTGGGCGGATGGGTACTTCGCGACCCTGCGCATCTACCTCGGGCCGCTGAGCGTCCTACACTGGATCAACGACGGTCTTATGGCGGCATTCTTCCTGCTCGTAGGCCTGGAGATAAAGCGCGAACTGCTCGACGGTCGGCTGCGCACATGGCCCGACCGCATTCTACCCGGCGTCGCCGCGCTGGGCGGTATGGCCGGCCCTGCCGTCGTCTATGCCACCATCAACTGGCACTCGCCGGAAACCCTCCGCGGCTGGGCAATCCCAGCTGCCACCGACATCGCCTTCGCGCTGGGCGTGCTCGCCCTGCTCGGGTCACGCGTGCCCGTGTCGCTCAAGATCTTCCTGACCGCGCTCGCCATCATCGACGACCTCGGCGCGGTGCTGATCATCGCCGCGTTCTACACCACGGACCTGTCTCTGCCGATGCTCGGGGCTGCGGGGGCCGTCCTCGCCGTCCTGTTCGGGATGAACAAGGCAGGCGTGAGCCGCTTGACGCCCTATCTGGCCCTCGGCGCGGTGCTGTGGTTTCTGGTGCTCAAGTCCGGCATCCACGCGACTGTCGCAGGCGTCCTGCTCGCCCTGACGATTCCCCTGCGTCTCAGCATCGGAAAGCCGGACGATCCGACTTCGCCGCTGCACAAGCTGGAGCACGCCATCCATCCGTGGTCGGCCTACCTCGTGCTGCCCATCTTCGGGTTCGCCAATGCCGGCGTCTCGTTCGCCGGCATGACGCCTCACATGCTGCTCGATCCGGTGACCCTGGGGGTGGCCCTGGGCCTCTTCATGGGCAAGCAGATCGGGGTCTTCGGCTTTGTGGTGATGACAATCAGACTCGGTCTCGCACAACGGCCATCTCAGGCCACCTGGACTCAGATCTACGGCGTGTCTCTGCTGTGCGGCATCGGTTTCACCATGAGCTTGTTCATTGGCCTTCTGGCCTTCGCAGGCGCACCAGAGCTGGAGGCCGAGACCAAGATCGGGGTGCTGCTCGGCTCGTTGTCCTGCATGATCTTAGGGGCCGGCGTGCTCCTGTCGTCCGCCCGCTCCGATCGAACCGTATGAGGCCGCGACCCGTGTTCGCCCTCAAACGTGACGTGGTGCCGGCGAAGATGATGGAAGCATACCTTGCCGGCACATGCGGCGTACCGTCGAATACCAAGAGAAAGCGCGACCATTGGCGTAGCGTCGTTCTGACCCTCGGAGTCTTGATCTCGTTCTTGTCATGTAAAACAGTTTCAGCGCAGTCGAAGGACGTCGATCCTTTTGCGTATGCGCCCTACTCGGCGATAGCCAATCCCCGCATTGCTGCAAAGTGGGGCGCAGATGCACTACCGGCGATCAACCTCCTGCGAAAGGATGCCGCCTTGAAGATAGCCCGCCACGCGGACTGCAATCGGGTTTCAACGTCCGAACTATCGGAGAGCCGAAGCGCCAAGCCTGACAATTGGGTAATCGTTGTAGATTGCGACAACGGACGTCGTTTTTACGTCACCAAGTCGGAGATCGACAAGGATAAGAGCTCCTGAACGTCAGCAGTCCATGCGGTTCGGATCGTTGAGACTGCAAGATTTGGTTGGCTGAAGCCCCGACCTTTCAACGCGTGTCCTCATTGACGAGCCGATGGCTGCGCCCGGCCGCCGGAGGGTGATAGCGCTACGTTTCCATTGCTGTGCGAGCGCGAGGTCTGCTTCACTACCTTGGCCATAAGAACCACGGCGGCGACTTTCCACTCAAAAACGACCTTCGACATGATCGCCGACCGTCAGAGCTTTATTGCCAACCCCCGCCCCGGACAAACCATCCGCGACGAGTCTCCAAGCATCACCCACGTCCCGCGACAAAAATCAGTCGACGGCGATCATCACGTCCGAGGATTTGACGACGGCGTAGGCGTCGCTGCCGACGGTGAGGCCGAGGCTGTCGACGGCTTCGTTGGTGATCGAGGAGGTGATGACGGTGCCGTCGGCGATCTCGATCTTCACATGGGCGGTGGTGGCACCCTTCTCGACGGAGACGACCTTGCCCTTGAGGGTGTTGCGCGCGCTGATCTTCATGGCGTGTCCTATGGCTGTGCTGCGTTGGGGGGCAGGAGCGTGAACCCCTGGGCTTCGAAATAGGGCCTCGCCTCGGCGCTCTTGAGGAAGTCGAGGAAGGCCGCGGCCCCGTTGCCCCTGGCCTCGGCGGTGACGGCGAACGGGTACACCACCGGGGGATGGCTGTCCGCCGGAAACACGCCCACCACCTTCACGCCCGGATCGGATCTGGCATCGCTCTCGTAGACGACGCCGAGCGGCGCCTCGCCGCGCGAGACCAGCAGCAGGGCGGCGCGCACGTTGTCGGCCTGGGCGAGGCGCGGCTGCAGGCCCTTCCACAGGCCGAGCTTTTCGAAGGCGGCCTTGGCGTATTTGCCGATGGGCACGGAATGGACCTCGCCGGTGGCGAGGCGCCCGTCCGGTCCGAGGGCGGCGGCGAACCCTTCGGCGGTGAACGGCACCTCGTCGGTCCCGGCATCCCTGGGCGCCACCACGACGATGCGGTTGCCGAGCAGGTTCACCCGCGTCTCGGGGCGGATGAGGTTTTTCTTGGCGAGGTACTCCATCCATTCGAGATCGGCAGAGGCGAAGAGATCGGCCGGCGCGCCGGATTCGATCTGCCGGGCCAGGGCCGAGGAGGCGGCGTAGCTCGCCGTCACCGCGACGCCGCTCCTGGCGGTGAAGGCCTTGCCGGCATTGTCGAGGGCGTTCTTGAGGCTCGCCGCCGCGAAGACCGTGGCGGTCTCGGCGGCCCGGGCGGCGGGCGCCAGGACGACGAGGCCGGCGAGGAGGACGGCACGGAGGGAGGCGCGCATGCGGGTTCGGCTCTCGTGAACGGGAGGTCGGGGCGGAGTCGCCCTGTGAATTGCTTCGCCTTTTCGCTATATATCATCAGACATAACGATGGCCAGGGTGGGTGGCGTGCGGGAGGCGGGCAGATGGCGCGGTTGAGCATCCGGATCGACCTCGGGCCCGGCAACCGCCTCGGTCCCGGCAAGGTCCGGCTCCTCGAAATGGTCGCCGCGCACGGCTCGATCTCCGCGGCGGGCCGGGCCCTCGGCATGTCCTACCGGCGGGCCTGGACGCTCGTCGAGGCGCTGAACACCGGCTTCGGGCAGCCGGTGGTCGAGGCGCAGATCGGCGGCAGGAGCGGCGGCGGCGCGAGGCTCACGGAATTCGGCGCCGGTCTCGTCCGCCGGTACCGCGCCATCGAGCGGGCGGCGGAAGAGGCCGCGTCGCCCTTCCTCACCGATCTCGAGGGCGGCGCTCCCCGCGCGGAATAGCGGGGCCGCTTCGCCCTACAGGGATTTCGTCCTGCAGGATGTCACCCTACAGGACGAAGTCGCCGGTCTGGAGGGTGATGTGCCCGCTCAGGAGCACGGCGAAACCGGCCTCGGCATCGCCGTCCACATCGCCGCTGGAGCAGGGTATCGGCGCCCGAGAAGACCGCGCGGAGCTGGCCCGCCCTGCCGCCGAACGCGTCGTCGCCCAGGAACCTGAAGGCCTGATTCACGACGCCGCCGGCGACGGTATCGATCAGGTGGAGGTCGATCCGGTCCCCGTCGGTGAGGCTGAAATCCGCCAGCGTGTCGCGGCCGGTACGGATCACCGTGCTGTCGTCGAGCACGCCGTAGACGAAGGTGTCGGCCCCGCCCCCGCCGTAGAGCATGTCGGCGCCGTCCCCACCGATGATCAGGTTGATGCCGCCGTTCCCGACGATCTTGTTGGCGAGGTCGTTGCCGGCGAGATCGATGGCGGCCGTGCCCGCATCGATCGTGGTCCGCAGGGTCTCGATGGACTGGCCAGCGGCGAGGACGTAGCTCACCGCCGCCCGGACGGTGTCGGTGCCCTGGCCGGCAAGCTCGAAGACCGTGTCTCCCGCTTCGGAGACGACGACGGTGACGGAATTCGTCTCGACGAGACTGATGGCGATCAGGTCGTCCCACATCTCGAACGCTTCCCGAACCCGGTCGATCATCGAGGTGGTCATTGCGCGGAAGCCCGTCGACTCGCTGGCATTGCCGCTCGGCGGCGATGTCGAGAGGATCGCGTATGTCAGCTCCGTCCTGGTCCGGTTCCGCGCGTCGTTCTCGGCCGGGTCTCCGGGATTGACGGTCCAGGAGGTGGTGAGCTGGTCGATGACCGTGGCGAAGGTGCCGTTCGGCGGAGCGCTCGGCTCGGCAGCCGAGATCGTCGCCATCGATTTCGCGGACATCCAATGCCGCGAGACATGGGCCGTCCGATCGCTGCACAGGATGCACATCGCCCGGTCTCTCCCCGTGAACCGCGTGAGCGCCCGCCGATGGCTCCCGTTCGGCACCAACGGATCGGTCGGATCGACGACTTATGACGTCATCATAGAGAAGAAATGTATATTATAATCATGAGACTAAACACTTTACGAAATCGGATCAGATCACCGTCGAACTGAGTTTTTGTTTTCAATCTTGATATCTAACTTGACGGACGGAATCTCACGGGTGGCGGCATGGGCCGGACGCATGAGGATGAAGATTCCCCCGTCGGCGCGGCGTGGAGATGCCGTCCGTCGGGGACGGAACGATGCCCTACGACCTGAGACGCAGCCGGTAGGCGTAGGCGTCACCGCGAAAGAGGCCTTCGACGTACTCGATCATGCGCGCATCCGCCCCGTAGGAGCGGCGCTTGATCAGCAGGCACGGAAGCGGCTCGGCGAAGCCGAAGATCGCGCATTCCCGCGGGTCCGGCCACGCCGCCTCGATGGTCTGCTCGCAATCCACGAGGGGAGCGCCGGATTCGGCGAGGCGGGCATAGATCGACCCCGACAGGTCGCCATCCGCGAGGCTCGGCAGCACCCCGAGATCGTACCAGGCCTTCTCCACCGACAGGGGCATGTCGTCCCCCAGGCGGACGCGGACGAGCCGGAGAAACTGGGCCGTGGAGGTGAGGCCGAAGATCGAGGCGATGGAGCGGTCCTCGCCGACGACCCGTTCGAGGATGCGGGACGAGGGCACGCGCCCCAGTTCCTGCATCTCCTCGGTGAAGCCCTTGAGGCGCTCCATGCCGGGCTTGATCCGGCGAAACCCGTCCTCGACGATGTAGCCGTGGCGGCCATGCGCACTGATCAATCGCTGCCGCCGCAAGGCATCGTAGCATTGTTGGACAGTCTTCCGGCTGATGCCGAGGTGGAGCGCAAGCTTGCGCTCCGGCGGAAGTGCCGCTCCGGCTCCGAGCGCACCTTCGACGATCATGGCCCGCAACTGATGCTCCAGCTGCCGATACATCGGTTGGGCCGTATCGTTCTGAATTCGAAGGGACGTGAAAAGGCTTGGCGTTTCGGCCGGCATCGCGTCAACGTAGCATGAGCGTGCGAATGAACGGCACGATGGCAGACTCTTACATGATGTTACAGCAGTCTAGTCACGCGGCTCACAGTTTTGTTCTTGGAAGTTTCGTCGCGGCGGGCACGTTCCGGGTCGCCCGGCTGCCGCTGCCCGGCGAGTCGCTCCTGGCCTCGGCCTTCGCCTGGGAACCGGGCGGCAAGGGCTTCAACCTCGCCGCCGGCCTGAGCCGCCTCGGGATCGCGGTGGACGGGCTCATCCCGATCGGGACCGACCATCTGGCGGCCCTGGCCGAGCCGGCGCTCCTGCGCGCCGGCCTGTCTCCCAGCATGATCCGGCAGTTTCCGGGCTCGACGGGAATCGGCGTCGGCTTCGTCGGGGCCGACGGCGAGAACTGCCTGGCGGTCCATCCCGGCGCCAACCTGATGCTCTCCCCGGATGCCGTCCGGGCGGCGGAGGCGTCCATCGCCGCCTCGTCCCTCGTGCTCGCGCAGTGCGAGATCGGCGACAGCGCCATCGCCGAAGCCTTCGCGATCGCCCGGAAGGCCGGAATTCCGACGCTCCTCACCCTGTCGCCGTTCCGGATGCCGCCGCCGGACGTCCTGGCGGCCACCACGATCCTCGTCGCCAACGAAACGGAAGCCGCCTCGCTCCACGACGGTCTGTTCCCGGGGCGGGAGCCGCGGGGATCTCCCGCGGAGGTGGTGTCCCTGGCGGGCGCCCTCCGGACGCGCGGCGTCGAAATCCTGGTGGTGACATCGGGTGCCGCGGGAGCGCGCATCGTGGCGAACGGGTCGGAACTCGTCGCGCGGCCCGGCTATGCGGTGGAGGCCGTCGATACGATCGGCGCGGGCGATGCCTTCACGGCGGGCCTCGCGGCCGGTCTCCTCGCCGGCCAGCCGTGGGACGCGTGCTGCCGCATGGCCTGCGCCTGCGGCGCGATGATGGTGATGGGACGCGGCGTCCTCGACAACCTGCCCGATCCGGCGGAGGTGGCGGAGTTTCTCCGCACCAGACCCGACGATGCGGAGGGCATGACCGGTCCCCGCCCCGCGCCGTCCCCCGCCCGAACGAGGCCCGACCCATGGCCGTGACCATCCGCACCCTCGACGCCTCCCATGCGGCGCTGGGGATCGCCCCCCACGTTCTCGCCCGCCGGGCGCCCTTCTCCGGCTTCCGGTTCGGCGATCTCAGCCAGACCGTGGACGACCAGATCCGCCGCGGGCACGCCCTGTTCGCCTTCGGCGAGCGGCACATCGTCGGCTATCTCGGATGGCATCTCCACGATCGGGCCGATGCCCGGCTTTTCGCCGAGACCGGGCGCCCGCCGCCCCTCGACCTGCCCGACGGCGCCGACGTGGCCTGGGTGAGACGGCGGCCGCGACGGTCCCGCAGACCCTCAGCGCCCTGGTGGAGGCCGGCAAGGCACGCAATGTCGGCCGACGCGCGATGGGCGTGCGCTACAGGAAGACCGGCAAACGCGTCGTCTTCGACCAGCGGATCGCACCCCGCCGCACCGTTCCGGCGATTTGACCGGGTCGGTTCGAAACTGAACCGCGCCGGGTTCCCGGAGGCTCCAACTCTTGAGGGGATGGAGCCATGACGAAGCGAACCCCACCGTATTCCCCTGACCTGCCTCGGCCTCGCGCGGCTCTCGGGTCCTCAGGGAGAACCGGACCATGCCCATGGCGGCGTTGCGGTGCTGCGGGCGGCCTCGGAACCCGGCGCGTCCGGCCTATCGCTGCCTCACGCACATCGGCTGGAATGCGCTGCTTGAACTGGGCGAGGAAGGACTTGGACCACTTCATCGGACGGGAGAGCATACGGCGCACCGTCGTGGCACGGCCTACCTGTCGCAACCGCCTCATCTGGCTTAAGTTTCTGAGGGAAAGACGCTTCTCAGAAAATTGGTGCCCAGGAAAGGACTCGAACCTTCACCTCTTGCAAGACTGGTACCTGAAACCAGCGCGTCTACCAATTCCGCCACCTGGGCCGGCCGGCACCTCAGTGCCGACGCGGAGCTTCGTTTAGGCGGGTGGGCCGGCCGCGTCAATCGCGATTCCGGCCCATTTCGTGATTCCGGCCGAGCTCGGCCGTCAGGCCTCGCCGCGCCACTCGCGGATGTCGACGAAGCGGCCCGCCACGGCGGCGGCGGCGGCCATGGCCGGGGAGACGAGGTGGGTCCGGCCGCGATGGCCCTGGCGGCCCTCGAAGTTGCGGTTCGAGGTGGAGGCGCAGCGCTCGTTGGGGCTGAGGCGATCGGCATTCATGCCGAGGCACATGGAACAGCCCGGCTCGCGCCAGTCGAACCCGGCCTCCTTGAGGATGCGGTCGATGCCTTCCGCCTCCGCCTGCGCCTTCACCACGCCGGAGCCCGGCACCACCATGGCCGAGACCGACGGGTGGACCTTGCGGCCCTCCACCATCTTGGCCACCGCGCGCAGGTCCTCGATCCGCCCGTTGGTGCAGGAGCCGATGAAGACCCGGTCGAGGGTGATATCGGTGATCTTGGTGCCCGGGGTGAGGCCCATGTAATCCAGGGCCTTCTCCTTCGACTGGCGCTTGTTCTCGTCGGCGATGGCGGCCGGGTCCGGCACCGCGCCGGAGATCGAGACCACGTCCTCCGGGCTCGTGCCCCAGCTCACCAGAGGCGGCAGGCTGGCCGCGTCGAGGCGGACCTCGCGGTCGAAGAAGGCGCCCTCGTCGGTGGCGAGGCTGTCCCAATAGGCGCGGGCACGCTCGAAGGCCTCGCCCTTGGGAGCCTTGGGGCGGTCCTTGACGTAGGCGTAGGTGATGGCGTCCGGCGCCACCAGGCCGGCGCGGGCGCCGCCCTCGATCGACATGTTGCAGATCGTCATGCGCCCCTCCATCGAGAGAGCGCGGATCGCCTCGCCGGCATATTCGATGACGTAGCCGGTGCCGCCGGCGGTGCCGATCTCGCCGATGATGGCGAGGATGATGTCCTTGGCCGTCACGCCGGGCGGCAGGGTGCCGTCCACGGTGATGCGCATGTTCTTCGCCTTGCGCTGCAGCAGCGTCTGGGTGGCGAGGACGTGCTCCACCTCCGAGGTGCCGATGCCGTGGGCGAGCGCCCCGAAGGCGCCGTGCGTCGAGGTGTGGCTGTCGCCGCAGACGATGGTCTGGCCCGGCAGGGTGAAGCCCTGTTCGGGGCCGATCACGTGGACGATGCCCTGGCGCCGGTCCAGCGCGTCGTAGAACTCGATGCCGAAATCGCGGACGTTCTCGGCGAGCGCCTCCAGCTGGATGCGGCTCTCCGGGTCCTCGATGCCGAAGCGGCGGTCCGAGGTCTGGACGTTGTGGTCCACCACCGCCAGCGTCTTCTCCGGATGACGCACGCGACGGCCGGCCACGCGAAGCCCCTCGAAGGCCTGCGGGCTCGTCACCTCGTGGACGAGGTGACGGTCGATGTAGAGGAGGCTGGTGCCGTCGGGCTCGACATCGACCACGTGGTCGTCCCAGATCTTGTCGTAGAGGGTGCGCGGGGCAGTCATGGCGTGGCTGTTTCGGTTCTCGTCAGTGACGGGGCGATGGGCGGACGTGAGGGTCTCACCCTCTTTAGTAGTGTTCGAATGGCCCGGTTGGAAGTAGGCGGGCGCACGCGGCGCATCGGGGTCATGACCGGCACCCTCGCGCCGCATGCCGACTCGGGCCGCGCCCGAAGCTGGACCCTGCCCGGACCGCGGATTAAAGCCGTATCCCGTACCGCCAGTCCCGAGGACGGATACCGAGCGCGACATGCAGCCTGCCGATCTGTTGCTCCTGAAGCCGATGCAGCGAAGCGTGATGGACGCGCTCGCCGCCGCTTTCACCCTCCACCGCGCCGACACCGCCCCGGACCTCGACGCATTCTATCGCGAGATCGGCCCGCGCATCCGCGCCATGGCGACCGGGGCGCAGGCTCCCGTCGACCGGGCGCTGATCGAGCGCCTGCCCCATCTCGAGATCGTGGCGAGTTTCGGCGTCGGCTACGACACAATCGACGTGACGGCCGCGGCGGAGCGGGGCGTCGTCGTCACCAACACGCCGGACGTGCTCTCCGACGAGGTGGCCGACCTCGCCCTCGGGCTGCTGCTCGCGACGATCCGCGAGATCCCGCAGGCGGACCGCTACCTGCGCGCCGGGCACTGGCCGACGCGGACCTACCCGCTCACCGCGACCCTGCGCGGCCGCCATGTCGGCATTCTCGGCCTCGGCCGGATCGGGCGGGCCATCGCGCACCGCCTCGAAGGCTTCGGCGTCACCCTCTCCTATCACGGCCGCCGCCGGCAGGAGGACGTGGCCTACGGCTTCCACCCGACCTTGCTGGAGATGGCACAGGCCGTGGACGTCCTCATGATCGTGGCGCCCGGCGGCCCTGAGACCAACGGGATCGTGAATGCCGAGATCCTCCAAGCCCTCGGGCCGGAGGGCATCGTCGTCAACGTCGCCCGGGGCAGCCTGATCGACGAGCCGGCGCTGATCGAGGCCCTGCGCTCCGGCACGATCCACGGGGCGGGGCTCGATGTCTTCGCCACCGAACCGCGCGTGCCGGAGGCCTTCCTCGGCCTCGACCGCGTGGTGCTGCTGCCCCATGTCGGCTCCGGCTCGGTCCATACCCGCGAGGCCATGGGCCGGCTGGTGGTGGACAACCTGCTCTCCTGGTTCTCCGGCCAGGGGCCGCTGACCCCGGTGCCGGAAACGCCCGTCGGCGGACACAGCGCCGAGGCCGGCCGATGAGCCGCCGGGTCGGGCTCCGATCCCGCCTCCTCGCCGGGCTGATGCTGGTTCCGCTGATAGCTGGCCCGGTCCATGCGCAGGGAACGGCTCAAGGGACGGTGCAGGACGCGCCTTCTCCGGCGGCGCCGGCCGCGCCGGAAGCCCCGCCGGCTCCGGAGACGCCCCCCGTTCCCGGCATGTCGGAGACGCCCGCCGCGGTCAGCCCGCCGGCTCCCTTCGTCGAGAGCCTGCCCCAGACCATCGAAGGCGCTCCGGGCACCTGGGACCTGTCGCGGGACGGCAGCACCCGCCGCTGCGTCATGACCCTCGCGGCCCAGAGTTCCGACAGCGGACGGCGCCTGTCGTTTCCCGCCGGGTGCCGCCGGGCCCTGCCGATCCTCAACGAGATCGCCGCGTGGCTGTTCGTGGACGGCGCGGTCCGCCTCGTGGACAAGAACGTGCGGCCGATCCTGCTGTTCAAGGCCCGCGACGACAAGCGCAGCCTCATGGCGCAGACCGAGGGCGGCGATGTCTACAGCCTCGTGCCGCTCCAGATCGCGGCGATGTCGCCCCCGCCCCCGCCGGGACCGGACGGCCGGGATGCCGCTTACCAGCTCGGCCGGGACGATGCGGCCAGGGCCGGCACGCCCGGCGCCGAGACCGCCGGCACCGGCGAGCGGCCGACGGCCGGCATCTACGCCCTCGACCGCTATCGCGAGCAGGATGTCTGCCGCATCGAGTTGAAGCCGGCGGAGGGCGGGGCCGCCCCCGTGCGGATCCTCGACGGCTGCCGCGACAGCGGCCTGACGACCTTCGATCCGGTCTCGTGGCAGGGCGCTCCGGGCCGGCTCACCCTCGTCGCGAGGCGGGGGCATGTGGTGGGCCTGGTACCGGCGGGCGAGAACCACTGGCGGCGCGAGCCGGAGGTCGGCACCACCTTCGTCCTGCGTCGGACCGAGGCCGCGCCGGCGTCCGGTTCCCCCTGACCGCCACGCCTGATAGACCCTGCCGCCGATGCCCCACACCGTCGCCGCCCTCTACCGCTTCGTCTCCCTGCCCGACGCCGCCGAACTCCGCGACGCCCTGGAGCGCCGCTGCGCCGAACTCGACATCCTCGGCACGCTCCTGCTGGCGCGGGAAGGGATCAACGGCACCATCGCTGGCAGCGGGGCCGCCATCGCGGCGCTCCTGTCGGAGATGCGGGACGGCCCCCTCTTCGGCGGTCGCCTGACGGCCCTCGACGTCAAGCTGTCGACGGCGGACGAGGCGCCGTTCGGCCATCTCAAGGTGCGGCTGAAGCGCGAGATCGTCACCTTCGACGACGGGGCCACCGATGCGGGAGAAGCCGGCATTCCGGTGGCGCCGGAGGCGTGGAACGCCCTCCTCGACACGCCGGGCCTGCTCCTCCTCGACACCCGCAACGCGTTCGAGGTCACGCTCGGCACGTTCGAGGGCGCCACCGACCCGCGCCTGTCGCGGTTCTCGGATTTCCGGGCCTATGTCGATCGCCTCGATCCCGCGGAGCATCCGGCGGTGGCGATGTTCTGCACCGGCGGCATCCGCTGCGAGAAGGCCGGCGCCTACATGCGCGCGAAGGGGTTCGCCACCGTCCACCATCTCGAAGGCGGAATCCTGCGCTATCTCGAGACCATCCCCGAGGCCGAGAGCCGCTGGCGCGGCGACTGCTTCGTCTTCGACCACCGCATCGCCCTCGGTCCCGGTCTGGTCGAGCGGCCGGACCACGACCCGGAGACGCTGAGATGAGGGGCGCGTGAGATGACCGAACCGGTTCAGACGGAATCCGAAGTGCTTTCCACGCGCATCGACGCCCTGGAGATGCGCCTCACCGAGCAGGACATGGTCATCGACGACCTCAACGCGACGATCACCGCGCAATGGCGCCAGATCGATGCCCTCACCCGGCACCTTGCCAAGCTGGTGGAGCAGGTCGAGGAGGCCGGCGCGCGGACCGGCACGGGCGCGCCGGAACCTCCGCCGCCGCATTACTGAAGCGGCCCGAGAGGGCGACCGGACCGGCGAGGCGCAACCAAGATTTAACGGCGATCCGCTTAAGGTGAAGGGAAGGTAACGAAACGGGCTCGACCGATGACGATTGTAGCGGACGGGGCCCGGCACGCGAATGTCGGCCGGTCATCCGGAACCGCGGCTTTCCTCGCGCTGTTCGTCGCCACGATCTTCCTCTCCGCCCTGCTGCTCTTCGGCGTCCAGCCGATGTTCACCAAGATGGTGCTGCCGGTGCTGGGCGGCTCGCCCTCGGTCTGGTCGGTGGCGATGGTGTTCTTCCAGGCCCTGCTCCTGGCCGGTTACGCCTACGCCCATGCGCTCGCCCGCTACCTGCCGCTGCGCATCGCCGCCCCGCTCCACCTCGCGGTCATGGGCTGCGCCCTGGCGGCGCTGCCGATCCAGCTCGCCGCCGGCTGGGGCAAGCCGCCCGCCGATGGCGAGGCGGTCTGGCTGCTCGGGCTGTTCCTCGCCTCGGTGGGCCTGCCCTTCTTCGCGCTCTCGGCCAACGGCCCGCTCCTCCAGGCCTGGTTCTCGCGCTCGAACCACCCGCATGCCCGCGATCCGTATTTCCTCTACGGGGCGTCGAACATCGGCTCCTTCGCCGCCCTGATCGCCTACCCGCTCGCGATCGAGCCGCTGCTCACCCTGCACGACCAGAGCCGCGCCTGGATGCTGGGCTTCGCCTTCCTGGCCGGGATGATCGCGATCTGCGCCGCCGCAGCCGCGCGCAACGCCGCTCCCGCGACCCGGACCATCGCCGGCGCCACGGTGGCCCTCCCCTCGGCCCGGCAGGCCTGGCGCCAGCGTCTCGGCTGGATCGCCCTCTCCTTCGTGCCCTCGGGCCTGCTCGTCTCGGTGACGGCGCATATCTCCACCGACGTGGCGGCGGCTCCCCTCCTCTGGGTGGCGCCGCTCGCCCTGTTCCTGCTGACCTTCGTCCTCGCCTTCCGCGAGCGGATGGTTCCGTCCCAGACCGTGCTCGCCTGCCTCCAGGTGGTCGGCTCGGCGCTGGCGCTCCTCCCAATCTCGGCGGCATTGCCCCTCGCGATCGGACTGGCGCTCCATCTCGGGCTGTTCTTCGTCAACGTCATGATCTGCCACGGCATGCTCTACCGGCGCCGTCCGGACGCAGAGCGGCTGACGGAATTCTATCTCTGCCTGTCCCTCGGAGGCGTGCTCGGCGGCATCTTCTGCGGGCTCGTGGCACCCCACATCTTCTCCACGGTCCTCGAATACCCGATCCTGCTGATGGCGGCCCTGCTGTGCCGGCCGGATGTCTTCGCACCGGATTCCGCGTCCCGGCGCTCGCTTGCGGTGCTGGCGGGCCTGATCGTCCTCGGGCTCCTGCTCGGCCTGACGATCCTGCCGGGTTCGTGGCTGATCGCCCTCGCCCTCTGCATGATGGGCGCGATGATCGCGTTCTGGCGCAAGCCGCGGAACGTGGCGCTCCTGGCGCTGGGTCTCGCCCTGCTCACGGCCTTCGTCAGCGGGTCGCTGACCTCCGGCGGCTCGATCCGCTCGTTCTTCGGGGTGCACAAGCTCGGAATCTCGGCGGATGGCCGGTTCCGGACCCTCAGTCACGGCACGACCCTGCACGGGGCGATGCGGATCGCCAACGACGACGGCACGCCGTTCACGGGCCGGCCCGAACCGGTGACCTACTACACGAAGGAGGGCGGCATGGGCGTCGCGATCGAGGCGGTCCGCTCACGCCGGGGCGGGCATCTCGATTCGGTGGCGGTGGTCGGGCTCGGGGCCGGCAGCCTCGCCTGCCACGCCAAGGCGACCGAGGACTGGACCTTCCTCGAGATCGATCCGGAGGTCGTGCGCATCGCCCGGAACCCGGAACTGTTCCGCTTCCTCGGCGCCTGCGCGCCCGATGCCCGGATCGTGCTCGGCGACGCGCGCCTGACCCTGACCGACGAGCCCGGCGGGAAGAGCCTGATCGTGGTCGACGCGTTCTCGTCGGATTCGATTCCGAGCCATCTGATGACGCGGGAGGCGCTGGCGCTCTACGCCGCGAAGCTCGCACCGGATGGCGCCCTCGTCGTCCACATCTCGAACCGGCACCTGGAATTGCGGCACATCCTCGCCCGCGCCGCCGCCGAGCAGGGCCTCGTCACATTCGTCCGCGACGGACGACGCCTCGACGCGGTCGACGAGCAGCGGTTCCATCAGCCGTCCATCGTCGTCGCGATGGCCCGCAACGAGAAGGATCTCGGGGCACTCGCCGCAGGAAGCGACTGGACGCGGATCGCGCCGGACATGAGCCGGCGCCCGTGGAGCGACGATTTCAGCAACATCGTCGAGGCGATGATCGACAGGGCGAGGCGCTAGCTTTACTCCGCCGCCGGCCGATCCAGCCGAAGGAGGCGTGCGGAGCGCGTGCGCAAGGGCCGACGCTCGGGCTCGGCGCCGGTGTGGAGGGAGCGGCGGGCGTCGCCGATGGCCCCGTGCACGGCGTCGATGGCGAGGATCAGCGCGTTCATCGCGCGGGTGTCGACGTTGCGCTCGCGGGCATGGCGCACGACGTCGGTGACGAGGTCGTCGGTCTCGCGCACGAGCCCGTCGAGCTGTTCCCTGGTGGTCGCCGAGCGGATGTCCCTCAGGATGTCGAGCAACCGGTCGAGGACCACATCCACGCGCTCGCGGCGCTGACGGGCGAGGCGCTGGCCGAGCCAGGCGATGCCCGAACCGATCGTGCCGCCGAAGAAGGCGAGCAGGTAGACGTAATCCTCGTAGCGCTCGAACAGGGTCTGCTGCTCGCGCTCGAAATAGTCGACCGCGCCCGGATGGTTGGGCAGGCGGGCGCTGGTGGCCGCCACCGTCGTCTCGAAATCCGGCGCCTTCATCAGGTTGGCGATGGGCGCGCTCGGCGCGAGCTTGGAGCGCCATTCGAACAGGTGCTGCGTGACGGAGGCGACCGAGTACCGGCTCACGGCACCCCGCGCCATCAGCCGGTAGGAGGCCCCCACCGTCTTCACGTCCTCGTCCGGCCGCTTGGGCCGGCCGCCGAAGGTGCCGGCGGGAATCGTCGCCGATTGCAGTTCGGGCATGCGCTGGACGATCGCATCGCCGTCCGGCACCGAGACGATGGTGATCTTCTTCTCCGCCGACGCCATTTCCACCGCGCGGACGGTGGAGATCGCCGCCTTCGAGGTCGGCGCCGCGATGACGGCGACGGCGTCCACGGTCCCGGCCTGCAGGGCGGCGGTGACCTCGCCGGGCTTGAGGGAGACGAGGGCGACGTGGCTGGCGGCGGGGACCTGTCCCGCCTCGGGCGGCGGCGCGATGGTGAAATCGTAGAAGCTCAGGAGATTGGTGACGAAGGGCCGGTCGGCCGCGTGGCGCTCGACGATGCCGAGGCGCTTCTTGGCGAGATCGGGAAAGCTCTCGATCCCGCTCGCCTCGGGCGTCGCGATCAGCAGGGTCTCCTCGTGGAGGAGCGCCAGGGTCAGGCCGTTATCGGGCAGGAACACATCGGGCCGGACCACGGCGAGATCGGCGCGCCCGGCCTGGAGCGCCGCGGCGCTGTCGCGGACGTCGTCATAGGTCACGACGTTCAGCCGGACGTCCTCGCGCGCCCGGTGCAGGGCCTGGGCATAGGTTTCGAGCAGTTGCGCCTCGGCCCCGTCGCGGGGACCGACCGCCACGGTGAGCGCCGTCGGACGCGACAGGTAGACCACGGCGGCCGCGAGCACGGCGAAGCCGAGGCCGAGCACGACGAGGAGCCATTCGCGCTTCAGGAGGAATGCCGGCATGACATGCATGCGTCCTCTCGGGGTAAGACAGGCAACCGGTTCTCGGTCGAGACGAGGGGCCTCATGATCCTGAAACCTGTCCGAAGCGTGATGAACCGATGAGCGCTCGAAACGTTGCGGGGCGGCGTTCCGCATCCTCCTCCAGGGACGACCCCTCGGGAGCGAAGCCTTCCCAAGCAAAGCCCACGCCGCCGGTGACGGCGACCTATCTGGAGCGGGTCGCCCTGCACTATCTGGAGCGCTACAGCGCCTCGGTGGCGATGCTGCGCCAGGTTCTGGAGCGGCGCGTCGCCAAAAGGTGCCGGCTTCGGGACGAGGATCCGGCCGCCTTCGCCGAGACGATCGCGACCATCGTGGAGCGCGCCCGCTCGTCCGGCCTCGTGGACGATGCCCGCTTCACCGCCGCGCGGGCGGCAACCCTGCGCCGGCGCGGCACCTCCGCACGCGGCCTGTCCGCCAAGCTCGCCGCCAAGGGCGTCGACCGGACGCTGATCGCCGAGACCCTCGAGACCGAGCGCGACAAGGCCGAGGAGGAAGGCACGGATGCCGAAGAGGCGGCGGCGCGCGCCTATGCCAGGCGCCGCCGGCTCGGCCCGTTCCGGCGCCCCGGCACCCGCGCCGCCCACCGCGACAAGGACATCGCCGCCATGGCGCGGGCCGGATTCTCGTATGGCTTGGCGAAGACGACGATCGATGCGGATCCGGACGAGGAGGACGGTCTCGACCGGTGATGGAGGCAAGTCGTGCGACCCCCTCTCGTCGCGTGCGGGAGCGGAGACACCGCACGCTGCGACATTTCCGACCGGACCCGACAAAAACTTGAACGAAACACGAACGACGCGCATGTCCCTGTCATGGACGAGACCCTCGCCAAGAAGCTGCGCATCCTGGCCGATGCCGCGAAATACGATGCCTCCTGCTCGTCGTCGGGGGCGCCGAAACGCGTCGCGGGGAAGGGCGAACTCGGCTCGACCACCGGGGCCGGCATCTGCCACGCCTACACGCCGGACGGGCGCTGCATCTCGCTCCTGAAGATCCTGCTGACGAACTATTGCCTGTTCGACTGCGCCTATTGCGTGAACCGGCGCTCCTCCAACGTCCAGCGCGCCAAGTTCAGCGTCGAGGAGGTCGTGACCCTCACGGTGGAGTTCTACAAGCGCAACTACATCGAGGGGCTGTTCCTCTCGTCCGGCATCATCAAATCGCCCGACCACACGATGGAACTGCTGACGCGGGTGGCGAAGAGCCTGCGGCGCGACCACGGCTTTCGCGGCTACATCCACCTCAAGTCGATTCCGGAGGCGAGCCCGTGGCTCGTGGAGGAGGCCGGCCTCTACGCCGACCGGCTCTCGATCAATCTCGAACTCCCCACCGATGCCAGCCTGCACCGGCTGGCGCCCGAGAAGAACGGGCCGGTCATCCAGAACGCGATGAAGCAGATCGGCGCGCGGATCACCGAGGCCAAGGCCGAGAAGCGCCGCTTCTCGCCCGCCGGCCAGTCGACGCAGGTCATCGTCGGCGCGGATGCGACCACGGACGAGGCTCTGATCCGCAAGAGCGCCCATCTCTACGGTTCGTTCAACCTCAAGCGGGTCTATTACTCGGCCTTCAGCCCGATCCCCGACGGCTCCACCATCCTGCCGCTGAAATCGCCGCCGCTCCAGCGCGAGCACCGGCTCTATCAGGCCGATTGGCTGATCCGGTACTACGACTTCTCCGCCGACGACGTGGCGGATGCGGCCGAGGACGGCATGTTCTCCCTCGACATCGATCCGAAGCTCGCCTGGGCGCTCAAGAACCGGGGCCGCTTTCCCGTGGACGTGAACGCGGCCGACCGGGAGATGCTGCTGCGGGTGCCGGGCCTCGGTGCCCGTGCCGTCGACAAGATCGTGACGGCACGCCGGCATACGCGGCTGCGCCTCGACGACGTCGCCCGCCTCACCTCCGGCCTCAAGCGCGCCCGCCCCTTCCTCATCGCCGCCGATTACCACCCGGGGCCCGGCGGCACCGACCGGCTCGATCTGCGGACCAAGCTCGCGGAGCCGGCGCGGCAGCTGAGCCTGTTCTGATGGACCGCGATGGTGAGCACCACCCTTCCCCCTCTGCGGGGGAGGGTGCCTGCGGAGCAGGCGGGAGCGGGGACGACCTCTCCGGACAACGCGCTCCCCTCTCCCGACCCTCTCTCACGCGAGGGCCACCCTCCCCCGCAGAGGGGGAAAGGTCGGGTGGATCACTCCAGACGGTCTCCCTCCGCGAAGGCGCCGATCTCGACGGCTTTCGTGCCGCCGTGCGCCGGCTCGCAGCGGCATCGGTCCCGCCCGATAAAGTAGTCTGGTCCATCGGGCAGGCCCCCGGCCTGTTCGGACAGGTCTCCCAGCCGGAATCCGGCTCCGATGCGCCGCTAAGCCTGCCGCGGCCGGTGGCCGACCTGATCCGCATGGTGGTGCCGCACCGCGACCCCGAGCGCTACGCCCTCCTCTACCGACTGATCTGGCGCATCACCCACGGCGAGCGCGAATTGCTGGAGGTGGGGAGCGATCCGCTGGTCCATCGCCTCGACCGGATGCGCAAGGCCATTGCCCGCGACCTGCACAAGATGCACGCCTTCCTGCGCTTCCGCCGGACCGAGGTGGAGGGGGCCGAGCGCTTCGTCGCCTGGTTCGAGCCGGACCATCACATCCTGCAGGCGGCGAGCACGTTCTTCGTCTCGCGGTTCCGGTCGCTGAACTGGTCGATCCTGACGCCGGACGGGTCCGCCCATTGGGACGGCGCCGCCCTCACCTTCGGCCCGCCCGGACGTCGCGAGGACGCGCCCGAGGCCGACGGGTTCGAGGCCGGCTGGCGCGACTATTACGAGAGCACCTTCAACCCGGCCCGCACCAACCTCGCCGCCATGCGGGCGGAGATGCCGAAGAAGTACTGGCGCAACATGCCCGAGACCGCGGCGATCCCCGGTCTCGTCCGCGCCGCGGCGGCCCGCACCGAGGCCATGATCGAGAGGGAGCCGCAGATGCCGATCAAGCGAAACCCCGCCAAGGCCGTCGCGGCGATGACCGACCAGGATCCGGTCTCCCTCGACGAACTCAACGCCATCATCCGGCGCTCGGAGCCGCTGGTTCCGGGGGCAACGCAGGCCGTCCTCGGCGAGGGTCCCGCGGGTGCGACGATCGCCTTCGTCGGCGAGCAGCCCGGCGATCAGGAGGACCGGCAGGGCCGCCCCTTCGTGGGGCCGGCCGGGCAGCTCCTGTCGCGCGCCATGGCCGATGCGGGGATCGTGCGGAACGAGGCCTACCTCACGAATGCGGTCAAGCACTTCAAGTTCGAGGAGCGCGGCAAGCGCCGCATCCACCAGAAGCCCACCGCCGGCGAAGTGAGCCACTATCGCTGGTGGCTCGACCGCGAACTGGATTTCGTGGCGCCGAAGCTCGTCGTCGCCCTGGGCGCGACCGCCGTCCTGTCGCTCACCGGCAAGGCGATCCCGATCACGCGGGCGCGCGGCCCGGCCTCGTTCGGCAAGGCCTTCGAGGGCTTCATCACCGTGCATCCCTCGTATCTCCTGCGCCTGCCCGACGAGGCGAAGGAGGAGGCCTATCTGGCCTTCGTCGACGACCTGAAACGGGTCGGCGCGCTCGCACGGGAACTGGCGGCGTGACTCAGCTCTCCACCACGCCCGTCTTGTGCGGCCGCAATTCCGGCGCGCCATGGTCGATCTCGGCCTCCACCGGAGCGGAGCGGCTTTCCACGCGGGTGCTGTCGACGAAGATGCGCGCTTCGCCTTCCTTCAGCCCGAGGCTGCGCAGGGCGTAGAGCGTCATGCCGAAGGCAAGTTCGCGCTCGGCCATGAGGACGAGGCCGACGCCCTGCTCCTCGAAATAATGGCGCTCGCCGTCGTTATGGGTGCGCACCAGGGTGTCGATGCCGGGATTGGCCTCGCGGGCGAGTTCGACGAGGCGCCGCGCGGTATGCGCCTCGGGAGACGCGATGACGATGAGGCGCGCCTCGCCGATATCGGCGGCTTCGAGGATGCCCGGCGCGGTGGCGTCCCCGAACACCGCCTCGATCCCGTCCTTGCGCAGATCGAGGACGCGGCGGCGGTCGCGGTCGACCACCAGATAGGGAAGGTCCCAGGCGGCGAAGGCCTTGGCGATGGTGCTGCCGACCCGGCCGTAGCCGACCACGATGGCGTGTCCGCGATGGGGCTTGGGCGCCTCGGTGACGGCCGTCTCCGCCGCGCCGCGCCGCTCGAACCGTGCGGCGAGGTCCGGCCGCTCGGCGAAGTAGCGCGTCGCCCGGTCCGCCAGGACGAAGAAGAGCGGGTTGAGGGTGATGGAGAGGATGGCGCCGCCCAGGATCAGGTCGCGCCCCTCGGTGGGGAGCAGCTTCAGGGACAGGCCGAGGCTGACGAGGATGAAGGAGAATTCGCCGATCTGCGCGAGGCTCGCCGCGATGGTGAGGGCGGTGCCGAGCGGGTGCTTGAAGGCCAGGACGATCGCCACGGCGGCCACCGACTTGCCGAGCAGGATGATGCCGAGGACGGCGAGCACCGAGAGCGGCTCGCGCAGGACGATGCCGGGATCGAACAGCATGCCCACCGAGACGAAGAACAGCACCGCGAACGCGTCCTGCAGCGGCAGGGAATCGGCGGCCGCCTGATGGCTCAGGTCGGATTCGGCGAGCACCATGCCGGCGAAGAACGCGCCGAGCGCGAAGGACACGCCGAACAGCTCGGCCGAGCCGAAGGCGATGCCGAGCGCCAGGGCGAGCACCGCCAGGGTGAAGAGTTCGCGCGAGCCGGTCCGGGCCGCCTGATCGAGGAGCCAGGGCACGACGCGGCGTCCGCCCACCAGCATGACCAGGGTGAAGACGGCGACCTTGGCCAGGGTCAGCGCCAGGGTGAGCCAGATGTTGCCGTCGCCGACATGGTGCGCCGCGCCGTCGCCGGTTCCCCCGAGGGAGGGCGCGAGGGCCGGCAGCAGGACCAAAGCGAGGACCATCGCCAGATCCTCGACGATGAGCCAGCCCACCGCGATGCGGCCCTTGTCGCTGTCGAGGAGCTGGCGCTCCTCCAGCGCCCGCAGCAGCACCACGGTACTCGCCACCGAGAGGGCGAGGCCGAAGACGAGGCCCGCCCCGATGCCCCATCCCCACAGATGCGCCAGCAGGCCGCCCATGGCGGTGGCGGCGACGATCTGCACGATGGCGCCCGGCAGGGCGATGGTGCGCACCGCCATCAGGTCCTTGATCGAGAAATGCAGTCCCACCCCGAACATCAGCAGGATCACGCCGATCTCGGCGAGCTGGCTCGCCAGTTCGCTGTTGCCGACGAAGCCGGGCGTGTAGGGGCCGACGAGGACGCCGGCGAGGAGATAGCCGACGAGGGGCGGCAGCCGCAGGCGCTGGGCGAGCATCCCGCAGGCGAAGGCCAGAACGAGGCCCAGGGCGATGATGGCAATCAGCTCGGTCGCATGCGGCACGGGGCTGTCGTATCCTCGTTCGAGAGTGCTTCGCGGGAGTGTTTCGCGGGGAGTGTTTCGTAAAAACGGTGAGGGCAACGGCGGCCGAGGGCAAGCACCGAATGGCGCCTCCTAAGCAGGTTCGCGTTGGCACGCCAACGCTTCACGCTGCTTAGCTCCTTGGTGTGTCGCAGGTTACCGACGCAACGCCGGTGACCACTTTTGCGAACCCCGCATAGCCGCAGATCGGTTTAAAGTCCGTGCCTGAAGGCACGCCCCGCGCCGAAACCTCGCCCGGATCGCCGCCCGACGGGCGATTCCGATCGCGACAGGTCTATCTCGTGAGCCGGCAAAACCTTCGCGGCTCCAAAACCCTCGCGACTCCATGAAACTCTCGAAGGACCGGAAGGTTGTCGATGTGAAGTGTATTCACTTTTTAGCGACGCGGGCGGATCATCGATGGCCGAGCCACATCATCAGCCGGCAGCGGTGAAGTCTCCCGAGCAGGCGGGCTCGACGCTGTGGACGATCGGTCTCGTCACGGCGCTCATCGGCGTCCTCGTCCTCCCGAGAAAAGGCGCGGAAGGCTCCGCCCGCACCGAACCGTCGGTGCCGCGAACCAGCGAACCATCGCCGTCCCACGGAGGCGCGGATGCCAGGCACGTGGCGAGGACGGAGCCGGAACGTGGACGACAGGCCGCAAGCCCCTCCGAGATCCCCGCCTCGGGCTGGAAGGACATCGGCATGCGCGTCTTCCACGATATCGGCGAGAACAACATCGTCTCGGTCGCCGCGGGCGTGACCTTCTACGTCCTTCTGGCGATCTTCCCGGCCATCGCCGCCCTGGTCTCCTGCTACGGATTGGTGGCGGACGTGGCGACCATCAACGATCACCTCCAGACCCTGCAGGGTGTGATCCCGTCCGGGGCCCTCGACATCATCGGCGAGCAGGTGAAGCGGATTGCCGCCAAGGGCGACACGGCTCTGGGCTTCACCTTCTTCACCGGCCTCGCCCTCTCGATCTGGAGCGCCAATGGCGGGATGAAGGCGGTCTTCCAGGCGCTCAACATCGTCTACGAGGAGCGCGAGACCCGCAATTTCTTCTGGCTCAACCTGCGCTCGCTCGCCTTCACGGGCGGGGCGCTGCTCTTCATCGTGCTCGCGCTGGTGGGCATCGTCGTGGTGCCGGCGGTGATCAACGTCGTCGGGCTCAGCGCGGAGGCCTGGTACATCTCGCTCCTGCGCTGGCCAGTCCTGCTGCTCGCGGTGCTCGGCGGCCTCGCCCTGCTCTACCGCTACGGCCCGAGTCGCGATGCGCCGCGCTGGCGCTGGGTGACCTGGGGCAGCGCCAGCGCCGGCGTGCTCTGGCTCGTCGGCTCTCTCGGCTTCTCCTGGTACGTCTCGAATTTCGGCAAGTACAACGAGACCTACGGGTCCCTCGGCGCCGTCGTCGGCTTCATGACCTGGATCTGGATCTCCACCACGATCGTCCTCGTCGGCGCCGAGATCAACGCCGAGATGGAGCACCAGACCGAGATCGACACCAAGATCGGACGGGAACAGCCCCTCGGCACCCGCGACGCACGGATGGCCGACACGGTGGGCGCCGCGAGCTGAGCAACTGCGCTTAGCTTGATATCACATAAAGTTGTATTTTTCTAAAAGTTGTATTTTTACAACTGACACCGCCGACATTGAGGTAAATAAGTTTTGTGAAGCCTTTATTCGGATTTCAAAAATTATGCGCATATATAGATCTTCATTGGCTATTGCGTACTCAGTTTTCTTAGCAGCAGCTACAGCTGCTTGCTCAATTCATCCTGTTCCAGAAGACGTTACCGGCGTAACTACACTTGAAATAGCTAATAAGATACGATGCGAAGCGTTTTATGCAGTAAATGACATACTTATTGATTTTATTAAACGAAAAAATTTTCGCAATGCGGACAAAATACTAAAAATACTGAACGAAAACCCGGCATCGTTGAAGAATTTACCATACGATAAAATCGAACCTGAACTTTCAAAACTCTTAGACAAGTATGATGGAACAGCTATAGCTTTAGATTTTACGTTTGACATGACAGAAACAAATAAGATTTCTACAGAATTAGGGATCTTATCTATCATTGCAAATAACTCTGATGCATTGAGTCTTAAAGGCTCATCCGATAGGACAAGAAAGAATATCAGAAACTTCAGAATAGTAAAAACGATCAAAGAGCTATACTTAAAAGGAGAGGAATGCGCAAAGCCCACAAACCAAGTGAATTATGCGTATCCGATAACAGGCAATATCGGTATACGAGAAGTATTAGATACATTTTTTGGATTAAACGAAACACTCTTATTAAGCGAGAACGCAAAGGATAAAACCGTATTATTCGCCGATACTATAACATTTACAACAACATTCAATGGTTCAGCAAGTCCTGCCGTCCTTCTTAGCTCTCTAGCAAGAAGCACAACAATTGGAACGTTCAATTTGGTATTGGACGGCGGCAGAACTGATACTCATACACTGATCATAGCAATATCCCTGCCGCCGGATAAAAATTACTTCCCTGTTACGTCGGCAAAGGAACGAGCAAACGTTGAGGTCGATCTGCAAATACAGAAAAATCAGTTCATTCCTGTACTTCTTAATCGTTAGACAGCGGGTCAGCCCTTGTAGCTGATCCGATAGACGATGCCGTGCTGGTCGTCGCCGAGATAGAGGCTTCCGTCCTTGGCCACCGCCAGTCCGAAGGGCCGGGCGAAGCGCGACCAGCCGCTCGGGCCGCCCTCGGTGAGGAAGCCCGACACGAAGGGGATGATGGTCTTCGGCTGTCCGTTCTCGAAATGCACGCGCAGAACCTCGTAGCCACTCGGCGGCTTGCGATTCCACGAACCGTGCATGGTGACGAAGGCGTCGCCCTTGTACTCGGCCGGGAATTGCGCCCCGTCGTAGAAGGTGAACTGCATCGAGGAGGCATGGGCCGTCCAGGTGAGAACCGGGCGCTCGCTGTCCTTGTCCCACTGCTCCAGGGAGCTCTTCGGGACTTCGCGGTAGAGGTTCTTGATCCCGGCACCGAAGATGTAGGGCCAGCCGTATTTCTTGCCCTTCTCGATCCGGTTGAGTTCCTCCGGCGTCTCGTTGTCGCCGAGCCAGTCGACGCCGTCGTCCCAGCCGTAGAGGGCCTTGGTGCCGGGCTCCCAGGCGAATCCGATGGTGTTGCGCAGGCCCGAGGCGACGATCTCGCGGCCCGACCCGTCCGGCTTCATCCGGACCATGGTGGCGTTCTCGGGGTTGCGCTCCTCGCACTCGTTGCAGGTGGAGCCGAGGCTCGCATAGAGCCACCCGTCCGGCCCGAAGCCGATGGTGCGGTTGGGGTGCTGGCCGGCATCGGGCAGATCGGAGACCAGTTTCGTCTCCGATCCGAGGCTGCCGTCGGCCTTCATCGGCGCCGAGAAGATCTCCTTCACCGTCACGTAGAACAGGGTGCCGTCATGGATGGCGAGGCCGTGCACGTCCGGCTTGTTCAGGACGACCTGCCGCTTGGTCGGGTCGGCCGCATCGATACGCGTGACCGTGCCGGCCTCGCGGTCGCTGACATAGAGCGCCCCGTCCGGGGCCACGACGATGACGCGGGGCGCGCCGAGATCGCGGGCGAAGGCCTCGATCTTGAAGCCCGCGGGCAGTTTGAGCCCTGCGATCCGCTCCGGCGTCGCCTCCAGCGGCGCGGCCTTGACCACATGCGCCTCGATCGTCGCGGTGCCGGGGTTCTGCAGCGCCTGGGCGAGGACCGGCAGCGGGGCGGCGGAGAAAGCGAGGGTCAGGGCAAGGCAGGTCGAAGGGCGGACCGGGATCATGCGGCGGGAATCCGAAGCTGTGGGAGACGAAGCTGAAACGCCACCCGGAATCGCCAGTTCCGGCGCGCGACACTTGCACCCGTCCTCTCGAAACCATCCTCTCTCGCGGCCGCTCACGGCCACTTCAGCAGGCGATGGTCTTGCGCTAACGTCGCGATATGGATTCCCGGACGGCCATCGACATTCTTCGCGCCCATGAAGGCGAGTTGCAGCGGCGCGGCGTCCGTCACGCGGCCCTGTTCGGTTCGGTCGCGCGCGGGGATACCCATCCCGGTAGCGATGTCGACATCGTCATCGACCTCGACGAGGGTCTTGGGCTCGACGTCTACGGCTATGTCGGTCTCTGCAACTTCATCGGAGACCTGTTTCCGGTGGCGGTCGATGTGGCGAACCGCCAAACCTTGAAGGAGCGTGTCCGGGCACGGGTGGAGCGTGATGCCGTCCCTGTCTTCTGAGCGCGAGCGCGATGCTTGCGAGGACATCGTCGAGAACGCCGAGGCCGCCCTCGACTTCACTGCCGGGATGACCTTCGCGGCCTTCGAAGCCGATCAGCGCACCAACTATGCCGTCGTCCGCTGCCTGGAGATCATCTCCGAAGCGAGCAGGCGGCTCGGAGCGGAAACCAAGGCGCGGCATCCCCAAATACCCTGGCGCGACATCGCCGATGCCGGCAACTTCTATCGACATGCCTATCACCGGCTGGCGCTGGACAACGTCTGGAAGACCGTCCACGACCAGCTGACCGAGATCATCGAGGCCTGCCGCACCGAACTGAGCAGGCCGCCGGCCCCGTGAGAGCGGCCGCCCTGAATCACCCTTCGCGAGACATTGCCGCCCGATGACGACCAGCGCTTCCGCCCCCGTCGGCCCCGGCGATCAGATCATCCTGGTGGACGGGTCGTCCTTCATCTTCCGCGCCTATTTCCAGTCGATCAACCAGGACCAGAAGTACAACACCCGGCCCTCGGACGGACTGCCCACGGGGGCGATCCGGCTGTTCTGCACCAAGATCGCCCAGTTCGTTCAGGACGGCGCTGCGGGGATCAAGCCGACGCATCTGGCCATCGTGTTCGACAAGTCGGAGGGCTCGTTCCGCAAGGAGCTCTACCCCGATTACAAGGGCCACCGCCCCGACGCGCCGGACGACCTCAAGCGCCAGATGCCGCTGATGCGCGAGGCGGTGCGGGCCTTCGGCCTGCAGCCGATCGAGCTCGAACGCTACGAGGCCGACGATCTCATCGCCACCTATTCGCGCCAGGCCGAGGCGCGGGGCGCCGGCGTCATCATCGTCTCCTCCGACAAGGACCTCATGCAGCTCGTGGGGCCGCTGGTGCGATTCTACGATTTCGAATCCGGCGTGAAGGGCAAGCCCGGCCACCGGCCCGAGCGCAACCTCGACCTCGACGCCATCATCGCCAAGTGGGAGGGCCTGCAGCCGAACCAGATCGGCGATGCCCTGGCGCTCATCGGCGACACCTCCGACAACGTGCCGGGCGTGCCCGGTATCGGCCTCAAGACGGCGGCAGCGCTCATCAAGGAATACGGCAGCCTCGACGCGCTGCTGGAGCGGGCGGGCGAGATCAAGCAGCCCAAGCGCCGCGAGACGCTTCTGGCCAGCATCGACCAGGCGAAGCTCTCGCGCCGGCTGGTGGCCCTCGTCGAGGACGTGCCGCTCCCCGTCGCCCTCGACGATCTGCGCCTGCCGGCGCCCGACCCCGAGAAGCTCGTCGGCTTCCTCAAGGCGATGGAGTTCAACACCCTGACGCGCCGCATCGCCTCGATGCTGCATGTGGACCCGGAGACGGTGAAGCCCGACCCCGCCCTGCTGCCGGGTTCGGACGCGACCGACGCGCCCCCGTTCGAGGCGGCGACGGAGGGCGGCGAGGTCGATCCCTTCGCCGATCTCAACCTGCCGGAGGGCAGCCCGAAGCCGCGCGGCCCCGCCGAGGCGACCCCCGCCGGCCTCGTCGCCATCCGTGCGGCGGAGGCGACGAACCCGATCGACACGACGGGCTACGAGACGATCACCCATCTCGACCGGCTGGAGGCCTGGATCACGCAAGCGCGCGAGGCCGGCATCGTCGCGGTGGACACCGAGACCGATTCCCTCGACGCCAACAACGCCCGGCTCGTGGGCGTGTCGCTCGCGGTGGCGCCGGGGCGGGCGGCCTACATCCCGCTGACCCATGTGGAGCCGGTGGCGGCGTCGGAGGCGAGCGACCTGTTCGGCGATGCCAAGGCGGCCACGGGACAGTTCACGCCCATCGCGGGCCAGATCCCGATCGATGCCGCCCTGACAGCCCTGAAGCCGCTGCTGGAGGATCCGGGCGTCCTGAAGATCGGCCAGAACATCAAGTACGATTGGCTGGTGTTCCGGCGCCAGAATGTCGGGATCGAGATCGCGCCCTTCGACGACACAATGCTGATCTCCTACGTGCTCGATGCCGGCAAGGGCGGGCACGGCATGGACGAGCTCGCCCGCCGTCATCTCGGCCACCAGCCGATCAGCTTCTCGGACGTCGCCGGCACCGGCAAGGCCAAGATCACCTTCGACAAGGTGCCGCTGGACAAGGCCACCGCCTATGCCGCCGAGGATGCGGACGTGACTCTGCGCCTGTGGCGGATGATGAAACCGCGCCTCGTCGCCGAGAAGCGGGTGACCGTCTACGAGACCCTGGAGCGTCCCCTCGTTCCGGTCATCGCCCGGATGGAAGCGGCGGGCATCCGCGTCGACCGCAACATGCTGAGCCGGCTCTCCGGCGACTTCTCGCAGATCCTGGTGCGGCTCGAGGAAGAGATCCAGGAGGATGCCGGCGAGCGTTTCCAGGTCTCGTCGCCGAAGCAGATCGGCGACATCCTGTTCGGCAAGATGGGCCTGCCCGGCGCCAAGAAGACCCCATCGGGTCAATGGGCCACGCCCGCGACCCTGCTCGAAGAACTCGCCCAGGCCGGCCACGAACTGCCGAAGAAGATCCTGGAATGGCGCCAGCTCGCCAAGCTGAAATCCACCTATACGGATTCGCTGCAGCAGCATGCCGACCGCGAGACCGACCGGGTCCACACCTCGTTCTCGCTGGCCGCCACCACCACCGGCCGGCTCTCCTCCTCCGAGCCGAACCTGCAGAACATCCCGATCCGCACCGAGGAGGGCCGGCGCATCCGCCGCGCCTTCGTGGCGCCGGAGGGCAGGAAGCTCATCTCGGCCGATTACAGCCAGATCGAGCTGCGCATCCTCGCGCACATCGCCGACATTCCGCAGCTGCGCCAGGCTTTCGAGGACGGCGTCGACATCCACGCGGCCACGGCCAGCGCCATGTTCGGCGTCGCCTTGAAGGACATGACGTCGGACCTGCGCCGCCGCGCCAAGACCATCAATTTCGGCATCATCTACGGCATCTCGGCCTTCGGCCTCGCCGACCGCCTCGGCATCGGCCGCGAGGAGGCCAGCGCCTTCATCAAGCAGTATTTCGAGCGCTTCCCCGGCATCCGCGCCTATATCGACGACACCAAGAAGCTCTGCCGGGACATGGGCTACGTGACCACTCTGTTCGGCCGCGTCTGCCACTATCCGCAGATCCGCTCCAACAACCCGAACGAGCGCGCCTCGGTGGAGCGCCAAGCCATCAACGCCCCGATCCAGGGCTCGGCCGCCGACATCATCCGCCGGGCCATGACCCGGATGGAGGAGGCGCTGCGGGCCGAAAAACTCAACGTGACCATGCTGCTGCAGGTGCACGACGAACTGGTGTTCGAGGCCCCCGAGGACGAGGTCGAGAAGGCCCTGCCGGTCATCCGCCGGGTGATGGTCGAGGCGCCCGCGCCCGCGCTGACCTTACGCGTGCCGCTGGTGGTGGAGGCGCAGGCGGCGGGGAATTGGGAGGAGGCGCATTGACGTCGTGCTGCTCTCTCACCTTATCCTAAGGCGGAGCCCTCCAGTTCGCTCAGTGTGTTCTGGAGCCCTCCTTCGAGGCCCGCTACCGCGGGCACCTCAGGATGAGGTGGTTGGGTAGGAGTTCGGGATGGCCGCCTTCGTCTACATCCTGCTCTGTGCCGATGGCAGTTACTACGTCGGATCGGCTCGCGGTGAGACCCTCGACAGGCGGCTCGGCGAGCATCACGCCGGAACATTCCCAGGCTATACCAGCGAGCGGCGTCCCGTCGTTCTTGTCTACGCCGAGGAGTTCGATCGGATCACCGACGCCATTGCTTTCGAGCGTCGGGTGAAAGGCTGGGGGCGCGCCAAGAAGGAAGCTCTCATCGCCAGTGATTGGGACGCGTTGAAGCACTTGGCAAAACGTCCCGCGGCCCAGCACGCGTCCAACCCACCCACCTCATCCTGAGGTGCCGGAGCGCAGCGCAGGCCTCGAAGGAGCCCTCCAGCTTCCGCGGTGATTTCTGGAGTCCTCCTTCGAGGCCGCTTCCGCGGCACCTCAGGATGAGGTGATCGTGTGGGAAATCCGGTAATGGCAAAGCCGCTCAGTGATCAGAACTCGTCCCGCCAAACCACCTCATCCTGAGGTGCCGGAGCGTAGCAGAGGCCTCGAAGGGTGAGGTGGTCGGGTGGGAAGGCTGACGATAGCCGAGTCACGATCAGGTGAAGCATGCTGCGTCGCACCACAGCCATGCCCTCCACGCGGGAACCGCCCCGTTAACGAAGCGTTCATGCCGGACGAAACGTTCGTTCAACCAAACGCCGCAAAGGCGTGTGAGGACAACCTCCGCCATGATCAACACCAAGCTTCTCGCCGCCCTCGGCTTCACCGTCGCGGCGATCACGACCCCGGCCCTCGCCCAGGAGCCCCTCGGCATCCGCGTCGCTCCCCAGTTCGATGCCAACGCCCCCGAGGCCCGCGACACCTCTTCCTTCCGCGCTGCCGCCCTGCGTTCGGATGCCGTGAGCATCGAGTCGAGCCGCATCGCCCTCGAGCGGTCGCGCAACCCGAACGTCCGCGCCTATGCCAAGCACGTGCTGGTCGAGCGTGAGGCCACCACCAAGGCGCTGCTGCCCGAGGGCACCTCGCTGACCGCCGGCGGCACCGTCGTCTCCGACAGCCAGCCCTTCGAGACCCGCTTCGACAATCCCGTAGGCGTCGTGCTCGCCCCGGTGACGATCTCGGCCACCATCGCCTCGAAGATCGTCGGCGGCGTGCTCGGCGGCGTCGGCATCATCGACAACACCCCCGGCGAGCCCGGCCGCCGCGTCGCCATCGGCCCCGAGGGCCAGGCCCGCATCGACCGCCTCAAGAACGCCCCCACCGGCCGCGACTTCGACCGGACCTTCGCCCAGCAGCAGGCCCGTTCGGACGCCCGCACCCTCGGCCTCTACGAGTCGTATTCGCGGAACGGCGACAACGCCCAGGGCCGCGAGTTCGCCAACCAGGCGCTCCCCTACATCGCCAACCAGCACGGCCATTCGGCGGTCCTCGCCAACCGCATCGGCGGCTGATCGACCGATCTCGACGAGGAAAGGGCCGCCCCATGGGGCGGCCCTTTTCGTTCGTGACCGGCATCCACCCTCCCCCGCAGAGGGGGGAGGGAAAGCGTTCCATCACACCGTCTGCTGGTCGACCTCGTCCTCGGGCCGCTTGCCGCGGCGCTGGCGGGCGCCGCGATCGAGGAGCGAGCGGCCTATGGCGCGGAACGGTGCGGTGAGGCGGCGGGCGTCGTCGGCGCGCTCCATGAAGCGCTCGCCGTTGCGGATCTCCTTGTCGAGGCGTGCCATGGTCCGCGCCAGGGCCGGATCGTCGTCGTCGAGCCAGACCTCCACCGTGCGGGCGAAGGCGATGACCACGCCCTGCAGCTTGATCCGGCCGAGCGGCCCCTCGGTGTCGATGCCGGCGGCGGCCAGCATGAAGCGGTGCGAGTTCAGCGCTACGCCGTTCAGGGCGACGAGGGAGAGCGGGTCGCCGCGAAGCGCGTAGGAGATCCGGCGCAGGGCGTCCTTGTAGGGCGTCATGGCGTCGAGCCGGCGCATCAGCACGTCGAACAGGCGCTCGCGGGTGGGCTCCTCGGCGAGGTCGGAGGAATCGCCTTCCAGCACCTTGCGGTCGATGATCCGCGACAAGCCGCCGAGCACGGCCCCCTTCGAGGGGAACAGCTCGCGGAACTCGGCGAGCGAGAGCCCGGCCTCGCGGGCGATGTCGCCGATCTCGATGTCGTTCCAGGGCTGCACGGCGGCGAGACGCATCAGCGCCTCCACGGCCGCCTCGCGGGGGGATTGCTGCGGGGCGACGGCAACGGCGATGTCGGTCCCGCCGGCATCGCTCTGGCCCCTGGGCTTCGCACCTCTGGTGTTCGCCATGGTCGTTCGATCCTCGTGTCTGTTCCCTACCATGTAGGTTGCGCAGGCGGATCGGTTAGGGGGCGGCTCAGCCGGCGAGCTCGCCCGCGCGCCGCTTCGCGGCCGCGACCGCCTCGCGCATCAGGTCCGGCACGCCGCCCTCGCGCATGAGCACGGCGAGGGCCGCCGCCGTGGTGCCGCCCGG